>JBDTQD010000011.1:0-43665 GCA_039932375.1 Chloroflexota bacterium | reverse complement strand
CGGGCGCTGGGTCGACGCCATGGCACTCTTGGCCGACGTCGAGCTGACCGAGAAGGCGCGTTCCCAGGTGCGGACCCTGTCGGGTGGGCAGAAGCAGCGCTTCAGCATCGCCGCCGCCCTCGTCAACGAGCCGCGCGTTCTCTTCCTCGACGAGCCGACCACCGGGCTCGATCCGCAGGCGCGCCGTCACCTGTGGGGCCTCGTCCGACAGATCCGCGACAGGGGCCATACCGTGATCCTCACCACGCACTACATGGAGGAGGCGGAGGAGCTCTGCGATCGGGTGGCGATCATGGACGCAGGTCGCATCGTCGCCCTTGATACCCCCGACGGGCTGATCAACGCCCTCCTGGGGCGCGGCTTCAGCAAGGAACGAGTCGAGCGGCTGGCGAACCTGGAGGACGTCTTCATCGACCTGACCGGCCACACTCTGCGGGAGGATTAGGCCGATGCGCTGGGGCGTCTACTGGTTCCTCTTCGTGGCCAGCTTGAAGATGTTCGTCCGGAACAGAGCAGCCCTCTTCTTCAGCCTCATCGTGCCGCTGTTGATCATGCTCATCTTCGGGGTCTTGAACTTCGGCGGCGGGACCAGCATCTCGCTTGGACTGGTCGACGAGGCGCACTCCGATGGCAGCCGCGCCCTGGTGGCGGCCATCGACGCCAACAAGACGTTCAAGGTCCAGGCTGGTGCCCAGCAGCTCGAGCTGGCTGAGCTGAAGGAGGGCCACCGCGACCTGGTGCTGGTGATCCCCGCCGGCTACCAGCTGGCGCCGCCGAGCGCCGGTGCGCCGGGGCTCTTGGCGTACACCAACGCGGCGCGGCCGGAACAGGCACAGCTTGGCGGCCTGGTGCTGAATGCCCTGGTCGGACAGCTGGTGGCGGGCGGTGGCGCCGGTGCCGGAGCGCCGTTGGTCGCGGTCACGGTGCTCCCCGGGCGGGACCTGGGATACATCGACTTCCTGGTGCCTGGGATGCTGGGCCTGACGGTGATGCAGCTGGGACTCTTCAGTGTCGCCTTCGGCTTTGTCCAGCTCAAGCGGACCGGCGCCCTGCGGCGGCTCTTCGCCACGCCTACCAGCCCGGCCTACTTTCTCGGGGCGCAAGTGACGAGCCGCGTGCTCATCGCTCTGGCGCAGGTGCTGATCCTGCTGGGGGTCGGTCTCTGGTTCGGCCTCCAGCTGGTCGGCAGCGTTTTCCTGCTACTAGCCATCTCGATCCTCGGTTCGATCATCTTCCTGGCGCTCGGCTTCAGCATCGCCGGCTGGGCCAAGAACGAGGACCAGGCGGCTCCGGTCGCCAACCTCGTCAGCCTGCCGATGACCTTCCTTTCGGGCGTCTTCTTCTCCCGCGACGCCATGCCGGACTTCCTTCGCACTGTGACCGACTTCCTGCCGCTCACGTACCTGAACGACGCGCTGCGTCGCGTCACCAATGATGGTGTGGGGGTTTCAGCAATCGGTGGTGATCTCCTGGGGATGGCGGTCTGGGCGGTGATCGCCTTTGGGCTGGCGGTCTTCCTGTTCCGCTGGGAGTGAACACGGCGGTTGGCCTCATCCTGCGCGCGGAGCAGATCGCCATCTTCGCCACAGGCGTGGTGCTCTGGCTCGCCAACGGCGGTCCGCCACTCCTGCTGATTCCGGCTTGGCTCCTGGTCGGCCGCTGGCGCTCATCGGGCTCGGATGGTGGACCCAGGTCGGGTGGCTGGTGCTGGCGGGAACGGTCTTCACGACCCACATCGGGCTGGACCGGGCGCTCGGGTATGGCTTGAAGCTGCCGACCGATTTCCGAGACACACATCTCGGCCGGATCGGCAAGGGCTGAACCTGACGGTCAGGCCGCCGCGGCCCCTTCGAAGGTGACCTCGACCAACGGCGAGCGCTGCAGCATCACATCAAGGTCGCTCCGGCCCCAATTCTGGGCGACCCGCGACATCAGTGCCTGTCGCTCGACCGGCTCGACGATCGGCCGGGCGGTCGCCGGCAGATCTTTCTTGACCGGCCCGGTCAGGTGAAACGTGAACCGTGGATCGGTCAGCAGGTTGGCATACCAGGAACGGCGCCCTGGCATGCCGCTGATGACGATCCGACCGTCGATGTTGTGGAAGACCAGCGTGATGCGTCGCGGCTGACCGCTTTGGCGACCGGTGGTGGTGATATCAATGGTGTGGCCTCGCGACAGCGCTCGAGTGATGCGCTCGTCAACGGGACTTGGCGCGGCAGATTGGTTGCTCATGCAATCAATCATAGTCCAATGTGCGGTGCCCCGCTGGCGCGGAATAGAACAGGTGTTCTGGAACATCTCCGCGCGCTAGACTGACGGCGTCGTGTCCGCGGCTGATCCCCTCGCACCCTTCTCCGCTCCCGCCCGCGCCTGGTTCAGCGAGGCTTTCGCCGAGCCGACTCGTGCGCAGGTCCTCGGCTGGGCGGCGATCTCGGCGGGCAAGCACACGCTGCTCCACGCGCCGACCGGGAGCGGCAAGACGCTGGCCGCCTTCCTGTGGTGCCTGGATCGCCTCTTCGCCGATCCGACGCCTCGCGCTCGCGAACGCCGATTGCGGGTCCTGTACGTCTCCCCGATGAAGGCGCTCACCTACGACGTCGAGCGCAACCTGCGCGCCCCGCTGGCGGGCATCCGGCGCACGGCCGAGCGGCTTGGCCAGGTATTGCCCGAGATCCGGGTCGCCTCCCGCACCGGCGACACGCCTGCGGATGCGCGGCGAAAGCTGGTGCGCGACCCGTCCGAGATCCTGGTCACCACCCCCGAGTCGCTCTACCTGCTCCTCACCAGCCAGGCGCGTGAGGCGCTCCGCGGAGTCGAGTACGTGATCGTCGACGAGGTGCATGCCATGGCCGGCACCAAGCGCGGCGCGCATCTCGCCATCTCCCTCGAACGCCTCTCCGTGCTGACCGATGTCGAGCCGCAGCGGATTGGCCTGTCGGCGACGCAGCGCCCGCTCTCCGCCATCGCCGCATTCCTCGGCGGAGTGGGCCGCACGGTCGAGATCGCCGATGCCGGTTCCCGCAAGCCGCTGGCGCTCGAGGTGATCGTGCCGGTCGAGGATATGGGCAACCTGGGCCAGGGGGTCGAGGAGACCGCCGGTCCGGAGGAACACCATTCGATCTGGCCCTCGATGTACCCGCGTCTGCTGGAGCTGATCCGGGCGCATCGGTCCACCCTGGTCTTCGTCAACTCGCGCCGGCTGGCCGAACGAATGAGCAGCCGTATCAACGAGCTGGCCGGTGAGGAGCTGGTCCGCGCCCACCACGGCAGCATCGCCCGCGAGCAGCGGCTGCAGATCGAGGAGGAGCTGAAGGCCGGCCGGATTCCCGCGCTGGTGGCCACCTCCAGCCTGGAGCTGGGGATCGACATGGGGGCGATCGACCTGGTGGTGCAAATCGAGGCGCCCCCGAGCGTCGCCTCTGGGCTGCAGCGGATCGGGCGCGCGGGCCACCAGGTCGGCGCCCCGTCGGTCGGAAAGATCCTGCCGAAGCATCGTGGCGACCTGGTCGTCGCCGCGGTGGTGGTGCGGCGGATGCTCGACGGCGCCATCGAGGAGACGCGAATCCCCCGCAATCCACTCGACGTGCTCGCGCAGCAGGTCGTCGCCGCGGCAGCCATGGACCGATGGACGGTCGACTCGTTGCATGCCCTGGTGATCCGCGCCGAGCCGTTCCGAGAGCTGTCGCGGCCGCAGCTGGAGGGCGTGCTCGACATGCTCTCCGGCCGCTACCCGTCGGACGAGTTCGCCGACCTCAAGCCACGGATCGTGTGGGACCGGACCTCGGACACCATCCAGAGCCGGAACGACGCCCGGGTGGTGGCGGTCGTCTCGGGCGGCACGATCCCAGATCGGGGCCTGTTCGGCGTCTTCCTGGCTGGCGAGGAGGGCAGCAAGGGCCGACGCGTCGGCGAACTGGATGAGGAGATGGTCTACGAGAGCCGCGTCGGCGAGGTCTTCCTGCTTGGCGCCTCCTCGTGGCGGATCGACGAGATCCGGGCCGACCGCGTGATCGTCACGCCCGCCCCGGGGGAGCCAGGCAAGATGCCGTTCTGGAAGGGCGACGGGATCGGGCGGCCGGTCGAGCTGGGGCGGGCGATCGGGGCGTTTGTGCGCGAGCTCGACGCCCAGAAGCCGGCCGACGCCGAGTCCCGTCTGCGCGACGACCACTTCCTCGACGAGCGCGCAGCCCGCAACCTGCTCTCCTACCTCGCCGAGCAGCGGGAGGCGACCGGCGCGCTGCCGACCGATCGGCAGGTGGTGCTGGAGCGCTTTCGCGACGAGCTCGGCGACTGGCGCGTCTGCCTTCTCTCGCCGTTCGGCGGCCGCGTCCACGCACCATGGGCCATGGCGATCGAAGCGCGGCTTGCCGAGCAGGGGCAGTCGGTGCAGGCCATCTGGACCGATGACGGCATTGCCCTGCGCCTGCCAGAGGCAACGGAGCCGCCACCGGAGGACCTCTTCCTGTTCGACCCCGATGAGATCGAGCGAATGGTGACCGATGCGCTGGGCG
The DNA here is from genome assembly GCA_039932375.1 of Chloroflexota bacterium. Taxonomy (GTDB): domain Bacteria; phylum Chloroflexota; class Limnocylindria; order QHBO01; family QHBO01; genus CF-167. The sequence goes on along the minus strand of JBDTQD010000011.1, from coordinate 39,154 downwards.
GGACGGCCATCTTTGCCTCCCGCTTCCGCGAGAACGCGGCGCGCGCGCTTCTCCTGCCGCGTCGGCGGCCCGGGCAGCGCACGCCGCTCTGGATGCAGCGGCAGCGCTCGTCCGACCTGCTGACCGTGGCGAGCCGCTACGGCTCCTTCCCGATCATCCTGGAGACCTATCGTGAGGTGCTGCGCGACGTCTTCGACCTCGCGGCTTTGGGCGAAGTGCTGGGCGGGATCCGGTCGCGCCAGATTCGCGTGGTCAGCGTGGAGACTCGCTCTCCATCGCCGTTTGCGTCCAGCCTCCTCTTCTACTGGGTCGGGACCTTCATGTACGAGGGCGATGCGCCGCTCGCCGAGCGACGTGCCCAGGCGCTCGCGCTCGACCGCGAGCTGCTTGCCGAGCTGCTCGGGGCCGATGAGCTGCGCGAGCTGCTCGACCCGGCCGCCACGGCGGACCTTGAGCTGGAGCTGCAGGGCCTGGTCGGCGGGCGGAGGGCCCGCACGGTGGACGGCATTCACGACCTGCTGCGGCGAGTGGGGGACCTGCGCGCCGACGAGGTCGCCGCTCGCAGCGACTTGGCCGATCCCGAGGGGGCCGTAACTGCCCTCGAGTCCGATCGGCGGATCATCCAGGTTCGCGTCGCCGGGGAGGCGCGCTGGATCGCGATCGAGGAAGTGGCTCGATATCGGGATGCGCTCGGCGCCAGCCCGCCGCCGGGCGTGGCAGAGACCTGGCTGGCGGCCGCGACCGACGGGCAGCCGCCGCTCGATGCGTTGCTGATGCGCTGGGCACGGACCCACGCCCCATTCACCGCTGCCGGCCCCGCCGGTCGCTGGGGGATCGCCCCCGAACGGGTCGGTGAGCGACTTCGTGCGCTGGTCGAGGCCGGCACGCTTATCGAGGGGAGCTTCCGACCGGGCGGCACCGAACGCGAGTTCGCCGATCCCGAGGTGATGCGATCGCTTCGGCGCCGCTCGCTGGCGCGGCTGCGCCGAGAGGTCGAGCCGGTGCCGATGGAGGCGCTCGCGCGCTTCTTGCCGGCCTGGCACGGGATCGGCAGCCGAGCAGGTGGGATCGACCGGCTGCTCGAGGTTGTGACCCAGCTGGAGGGCTACCCGATCGCAGCGTCGATCCTGGAGCGCGACGTGCTGGCGGCTCGCGTCGCCGGCTACACCCCGCGCCTGCTCGACGAGCTCGGAGCGGGCGGGGAGGTGGTCTGGATCGGACGCGGATCGATCGGCCGCGACGACGGCCGCGTGGCGCTCTTCCGCCGCGACCGTGCCGAGCTGCTGGCCTCGACGGGCGCATTCGAGGCCGGTGACCGCTCTGACGGGCCGCTGCACCAAGCCATCCGCCAGCAGCTCGCGCGGCGGGGAGCGACCTTCTACGGCCAGCTGCGAACGATCGTCGCCGACGCGCGGACCGACGACGAGCTGCTCGACGCCCTATGGGACCTGGTCTGGTCGGGCGAGGTGACGAACGACACCCTGGCACCGCTCCGGGCCCTCTCGCTCGGTCGCTCGCGATCGCGCAGCACGCGGCCGGGGCGCCCTGCCGGTACCGGCCCGCCACGCGCCGCCGGCCGCTGGTCGCTGGTCGCTGACCTCGTAGGCGAGGGCCGCTCCCCGACCGAGCGAAGCCACGCGCAGGCGCTCGCGCTCTTGGAGCGGCACGGCGTGGTGACGCGGGAGGCCGTGCTGGCGGAGGGGTTGGCCGGCGGCTTCGCATCGGTCTACCCGGTGCTCAAGGCGATGGAGGAGGCTGGCCGCGCCCGGCGCGGCTACTTCGTGGCGGGCCTGGGGGCGGCGCAGTTCGCGCTCCCCGGAGCCGTCGACCGACTGCGGGCCGCTCGCGATACGGACGCCGACGGCGGCCCCGAGATCACGGTCCTGGCCGCTGCCGACCCTGCCCAGCCGTACGGCGCGACGCTGTCGTGGCCTCGAGATGCGGAGTCGGAGCGGCTGCCGCTGGCCCGCGTGCCGGGGGCGTACGTGGTGTTGGCGGACGGCGCGCCCGCGCTGTACGTCGAGCGCGGGGGGCGCGGCCTCTTGTCGCTGCCTGCATTCGCGGATCCGGAGGTTGCCAGGGGAGCCATAGGGGCGCTGCCCGGGCTGCTCGCCCCGTCGGGTCCCCTGAGGGAGCTTCGCCTGGAGCGGGTCGACCGCCTGCCGCCGGCCGAATCGGCCCTCGCCGAGTCGTTGCGCGGACTCGGCTTCCGTCCCTCGTATCGGTCCTGGCTGCTTCGACCCCCAGAGCTCGGGCGTCGGTGAGGCGCGGAGGCGGGCACAAAAATGTCCCGGAGGAACCTCACCCCAACCCCTTGATGCAATCTCGGGACCGTGGTCCGGCTCCTCCGGAACAAACAGAACTGTAGGGGCTGCCGGCGGAACTGCCTAGGGGACTTCTCCACGAATTTCCGGCAATGGCGCCGAGTTATCCACGACCCATCCACACCGGTCCCTTGCGGAGGCGCAGCCCTCGCGCTCGCTCAGTGCTCGATCAGGAAGGGCAGCAGGTAGTGCTGAGATTGGCCGCTCAGGTTGAGATACGTCGCAATGGCCGCGAATGCCACGAACGCGCCAACCACCAGCCAGTCGGTTCGATCGAAATGCAACTGGCGAAGCCAGGTCCGTCGCCCGACTCCGAAGCCACGCAGGTCCATGGCGTCGATGGTGTCCTCTGCGCCGGCGATGGAGCCGACCGTCACCGGCACGAAGATCGGGGCCATGCGGCGCAGGCGGGTGATCGGGCCGCCCTTGCGCGCTGTCGGGTCGTAGCCGCGCACTCGCTGGGCGTCGATCGTCTCCCCGAACTCGCCGGCCAGGGTCGGGATGAAGCGAATGGTGAGGTCGACCATGACCGCAATCCGGTCGCCGACTCCCAGGCGGCGGAGCGCAACGCCCAGGTCACCCGGGGCGATGGCGTATGCGATCGGGAACCCAACGGCAGCGATGGCGGCGAAACGCAGGACCTGGCTGAGCATCAGGCTGATCCCTTCCACACTGATCTCGGCGCCAAAGGGTGGGATGCTGAGCAGGACGTGGGTCTCGACGTGCGCAAACGTGCCCGTCCGTCCACCGCTGATCAGCATGTTGAAGAAGGCAAAGAAGGCGATCACCAGGACCAGGTATGCCCATTGGAATCGGACGGCGCGGAATGGGATGCCGGCCGTTGCGTAGTAGCCGAGGGCCAGGACCAGGACCGCCGCCAGCTGGCGTGCGTCGCGCAGCTGCGGCGCGCCAATGACGAAGATGAATCCGGCGAGAAGCAGGACGCGGGGGTCCCGGCGTGCCAGCCAGGACCCCCGTCCCAGGTACGGAAATGACGCCCGCATCGGGTCAGGTCGCGGCGCGCGACCTCATCGCCCGATCTGCTCGCGCAGTGGCTCCCAGGCCAGGACCAGGATCGGCGTCACGATCGCCGCTGCGATCGAGTTGCCGATGATCACCGGGATGTATTCGGTGGTCAGGATGGCGTTGAAGCCCATCTCCTGTTGGGTCACCAGCTCGACGAAGATGAACAGGAATCCGATCACCGTGGCGATGACGCCGGCCACGGCCGCCGTGACGGCCTTGCTGCCGGTGGTGGTCATACGGCTGGCCATCCAAACGGGGAAGAGCCCCGCAACGAGGCCCGCCAGACCGTTGGCGACGCTCCATTGCCACGACGTGAAGGCTCCGTAGCCGGAGAGCTGGTCGCCAACCACGTTGCCGACGAAGCCGGTCAGGAAGCCCACGATCGGGCCGAACGCGAAGCCGAAGAAAGTGAGCAGGCCGTAGTGCGGCCGAATGCTGACCTCGTTGGCTCCGGGCATCGCGAACCCGAACGAGATGTAGTTGAAGAGCGCGTACAGCGCCGCGCCGATGGCGGCATACACGATGACCCTGGTGGTAATCGACCAGGTGCCGTCCGAATTCCTCATCGCCATGGACGTCATGTGGTATTCCTGCCTCCCTCGTGGTCGATCGCCACTCCGAGCTCTCGACCGATATCCCCCTTTTTCGACGCCGATCGACCCACGATCCAGCTGGCCAGCTCGTGCGCGGCCAGGAACCGACCGGTTTCGCCACCCCAGCGTGCGTTCGCCTCCATGAGCGAAGTGAAGCGCAGGTTGCACGCCGTCCAACGATCCCGATCGGCGATCACTTCCAGTGGCGCGCCGTCGGCCACGATCCGGCCGTCGCGCATGAGAAGGATCCGATCGGCATGGATGAGCGCCAGGTCCGCGTCGTGGGTGACGAAGTAGACGCTCTCGAGTCCGTCGATCCTCGCAACCTCCCTCATGAACGCCGTGGCGCTGCGATAGTCCTGCCCGGCCGACGGCTCGTCAAGCACCAAAGTGCGCGGCTCGAGGGCCAACGCGACCGCGATCGCGAGTCGTTTCTGCTGCCCGAACGAAAGCGTCAAGGGAGGACGCGACTCGATCTCGTGTTCACTGCTGAGGCCCACCCGGCCCAACGAGGTGGCCGCCAGCTCGTCGAAGCGGCCTTCATCTCGGCCAAGGTTCCGCGGCCCGAACAGGATCTCTTCGCGGGCCGTCGGCGCGAACAGCATCTGGGATGGGTTCTGGAAGACATAGCCAAAGGTCGTCGCCAGCTCGGCAACGCCTCGGCCGGCCGTTGACGCACCATCAACCAGCACCGTACCGGCGGAGGGTTTGACGAGGCCGATGGCCGCCTTGAACAGCGTGGTCTTGCCTGACCCGTTTGGGCCGAGGACGGCGACCACCTCGTTCCGGCTTAGCCCGGCGCTGACGTCATGGAGCACCTGGCGTTCGTCGTATCCGGCCGAGACGGCACGCCACTCCAGCCGGAGAGGGTCCCCATCAGGGATGCGATCTGGTCGTGCCGCCTCCGGGCTCATCGGCGCTGATCTCACGCGCGCTCGCGCAAGGGCCACCTCGAACGGCACCTTCACCGCAGTCGGATCCGCGACCTGCAGGAAGCCATCCAGCGAGCCGACGTAGCGGGTCGCCCCGTCCTCGAGGTACAGAACTCGGTCTGGTCGCGCGTCGAGCACGTCCTCGATCCGATGCTCGACGATCACGACGGCGGTGCCCTCGTCCGCGAGATGGCGCACCAGGGCAAGCAGCCGATGGGCCGCCAACGGATCGAGGTTGGCGAGCGGCTCGTCGAGCACCAGGAGCCGAGGACGGAGCATCAGGGCACCGGCGATTGCCAGCTGCTGGCTCTCGCCGCCGGAGAGCTGATCGGTCGTACGGTCCAGGAGCTGCTGGATGGCGGCAGTCGCCGCGACCTCGCCGAGACGGGTCCGGATCTCGTCTGGCGGCAGTGCCAGGTTTTCTGGGCCAAAGGCCAGCTCGGCGGCGACGGTCGAGGCGACCAGTTGCTTGCGCGGATCCTGGAGCACCGTGCCGATCAACGAAGCGAGGTCGCGCAGGCGCAGCTCCGCGGTTGCACGGCCGTTGATGTGAACCTGCCCCGTCAGCTCGCCGCGGTACGAGTGCGGGATCAGGCCATTGATGGCCCGGATGAGGGTCGACTTGCCGCAGCCGGACGGTCCGGCCACGAGCAGAACTTCGCCCGCCGCGACGCTGAGCGAGATGTCTCGCAGCGCAGGTTCGATCGCACGCCGATATCGAAAGGTGAAGGAGTCGATCTCGAGCAGCGGGCCATGGGCATTGGCCATCCGGTCAGCCAGGCTCGAGCCGCACCGGCGTGTCGATGGCGAGCCCGAAGTGTTCCGCGGCGGATCCCTGGTTGACCGCGAGTGCCGGGCCGGCGTAATCGGCATCCTCGAAGAGGAGCGGCGAGCCGACCGGGACGCTGCCGAAGGTCGTCACCCACGGCACCGGAACGCGCGTTGCCGCTTCTGCGCCGCGCGCCGGCAGGACCAGATCGAACTGTCGTCCATGGTCCATCGGCCCGAAGGCGGTGACCAGGTCGGACGTCTCGCCGGCGAGACGACAGTTGCCAAAGGTGTCGATCAGGAGCACCGACGTGTCGAGGCCGTCGTCGTGGGGCGTGGCAATCGGGAGGGTGAGCTTGGTGATCTCGGCCTCGTCCAGCAGGGGCCCGACCTCCTCGAACGGGGTCCCCGACGCCAGGTGCGCACCCACCGGCGAGAAGATGTCGCGCCCATGGAAGGTGTGAGACACGGTCGGCAGCCAGAGGGCGCGGTTCTCGAGGGCGCGCACCGCGACGATCCCTCCCAGCGCCATCGCGGCCGGCAGCAGGAGGCCGTTATCGGGCGCCACCAGGTAGTCGCCGCGGGCCGCCCGCACCGCGATCGGCCGGCGCTCGGTGCCGACCCCGGGATCGACCACGGCCACATGGACCCCGATCGGGAAGTACGGGACGCTGCGTGCCAGGAGGAAGGCGCCGTCGCGCAGGGCGAAATGGCGGATGGCGTGGGTCACGTCCACCAGGCGGGCATCGGGCGCGATCTCGAGCATCACGCCGCGGCACACCGCGGGTGCGCTCGAGCCGACCCCGAAGTCAGTCATGAACGAGATGAACGGTCGCTGGGTCATGCGCGGCATCCTAGCCAACCGCGCAGGCCTCAGCGCAGAACGACGGTGTCCAGGTAGGTCGGAAGCTCCGCGTCGAGATGCATCACGTCCCGGATCCGCGTGGCGAACGCTCCGGCCGCATCGGGGTCGCCATGCACGACGAAGACCTTCTTCGGGTTTCCGTCGCCGGCGATGCTCCCGCCCGCCTTGGCGAAGTTGTTCAGCCAGTCGTCCAGCTCGTGCTCGTCGGCGTGCGCGGAGAAGCCGGAGATCGACACCACCCGGCATTTGACGGGGAACTCCTGGCCGTCGATCTTCGCCGTCGTGCCGCCGTTCTGCAGGTGCTGCCCAAGGGTCCCCTCGCCCTGGTAGCCGATGAACAGGAGGGTGGAGGCGGGGTCGGGCAGGAAGTCCTTGAGGTGGTGCATGATCCGACCGCCGGTCAGCATCCCCGAGCTGGCGACCAGCATCAGCGGTCGCGGCTGGGTACGGATCGCCTTCGACTGCTCGACCTCGTTGGTGTAGGTCTCGCCCGGATAGGCGAGCGGCGAGTCGCCCGACTTGAGCAGGGCTCCCGTCTCCTCGTCGTAGTCCTCGGGGTGGCGCAGGTAGACGTCGCTGGCCTTGCTCGCCATCGGGGAGTCCAGGTAGAGGGGCAGTTGCGGGATGCGCCCGTCGCGCACCAGCTGGTCGAGGACCCAGATCACCTCCTGTGTGCGACCGATGGCGAATGCGGGCACCAGCAGCACACCGTGGCCGGCTGCGACGTCGCTGACCGCCTTGGCCAGCTCATCGATTGCCTGCTGGTGGGGAGCATGCTCGCGATTCCCATAGGTCGACTCGACCAGCACGAAGTCGGCGTGGCTGATCAGGGTGGGGTCGCGCAGGATCGGCGTGTCGCAGCGGCCGAGGTCGCCGGAGAAGACGATGGTGGTCGACTCGGCCGCATCGGTTGCCTTCAGCTCGATGATCGCCGACCCCAGGATGTGCCCCGCGTCGCGAAAGGTGGCGGTGAAGCCGGGAGCCACATCCGCCGGCTGGTCGTAGTCGATCGGCTGGAAGAGTGCGACGGTGGCATCCACGTCCATCTCGGTGTAGAGCGCGGCACGATGCATCGTCATCCCCTCGGGCTTCGCCTCGCGCAGCTGCTTCGGCATGTTCGGCCCCGTGTCGATCGCGGCGCCCTCGCTCGACAGCTCGGCGTCGTAGGCAGCGGCCTGGTCCGGATGATGCTTGCGCCAGCGGTTCTCAGCCTCCATCTGGAGCTTCGCGGCATCGCGCAGGACGATCTCGGTCAGGTCGAGCGTTCCGGCGGTGGCCCGGATCGGGCCCTTGAAGCCGGCCTTGACGAGCGCCGGGATACGGCCGCAGTGGTCCAGGTGGGCGTGGGTGACAAGCAGCGCCTCGACGCTCGACGCCTCGAAGGCGAAGGGCATCTGGTTACGGATCACCTCGTGGGGTGACCCCTGAAACATCCCGCAATCGACCAGCAGCCGATGATCGCCGGCGGTGACCAGGTACTGCGATCCGGTGACGGTTCCGACGGCCCCGAGGAACTGAATCTTGATGCTCATTGCGCGAGTATGCCCGAGCGATTGTCTTGCTGCTGGGACTCGATCGGAGGCCTCCCGTTACTGGTCCGAGGCGGCCACGACGGTAAGGTGAGCGAGCGCCTGGCCGGTGGTCTCGGCCAGCCACAGCCGTCTGTCCGAGGCCCAGAAGGCGCGATCGTTGCCCAGGTTCTGGGCCAGGCCCGGAACGTCGACGAGCGCGGGCGCCGGGCAGCCATCGCCAATCCCGCACATGCGCCGGCTGAGCACATCAATGGATCCGCCGACCAGCACCCAGGTGCCCTTTGGCAGAGCGGCAGCCTGCGCCGGGGTCAGCGCCTGTGCGGAATCAAACCGATGTGCGATGAAATGACAGCTGGCCCAATCGACCTGGAGCTCGCGCGCCTTTCGCGGCCCGGCCGGGCCAATGGTGCCGGTCACCTGCAGGGCCTGTTGGGAGACACCTGCCCAGCTCAACACAGTCATGCTCGTCGGCGCCGGGCCTCCGATGGCGACGCCCCACTCGTCGTATGTCGAGCCGTGAACCAGGTCGCTGAACAGGCGCGCTTCGGGGCACCACGCAACCAGCTTGTAGACGGTGGGGACGTGCGTCGAGAACGCGTCGAGCACGCTGACCCGACCGTCCCGGTGGCGCACGACGAAGATGGGACGGCCATCCGCCAGGAACGCGGCCTCGACCGCGCCGATGGCGGGCATGCTGATACCCCGGGTCGAAGGTGGCCGGGTCGCGAGGGCATTCAAGGCGACGACGATCCCTCCGCCGACGGCGATCGTGGCCGCGGCAATGGCGATCGCCGTGCGGATGCGTGCAGGCACCTGGCCACCTTGCGCGGGGACGTGCCGGGCGTCAAGGGGAGCCCTATCATCGGTCGACATGGGCTTCCCTATTACGCCCCCAATCGAGCCAATGCTCGCCAAGCCGACTCCGGAGCTGCCCGTCGGCGAGGGGTGGCGCTACGAGCCGAAGTGGGATGGGTTTCGAGCGCTCGCCTTTCGCGACGGGCCGGACCTTTTCCTCCAGTCACGGGACCTGAAGCCGCTGGACCGTTACTTCCCGGAGCTCCTCGAGCCGCTCCGCGCAGTCGGCGGCGCGAACGCCCGCTTCGTCCTGGACGGAGAGATCGTCATCGCCGGCGAAGGCGGGCTTCAGTTCGAGTCCCTGCTGCTGCGCATCCATCCGGCAGCATCCCGGGTTGCGATGCTGGCAGCCGAGATGCCGGCCTCGTTCGTCGCATTCGACTGCCTCGCTGAAGGGACCGATGACCTTCGCGACGCGACCCACGACGAGCGGCGTGCACGGCTGGAGCATCTCCTCTCTGATCCGCCGGCATCGGTCCTGCTCACGCCGGCCAGCGCGGATCCGGCAGTCGCGCGCCACTGGTTCGACGTCTTCGAAGGAGCCGGGCTCGATGGCGTGATCGCCAAGCGTGCCGAGCAGGTCTATGCACCGGGCAAGCGCGAAATGGCCAAGATCAAGCACCTGCGTACCGCGGATTGCGTGGTGGCCGGCTTCCGGTGGCACAAGAACGGCCCGGGCACGATGGTCGGATCCCTGCTCCTGGGGCTGTGGAACGACGCCGGCCAGCTGCAGCACGCCGGCGTTACATCCTCCTTCACCGCGGAGCGTCGTCACGAGCTGGTCAGCTTCCTGGAGCAGTACCGGGTGAACGCCCTCGACGGGCACCCGTGGCGCGAGTGGAAAGCGTGGGAGGCGGCCGCCGAGGGGAAGCGAATGCCCGGCGCGACCTCGCGCTGGAACCGCGGCAAGGACCTCTCCTGGGAGCCGCTCCGGCCCGAGCTGGTCTGCGAGGTGGCCTTCGACCACCTGCAGGGCGACCGCTTCCGCCACGGCACGACCTTCAAGCGCTGGCGCCCTGACAAGCCTCCGAGCGAGTGCCGCTACGACCAGCTCGAGGAGACCCCGCCAGCTCTCCTGGCCGATCTCTTCGGCGGCCGATAGCGCCGAGCAGCGGCTACACTCCACCGCCCCGCTTCAGCAAGGAGACGCTCCACCCGTGACCGATCCCAACGACGCCGTCAACGAGCTCGCCGACCGCTTCTGGGATGGCGTCCTGGAACGCGATCCGGTCTACGCAACGATCCTCGGCGACACGCGCTGGGACGATCGGCTGCCTGACCTGGGCGTCGAGGGCCGCGCCGCCGATGCCGCCGCCTATCGTGAGACCCTGGCCGGGGCCGAGGCGATTGGCGCCGATGGCCTCGATCCCGAGCAGGTGATCACGCGCGACATGCTGATCCTGGTTGCCAGCACGCACCTCGAGGCGCTGGAGCAGAAGCAGTATCAGCTCGCGGTAAATCACATCTTCGGCGTCCAGGCGATGCCGGTGCAGGTGGCCCAGTACCAGCTGGCGGAGACGCCGGAGGGCCTCGAGCGGCTCCTGACCCGCATCTCGACGTACCCCGCCGTGATCGAGCAGACGATCGAAACCCTGCGCGAGGGGATCGCCGACGAGCGCACCGCCGCCGCCGTCCCGGTCCGCAAGGAGATCGAGCAGATCGAGCGCATGGTGGCGGTCCCCAGCGAGGCCTTCCCCGCCGTGACGATGGCGCACGTCTCCGACGAGGAAGCGCGAGCGCAGGTCCGCAGGGCGATCGAGACGCATGTCTACCCCGCGCTGCAGCGCCTGCGCGACTACCTGGCTGACGAGTACGAGGCGCACGCGCGTCCGGAGCCGGGGATCTCGACCACACCTGGCGGTGAGGAGGCGTATCGGCTCGGAATCCAGATGAACACGACCATCGACCTCACCCCGGACGAGGTCCATGGGTTCGGGATGGAGGACCTGGCGCACATCGAGGCCGAGAAGGATGAGATCGCGCGGCGTGCGGGATACCGCGACCGAACCGTGTACGCGAAGGCCCTGAGCGAGGACCTGGCGAACCACACGTCGTCGCGCGAGGAGATCATCTCGCTGGCCGCCGAGCAGACGGCCCGCGCCTTCGCCACGGCGCGGCGCTACTTCGGGACCCTGCCTCGCGCCGATTGCGAGGTCAAGGCGGTCGAGGAGTATCGGGAGCGCGAGGTGCCGCCGGCCTTCTATATGCCGCCCTCGATCGACGGATCCAGGGCCGGCCAGTACTACCTGAACACCTATCAGCCCGAACAGCGGGAGTTACACAAGATCGCGGCAATCACCTTCCACGAGGCGACCCCGGGGCACCACTTCCAGCTTGCCATCGAGATGGAGCTGACCGGCCTGCCCCCGTTCCGCACACTCGGCTCGCGGTTGGCCGGCGTGGCATACGGCGAGGGATGGGGCCTGTATTGCGAGCGGTTGGCCGACGAGATGGGCCTCTATCAGTCCGACGCTGAGCTGCTCGGCATGCTCGACGCCCAGTCCTTCCGTGCCGCGCGCCTGGTGGTCGACTCGGGGCTGCACGCCTTCGGCTGGAGCCGTGCCCGCGCCATCGAGTTCATGCACGAACGGGGCTCGCTGCCGCCGGTCGACGCGGAGATTGAAGTCGACCGATACACCATCTGGCCGGGACAGGCGCTTGCCTACAAGATCGGGCAGCGCGAGATCGAGCGGGCGCGACGGGAGGTGTCCGAGTTCATGGGCGACCGATTTGACCTGCGCGCGTTCCATGACGAGGTGCTCGGCCACGGCTCGCTGCCGCTGGCGACCTTGCGGCGCGAGATTCCGGGCTGGGTCGAGGCGGCTGTGGCGGCGCGCGAGAGCGCGCCGGCCCACTGACGCCCGGGAGCGCGCCGGCTTGCCAGATTCATATGAGACGCCACTCACTCATTCCAAGCCCTCGTGGAGCTGCCAGATTCAGACCACGTGCACCGCAGCGGTCGGCATGGCAGGTTCGAGGACCGTAATCCGGCCCCCATCTGAATCTGGCGTAATCGCCGGCAGCGCGTCGTGAAGGCGCCGGAGCGCATCATGCTCGGCGGCCGTTTCGTGCGACTCGAGCCGATCTCCGAGGCGCACCGCGACGACCTGCTGGCCGCCGCCGCGCAGGATCCGGCCACGTTCCGCTACCTGTTCACCGATCTTTCCGTCGCGTCGGCGTGGCCGGCTTACCTGGAGGATGCGCTCCGCCCCGAGTACGTCTCGTGGGCAACCGTCGACGCGGGCAGCGGTCGTGCGGTGGGTTCAACCCGGTTCCTCGATATCGCGCCCGAGCATGGTCGGGTGGAGATCGGCTGGACCTGGATTGCGCCATCCCACCAGCGCACCGCGACCAACACGGAGGCCAAGCTCCTCCAGCTCGGCTACGCCTTCGACGAACTGGGAGCGACGCGCGTGGCGCTCAAGACCGATGAGCGCAACGAGCGCTCACAGCAAGCCATCGCCCACCTAGGGGCGGTCCGTGAGGGCGTCCTGCGGCATCAATTCCGCATGCCCGATGGGTTCATGCGCAGTAGCGTCTACTTCTCGATCCTGGACTACGAGTGGCCGGCGGTGAAGACGCGCCTGGAGGAGCGCCTTGCAGCGACTGGCTAAAACGCCGACTTGTTAGGTTCCGCCATTCTGGTCGCACCGAGTGTGCGACGAAGGCCCACGGTCTTCACGACTCACTGCCACACCACCGAGTCGAGCATCGGCTGGAGCGCTTTCAGTGCCCGATCGAAATGCTCAGCGTTGTCCTCGTCGATTGCCCTGCTCTGACCGTTGTCGTTGCCGGCCGTGAAGAGGTTGATTCGGATCAGGACTTGCTTCTCGCCGACCATGACGATGAACAGTCGTTGGTGCTGCCCGGGTCCCATCCCCAACGGGATGTCGGGAAACCCCTGGATCGGACCGAACGTAACGCCGTCGGCGCCCGCGACGATATCGATCCGCGTCGCGTCGCGGCCGCCAATAGTGGTCTTCACGGGCCCGGAGACGACCGTCACGTCCGGATGATTCGCGATCCAGGCTCCCAGATCCTGCGGCGTGTCCACGAGGACGTCGGGCCGGTCGACGTCGAAGACCTGATCAGGACGGTTGAATTGAATCTCGGCCGCCCAAGTGCCGCCCCCATGTGCTACCAGGGGATCAAAGCCGAATGCGAGACCGATGAAGGCAGGCGCATTGACGCCGACACTGGCTCGCAGGGTGAGCGTGAAGCTGAGAGGCGGGTCGAAGGTCGTGGCGTACCGACCATTATCGGCTCGTCCTTCGGCCGGAAGCTGTCGCGGGTCGGGCCCGTAGACCTCCGCGGATGCCGTCGTCCCGCCGGCGACGAAGCCGCCCGCCACGAGAAGCTCGCCATCATCAAGCAGTGTGGCCGTGTGGCCATCTCGGGCGGTCGCCATTGGGTTTGCCTGGCGCCAACCCTGCATGCTCGAGTCGTACAGCTCGGCCGACGAAAGGGATTCCTTCGATGGTCCCGCCTGGCCGCCCGCGACGAGAACGAGGCCGTCGGCCAGGGTTGTCGCAGTGTGGCCGAGCCGCGCCTCGTGCATGCTGCCGGTCCGCCCCCACCCTTCGTCACCGGAAGGATCCCACAGGTCGGCCGAGTCGAGGGCTCCGCGATCCGGGTCGTACCCTCCGGTCACGAGAACCTTGCCATCGACGAGCAGCGCGGTGGCATGGAACTCCAGTCGCGATGGAAGGTCGGCGGCCTGCGACCACGTGGCGGATTCGACGTCGTAGATCTCTGTGGACTGGAGGATGCGGTCCGGGTCGTAGCCAACACCTCCCGCGACGACTACGTCGCCGTCGTCCAGCAGCGTCGCGGTGGCCGAGTCCAAGATCAGGGGGAGTGCTCCAGTCGCGGTCCATGCGCCGACCGTCGGATCATAGAGCTCGCTTGGCCCGGGACTGCCGCCCGCGACGAGGACCTTTCCGTCGTGGAGCAGGGTGGCCGTATGGGCGGCGTGGCCGTCGAGCATGGAGCCGGTGGCCTGCCAAGTCCCCGAGGCGGGGTCGAAGAGCTCGGCCGAGGCGAGGTAGTCGCCAAAGCTTGTTAGCCCCCCAGCAACGAGCACTTTGCCACTTGGAAGGAGGGTCGCCGTATGGGCCCAGCGCGACATGCTCATGCTGCCAGTCACCGTCCACATCCCTGTCTGCGGATCGTAGATCTCGGCCGAGGCAACGGCCGCAGCATGGCGCTCGACCTGCCCGCCCGCCACGAGGACGCGGCCGTCGGCAAGCAGCGTCGCCGTATGACCCCCGCGTGACGTGGACATTGACCCGGTCACGGTCCATGTCCCGCCGCCGGCTAATAGCGTCGGGCTCGGTGCCGGCATTGAGGCGGCCGGGGACGCGGACGCCCCGATGGACCCGCTCGGAGATGCTGTCGGACCCGCCGCGCAGCCGACCAGGAGGAACACGACAACAGGCACGACGGCCAGTCGGACGAGTGGCGAAGGGGAGACTCCTCCGTTCATCCGATCGGCCGCCAGGTCTGCCCGCCATCTGTCGTCTCGAGCAACCGCGACCCGAGCGTCCCGTCGCAGTACGTCCCTCCCGTGCGGGGCCTGCCCTCGCTGTCCGTACAGGAGATGCGGGCCCATCCATGATCCACCGAAGCAAAACTGAACTGCTCGATTGATCCGGGGTGCACCTCTGGGAAGACTCCCTCCCGCCAGCTGGCGCCAGCATCCAGCGTGGACCAGCACCGAGCACCTGACCCATTGCTACAGCCGACCCAGTCCGTCGAAGTCAGTATCTCGAACGACGCCTCCACGTTCGGGATCTTGTTGATGAAGCGCCACGACTGCCCGTCATCTGAACTGTCGTAGAACGCCGTCCAAAATTTCGACGTCGGGGACGGGTCTTCCGAGACGCCCACGGCGATCAGCCAATGGGTGCCGTCAATGCGCTTCCCGGACAATCCCTTGAAGAGGCCAGCCGATGAGGCAGTGTCGGTCGGGAAGGAGCGCTCAACCCATGTCTGGCCACCATCGGTCGACAACCACAGGCGATCATCGAAGGGCAGGTAGTCGTACTTGCCGTTCGAGTACGAGAGCACACCCCGTTCGTCCGGGAACCCGGATTTGAAGAGGAACGCACCCACGTCCGGCCTTTGGATGGTCACCGGCCCAGTCCAGGACGCGCCGCCGTCAGTCGTCCGGTACAGGAGGTTGGTCGGATCGGCGAAGAAAGTGGCGGTACCAACGGCGGTGGATTGCATCGCGAAGAACCCGAAGTAGGGACTTGCCGGCACGCCCGTCACCGTCGTCTCGACCCACGACGCTCCGCCGTCATGCGTGGCTGCGAGCGTCCATGGTTCGCCGCTGAAGGATAGGAAAACGGTGCGGTCGTCAACGATGCTGGTCACAACCGGTTCTCCGCCCGTGGGCAGTTGGACCTCGGTCCACGTCAGACCGGAATCCGACGTTCGGAAGAGCGAGGAATCGGTCGCGACCCAACCAGCGGTGTCCGAGACGAGTCGTGCTTGGTAGGTTGCGCGATCGCCGAAGGTGCGGGCCTGGCCAGTCGGAGTGGGGTTCGACGTCGCTTCTTGCGTCGCGTCGGGCGTCCCACTTGCCTCAGGTTTCGGTCCGATGTTTTGCCATGGGCGCCCAACCAGGACGAACCCAAGGATGACGGCCGCGACGACGGCTACCGCGGCGAGACCAATCGTTGCAAAGCGGTTCCGGCGAGGTCGGCCCGAGGTAGGCATCGGATCCCCACCCAGGCGCGCAAGCCAGGCCGGGCGGGGCCGGCTGCGTGCGGTCGCGGCCCGCACCGACTCGAGCAGATCCTGTGGCTGGGCGGGGGCGGCTTCTGCGTCGAACCAGGATCGCAGCAGAGCGTCGAAGTCTCGATCGGTGGTCACGTGATGCCTCCTGTTGACACGGCGGAGGTCCGATCGTGGGCATCGAGCGCGGCCCGAAGTGCCTGGGTCGCCCGGCTCAGCCGCGACTTCATGGTGCCCACCGGGATGCCCATGATCGCGGCCGCCTCGGCCTGCGGCAGGTCGAGGTAGTAGTGAAGGACGAGCACGGCCCGTTCCTGCGGCGAAAGTCGGCGAAACCCTCGCTCGAGCTGATCGCGCGCGGCTACCAGCCGATGGTCGTCTTCGAGCGATGGCAGGTCGTGCGTCGGCAGCAACGGCACCTCTGTCTGCGCCTTGGTGCGCTCGCGGTGCGCCGCTCGGTAGCAGGCGCGGACTGTGAGCCGATGAAGCCATGCATCGAACCGACCCGGATCGCGCAGGGCGCCTATATCCCGCCAGGCGGCAATCAACGCCTCCTGTGCGGCATCGTGCGCGAACTCGGAATCGCGCAGAATCAGGTAGGCGATCCGGTACAAGCCAGGAATGGCCGCGGCGGCTAGCTTTGAAAACGCTGCGTGGTCGCCGGCTGACGCTTGGAGGACCAGATCGGCCTGCATTCCCTCACCCTACGCTCGGCGACCAAGATGGCCGCCTCTGCAGGGTATGGGTGAAATCGCGGGCAATTGGTTCCATCCGCCGGGCGAGCCTGCGGCTGACCTCAGCGAGATCCTATCGGCTCTGCTTCAGGCGGCGCTGCTCCTCGCGCCACGCCGCGACGTCCTCGGGCTTCACGCCCGCCCACGGATCGTAGTCGGGGTCCGGCGGCTCGGCCGGCGGGCGCTCCTCCTCCGGGACGTGGCGCAGGTTGACCCGGACCCGCCACCAGAGCGTCGAGCGGCCGCGCATCGCGTCGACCAGGACGTCGTCCACAGCCAGCAGCGCGGCGGCGGCGGGATATCGCGCTTTCCAGCGGTCGAGCCCTGCCAGCGCGTCCTCCCTGGCGGCCGCCTGGCCGATGACCAGCAGCGGCTGCGACGAGCGTCGACGACCGGTCGGGCTGACGGTGCCGTCCTTGCGGCGGGCGGGCGCCGATGGCATGACGAGAGCGACCGAGCCAACGCGGCCTCGACGGGCACGGGGATCAGGCGGCGTCCGCCGGTCGGGCATGCGCTGCTTCGAGGGTTGCACGCGGGGTGGCTCGCCGGGTTGCTTGGCGTAGTTCGGCGGCCACGGGGCGTCGCCCAGCCCGCCGGCCTCATCGCGTGCCGAGAGCTCGAGGAGTCCGTCGAGGGAACCGACCGCCTCATCTATTCCCGCGCCCACGTCGCCGAGTCGTGCGTATCGGGCCGGCATGCTCAGCACCGTGAAGTCGCCGAGCTCGGCATCGGGCACTTCCGACCAGATGAGGGGAGCCGAGACGCGGGCGTCCGGCACGGGGCGCACCGAGTAGGCAGAGGCAACCGTGCGGTCCTTGGCGTTCTGGTTGTAGTCGATGAAGACCCCGTGCCGCTCTTCTTTCCACCATTTGCTGGTGGCGAGGTCCGGGACTCGACGCTCGACCTCCCGCGCGAGCGCAAGCGCTGCCCGCCTTACCTCGCCAAAGGTCCAGCGCGGCTCGATTCGTGCGTAGACGTGGATGCCGCGCGAGCCGGAGGTCTTCGGCCAGCCGGTCAGCCCGTGATCGGTGAGCACGCCGCCGGCCGCCACCGCCACCTCTCGCACCATGCTCCACGGAACGCCGGGACCTGGGTCGAGGTCGACCCGCAGCTCGTCCGGATGCTCCAGGTCCGCGGCGCGCACCGGGTGGGGGTTGAGGTCGATGCACCCGAGGTTGACCACCCAGGCCAGCGCCGCGGCGTTGCTCACCACCACCTCGTCGGCGGTTCGCCCCGAAGGGAATGACAGCTCAACGGTACGCACATACGGCGGGACCGATGCCGGCGCCCGCTTCTGGAAGAAGGCTTCGCCGGATGCGCCGTTGACGAATCGCTTGAGCGCCATCGGCCGGTCCATCACCCCGCGCAGGGCGCCGGGGGCAACGGCCAGGTAGTAGTTGACCAGGTCGAGCTTCGTGATCCCGGCCTGCTCGAAGAAGAGCTTGCCCGGGTTGCTGATCGCCACCTCGAAGCCAGCGAGCTCGAGCAGGACCGATGCATCCTTCGGCACGGCGACAGGGTAGCCTCTCACCCGATGGTGGAGCGATGGAAGCGGTTGGTGGATGTGGCCGATCGCTGGTCGGCCCGCTGGCGGAGCACCCGCGTGGCGCGCCGCGCCATCGCTGGCTTCGCCGAGCACCGCGGAGCTGACGTGGCAAGCAGCATGGCCTACTTCGCCATCCTCTCCCTCTTCCAGGTCGTGGTGCTGGGGGTGATCGTCTTCAGCTTCCTGGTGGGAGAGGGGGAGGCGCGCAGGATCGTGCTCGAGCGCATCGAGGCGGCGTTGCCGCTCGAGCCCGGGACCATGGACGCCATCGTCCAGAGCATCATCGCGTCGCGCGGCGGTGTCACCGTGGTCAGCGTCGCGATTCTGGCGTGGGGCGCCCTCGGCTTCTTCGGAGCGCTCGCCAGGGGTGTGGGGCGTGCCTTCGCGGCCTCAACGGCGCGTCCGTTCTGGCAGGACAAGCTGATCAGCCTCCTCCTCCTCGCCGCGGCCGGGCTGTTGGCTCTGATTTCGGTCTGCGCCGGCCTGGCGGCAGGCATCGCCGGGCGCCTGGCGAATCGAATTCCGGGCGGGGGCACCGGCCAACAGCTTGCGCTCACCGTTGGCGGCCTGGTGATCCCCGTCCTGCTCGTATTGGTCGCCCTGCTGGTCGTGTATCGGGTCGTCCCGAACCGTCGCGTGACCTTCCGCCAGGTCTTGCCTGGCGCCGTGGTGGCCACCATCGTCTTCACCATCCTGCGGGCGACCTTCACCTGGTTCGCGACCGACGTGGCTCGGTACGAGAGCTTCTTCGGTCCGATTTCGGCCGTCATCACCCTCCTGGTGTTCCTCTATTTCGCCAGCGTGGTGGTGCTGCTTGGGGCGGAGATCGCCCGTGCGAACGTGCTCGAGGATGACGATTGACTAGGTGCGGGGTGGTACATTCTGGTGAGGTCACGCGCTCGAGACGCCGGGGTAG
This sequence comes from Chloroflexota bacterium, assembly GCA_039932375.1. Taxonomy (GTDB): domain Bacteria; phylum Chloroflexota; class Limnocylindria; order QHBO01; family QHBO01; genus CF-167. Next base: position 20,322 of record JBDTQD010000011.1, on the reverse strand, counting down.
CATGGCCGTCGCATCCCGTAGCGGGGCATCTGGGCTAATGAAAATCGCACGGACGACTGTCGCATGAGGCGACGATCTCATCTGGTCATCGGGTTGATTGCCCTCCTGATGATCGGAACGAGCATCGTCACCACCTCACCCCGCGACCTGGCCCAGGCCGCAGACCCCCTCGCCGATGCGAAGGCGCAGAAGCAGGCGCTCGAGAACACCTTGAGCGCGCAGCGCACTGCCCTGGCCGCGCTGAAGGCGAGGTCAACCGCCCTCGCCGGAAAGCTGGGAGCCGCGAAGGTTGAGCTGGCGGCGGTCACGGCCGAGTACACCCGCGTCGCCGGCCTGCTCGATCAGGTGCGTGGCCAGGTCGCGGAGATCACCGCGCGACTGGCCGACCTGCGTGCCCAGATCGCCGACCTCGATCGCCAGCTGAGGGTCGTCGCGCTCCAGATCAAGATCCAGAACGAAGAGCTGGTCGCGCGGCAGGCGCTCCTGCAGGAGCATCTGCGCTCCGCATACGAGCGAACCCAGACGTCCCTCCTGGAGCTGATCCTCTCCGCCGACTCGCTCGACGCCGCAACGACCCAGGTCGGCTACATGCTCACCATCTCGGACCAGGATAAGCAGCTCGCTGATGAGGTCCGCGACCTGCGCGCCAGCCTGCAGTCGCAGGAGGTGTCGCTGACCGACGGACGCCAGGCGCTGGCCGATGCCCAGGCCCAGGCCGATGCCCAGGCGAAGAGCCTCGCCGCCCGCCAGGCCGAGCTGACGGCGATGGAGGCCCAGCTGGCCACGCTCAAGGCGGCGGCCGACCAGAAGCAACGACAGCAGGCAGATGCCCTCAACGCGGCGGTCAACGCGAAGGGCGACGTCGCCAGGCAGATCGAGAACAACCAGAAGGCGTTCGATGCGGCCACCCGACTGGTGGCCAAGCTTCAGGCCGAGGAGGACGCTCGCCGGCAGGCACCATCGGCATTCGGCTTCAAGTGGCCCGAGGATTCGTTCACGGTGAGGCAGGAGTGGGGCCCGACCACCTTCCGCCTCGAGCCGCCGTACACCTACAGGGGAACCTACTACGCGCATTTCCACGGCGGGATCGACATCGGGGCCGGCTGCGGCACCCCGATCCACGCCGCGGGCACCGGCACGGTGGTCGCGTCAGGGCAGCCGCTGTGGCCCTGGGACTCCGGCTATGGCGTGGTGATCCAGCACGGCTCCGGGGTGACGACCTGGTACTGGCACCTGCGCGCGCAGGTGATCGTCCACCCCGGCCAGGTGGTAACCATCGGCCAGGTGGTGGGCTATGAGGGGAACACCGGCAACTCGACCGGCTGCCACCTGCATTTCGCCGTCAACGACCACGGCGTGTGGGAGAACCCACGGGTCTACCTCCCCTAGGCCGATGCGGCCTTCTCGGGCTCCCCAGCGAGCGACGCCGGTCGATACAGCTCCTCGAGGTACTGCCCGAGCATGCGAGCCGTACTGAACTGCCAGATGGCGGCCTCGATTGCCCCGCGCATGGTCGCGATCCAGTCGCCCGGGACTCCGTTCGCATCCCTGGCGTAGAAGCGCGGGACAACCTCCTCCTCCAGCAGCCGATACAGCTCGGCGGCGTCCGCCTCGTCCTGGGTCACCTCGTCGGGGAGCGTCTCTCGCCCACCGATCGCCCAACCGTTGTGGCCGTTGTAGGCCTCGTCCCACCAGCCGTCGAGGATGCTGATCGACGGGATCCCGTTCATCGCCGCCTTCATGCCCGACGTCCCCGACGCCTCGAGCGGTCGCCGCGGGTTGTTCAGCCAGATATCCACCCCGCCGACCAGGAAGCGCGCAACCCGCATGTCGTAGTCCTCCAGGATGAAGACTCGGCCACGTAGCTCGGTGGAGCGCGACAGGGTGAAGATGCGCTGGATCACCTGCTGTCCGGCACGATCGGCCGGGTGCGCCTTGCCCGCCAGGACAATCTGCACAGGGCGCTCGGCATCCGCCAGCATGCGGGCGAGGCGCTGCTCATCGTGGAAGAGCAGGTCGGCGCGCTTGTAGGTCGCGAAGCGCCTGGCGAAGCCTATCGTCAGCGTCTCCGGATCGAAAGCCTGGTGCATCTCGCGCAAGACGCCCGGGGATTCGCCGTGTCGTGCGAACTGGCGGGCAAGGCGGCTGTGCATGAATTCCAGCAGCTCGCGTTTCTGCTGCCGATGGGCACCCCACAGGTCCGTCTCCACGACGGTGTGGAGGCCGTCGAACACCTCGGCCCGGGGTGCATCGCTGGCGAGCGAGCGGGCGGTGGCGCGCTCGAAGAGGCGGCGCATCGGCCGACCGATCCAGGTTGCCGCGTGGACCCCGTTGGTGATCGCCCTGATCGGCCGATCGAGGAGAGTCGCCCAAGTCGCGTTGGCGGTCTCGCCGTGCAGGCGGCTGACCGCGTTGGCCGCGGTGGCGTGGCGCAGGACGAAGGCGGTCATGTCGAACGGCGGCTCGGCCTCCTCGCCGAGCCCTCGCCCGAGCTGCATCAGCTCTTCCGCGGGCATATGGCAGGCCTCCAGCCACGGGCTCAGCAGGCGGCTCGCCAGGCCACGCTCGAAATGCTCGTTCCCATCTCGGACGGGCGTATGGATCGTGAACACGGCATTGCAGCCGACGCGCCGCAGCGCCTCGGCGGCGTCGAGTCCGGCTTCGGCGGCGACCAGCTCGCGCGCACGCTCCAGCAGCAGGAAGGCCGAGTGTCCCTCGTTCAGGTGCCATGCGGCGGGCTCGATGCCGAGGTCGCGCAGGGCCCGCACGCCGCCGATCCCCAGGATCAGCTCCTGGCAGAGCCGCATCTCGCGACCGCGGACGTACAGGATGTGGGTGATCGGCCGGTCGGCTCCATCGTTGGCGGGGATGTCGGTGTCCAGCAGGAGGAGCGGCACCCGACCGACCTGCGCCACCCACACGGCGGCCTGGACCTTGCGGCCAGGGAAGTCGACGCTGACCTGCAAGGCGGAGCCGTCACGCCCGCGCGCGCGCCGCATGGGCAGGCTCGCCGGGTCGAGGTCGGGCTGCGCATGCTCCTGGTGACCATCGGCGTCGATCTGTTGGCGAAAGTAACCGCGCCGGTAGAGGAGCCCGACCGCGACGAACGGCAGCGCCGCATCCGATGCCGACTTGCAATGGTCGCCGGCCAGGATGCCGAGGCCGCCCGAGTAGATCTGGATCGACTCGTGGATCCCATACTCGGCGCAGAAGTAGGCGATCGGACCCGGGAGGGACGCCGCGGGATCGGAGTCCGTCGCCGCGCGGTACCACGAGTCCGACCCGTTGGCGAGGTACTTCTCGAACTCGTCGAGAAGCCGGCTGGCGTCGACCATGAAGTCCTCGTCGGCGAGCAGTTCGGCCCATCGGCCCGGCTCGAGCGCGCGCAGCACCGGGATCGGGCTGCGATGGCGCGCCCAGGCCGCCGAGTCGATCCGGGCGAAGAGCGCCCCGGCACGCGGGGTCCAGCTCCACCAAAGGTTGTATGCCAGCTCCTGCAAACCCTCGAGGGCGGGCGGGAGCCCGAAGTCGTAGCCGGCCATGGTCGGAATGCGGACGGGGCTCGTCATCGAAGCGCCGATGATACCGGCGCAGCAATCTCCATCGCCCCTTCGCGACGCGCATGGGGGCGGGGGTACCCACGCTCGACGGGAGGGGGTACGCTATCGCCCCTCGTGATTGACGGCTATTCGGTGCAGGAGGCGGCGTCAGTCCTCGGGGTTGCAGAAGGTCGCGTCTGGGAGCTTTTGGCCAGAGGTGTCCTCTCCGGCACGCCCGAGGGCGACTCCATGCGCGTTTTCTTGAAGGCCCTCCCGGCGCCCATGCCCACTCCCACCTCCCGGGACGAGCCGCCCCGGACCAATGGCAATGGCGGCACGCACGCCAATGGGGGCGAGGCGAGCGCCTTTCGCGAGCTGCTGACCGAGTTTCGCAACTTGACCGAGCGATACGGCCAGGCGCTGCTCGCGCTCGGTGAGGCTCGCGGCGAGGTGGCCGGCCTGCGCTCCCGGGTCGAGCTCCTGGAGGCTCGCGTCGACCTGCGATTGCCGGCCGCATTGGACGCGCCGTCAGTCGCCTGGGATTCGGCTCCCGGCGCCCCTCCCATGCCTGACGGGCCGATCACCCGGGCCGCGGAGTCGGAGGTAAGCCCTGCCGCACCCCCAGAGGCAACCCCACCTGCTGTTCAAGCGTCCGCGCCTGTACGCACTCCCGTTCGTCGGAGCACTCGCACCCGAAAGGGGCGGACGACCCGTTCCGCGGTTGAAGGCTTTGCCCAGGCGCTGGCCCGCGCGCAGGACCCGAACAGTGCCGACCTTGGTCAGGAAGTCGCGGTCGCCGAAGAAGTCTTGGAACCTCAGCGGCAGGCGGACGAGGGCCTCACCGAGCCCGTCGCGGAGGCCATCGACATCGCGGGTGAGCCGGTGATATTCGAGGCACCACCTGCCGAGGCGGCCATCAACATCGCCGATGAGCCGGTCACAGTCGAGGTAGACATTGAGCCTGTCGAGCGAGAGGCTGTCGTCGCTGAGCCTGCGCTCGCCGACGTCGATCCAGACGAGCCCGGCGAGGCAGAGGCATTCCTCGCCGAGGCTGATGTCGAACCCGATCGGCCAGAGTTCGTAATCGAGGAGCCGGAGGCCGCGCTTGCAGAGGTCGAACCGGCGGAGCCTGAACCATCACAGCCCTCATACAGCCCCACGGTCGTCGAGCCGGATTGGTTCGCCGACGGTGACTTCGCGTGGCTCGACGCTGCACAGCTGGAGGCGCGGGCTGAGCCGGGAGCCGCACCAGCGACCGAGTCGGAGACCACCCGTGAGGACGCACTCGCGTCGATGGTCGAGGCTCCGCCAGAGGCGGCGTCATCGCTGCCGGACGAACCGGCGGCGGAGTTCGCAGCTGAGCCCGACTTCGCGGTCCAGCCTGAGCTGCCACCCATGCCGGAGCCACCGCCGGTCTCCGAGCTGCCGCCGATGCCCGACCTCCCGCTGGCCGCGGACGATGGTCCGCTCAGCCTTGAGCCACGGCCCGAGCCCGGGGGGGCAGAACCCGTTCAGCCAGTCGACGCGATCGGAGCTATTGGCGAACCACAGCCCGGTGACGCGGCTCCCCAGGACGAGCCCCCCCTCGCTATCCGAGAGGAGGAGGTGATGTGGCTCGGGGTCGAGCGCGCTGCCGCATCGGAGATGGAGATGGCCACCACCCGATGGCGTGGACAACCCGATCCGCCAGTTGCCATCGAGGAGCCGCTGCGGAGAAGCGCGTGGCCCACCGTCGATCTGGCGCCGCCCATCACCAAGCCCGAGCCGCCCCTCCTGGCGATGACCGAGGAAGAGCTCTCTCGCCTGGCGCGAGACGAGGGATGGGATGAGGCCGAGGTGGCCGCCATCCGCGCCATGATCGCGCCGCCCGTGCGGCGATCCGTTGAGCTGCCCGTGGCGTTGCCCGGTGCGGCCGAGCTGGACGACGCCATGAGGGCGCTGCATGCCATGCCGGTCGAGGCGACCGGACGGACGTATCCGTCGCGCGAGTGGGCCAAGCCGCCGCGCGACGCTCAATCGACGCGAGACGACGATTGGGCATTTGAAGTGGAGGCGCAGACGCCGCCACCGCAGCGGCCTGAGCGGCCCGAGCCACTCGCGCCTCGCCGCCAGGCAGTTGATCCGGGATGGCTGGGCCGACGCCAGGGTCCGGCCGCGACCGCCTATCGCAGGTTGCGGCGCCTCTTCCCCGGCTAGGCCCCCGAACGCTTCTGCCCAGGGGGACTTGCCGAACCGCTTCGCATCTGCATAATGATTCGCGTGACACGAATGATTAGCCACACGAAAACTGTCGCGAGCGAGCTGCTGGACGAGCTTGGCCCGATCATCGCCGGCGAGCGAGCCGCATTCGCGGTCCGCTGCCACGAGCGGTCGATCAGCATGACGCACCTGCTCCTGATGACGCTCCTCGAGACGCACGGCCCGATGGGAATGAGCCGCGTGGCCGAGCTTCTCGGATGTGGCATGCCCACAGCCACCGGGATCGTGTCGCGCATGGAGGAGCACGGGCTGGTGACGCGCGAGCACGACACCGACGACCGTCGCGTCGTCACCCTGCGCCTCGCCGATGAGGGCGCTGTCGAGATGCGCGAGCTGCAGATCAGCCGACGGCAGCGCATGGCAACCGCGCTCGCCCACCTCACCGATGCCGAGCAGGCGCGGCTACTGGTGGCAATTCGGAACCTGAGATCCGCATTCGAGCAGATGCATGAACAAGGAGCACTCAACGCGTGACTGAGACAACCATGCCGGCGCCGGGCCGGAGCAGTCTGGAGCATGCCGCGGTCGAGGTCGACCCACGGACGCGATTCGAGATCCTCGGCGCGATCATGCTCGGCCTCTTCCTGGCCGCGCTCGACCAGACCATCGTCGGACCCATCCTGCCCCGGGTGGTCGGGGACCTTCATGGCGCCGACTACTACACGTGGGTGGTCACCGCCTACCTCCTGACCAGCACCATTACCGTGCCGATCTACGGCAAGCTCTCCGACCTGTTCGGTCGCAAGCCGATGCTGCTGATCGGCATCAGCCTTTTCCTGGTCGGCTCGGCGCTCTCCGCCCTGTCGCAGGAGATGTGGCAGCTGATCCTCTTCCGCGGGATCCAGGGACTCGGCGCCGGCTCGCTCTTCCCGATCGCGCTGGCCGTCATCGGCGACCTGTTCACCCCCGCCGAGCGCGGCAAGTACCAGGGCCTCTTCGGCGCCGTCTTCGGCGTCTCGTTCCTGATCGGCCCGGGGCTGGGCGGGTTCCTGACCGATACCTGGAGCTGGCATCTGGTCTTCCTGGTCAACCTGCCGATTGGCCTCATCGCCCTCCTCGTCATCGGACGCCTGCTGCCGACCGTCAAGCGGCCCAATGCCGCGAGCAACATCGACTACCTTGGCGTGGGGACCTTCAGCGCCGGCCTGGTGCCGATCCTGATCGGCCTGACCAACGCGGAGTCGGGTGACTGGGGCAGCCCGGGCGTGTGGGGCCTGATCGTGCTGGGCGTCGTCCTTCTGGGGGTGTTCGTGCTCGTTGAGCAGCGTGCCAAGGAGCCGATGATCCCCCTCGGCCTCTTCCGCAACGCGAGCTTCACGCTCTCCATGGTGGCGGTTTTCACCGCCATGTTCGGATTCTTCAGCGCGGTGGTCTTCCTGCCGCTCTGGTTCCAGGTGGTGCGGGGCTCGAGCGCGACCGCCAGCGGCTACAACCTGCTGCCGTTCCTGTTCGGCCTGATCCTCTCCTCGATCGTGTCAGGCCAAATGGTGAGCCGCACGGGGCATTACAAGTGGCTGGTGGTCGGCTCGCTGACGCTCGCCACGATCGGCCTCATCCTCTTCACCAACCTGCGGGCCGACACGCCGTCGCTGGTGCTCTGGTCGTGGATGGCGGTGATGGGGGTCGGCATCGGGCCGACCATGGCCGTCTTCACCATCATCGTCCAGAACGCGGTGCCCTTCGACAAGCTCGGCGCCGCGACGGCCGACCTGACCCTCTTCCGCCAGATCGGCGGTACCGTGGGCCTCACCTTCGGCTTCACCCTATTCCGCAGCTTCCTGACCGCGGACCTGCTCAAGGAGCAGTTCGGCAAAGCCGGTGTGCCCGCGCAGGTGCTCGCGAACATGCCGTCCGGTGGATCGTTCGGCGGCGACGTGGCGCAGGTGGGCGGCGCCGATCCGGTGCAGCAGTTTCTGGCCCAGGCCCCGGCGCAGGCTCAGCCTGCCCTGCAGCAGTACCTTGCCAACTTCGAGGCCGGCTTCCACCAGGCCTTCAGCATCGCGCTGGCCAACAGCCTGTGGCTGGGAGTGGGGGCGATGGTGCTCGGCGTGACGGCCACCCTCTTCCTCAACGAGCTGCCGCTGCGACGACACCACGGCGCCGCTCCCGCGATGACGGAGGGGTCCGAGCCCGCGCCGATGGTCGCGCTCGACTAGGTGATCGAATACGACTCGACCACCGCTTTGGTGGTGGTCGACGTCCAGAACGACTTCGCCGATCCCAACGGCAGCCTCTTCGTGCACGGCGGGGAGGCGGTCGTCGGCCGGGTCAACGGCGAGATCGGGCGGGCGGTGACGGAGGGCGCCCTGGTGGTCTATACCCAGGACTGGCATCCGCCCTCCACCCCGCATTTCGCCAAGGACGGGGGCACCTGGCCGGTCCATTGCGTGGCCGGCTCGTGGGGAGCGGAGCCAGCGCCGGAGCTTATCGTGGCCGGCCCGAGCGTCACGAAGGGCAGCAACGGCGAGGACGGCTACTCCGGCTTCACCATGCGCGATCCGACCTCCGGCGAGGAGCGACCGACGCAGCTCGAGGCGCTGCTGCGGGAGTGGGGGATCACTCGTGTGGCGGTGTGCGGCCTGGCGACCGATTACTGCGTCCGCGGCACCGTGCTCGACGCCCGCCGGCTGGGCTTCGCGACGACGGTGCTGACCGAGGCCATGGCGGCGGTGGACCTGACCCCCGGAGACGGAGATCGGGCACTGGCCGAGATGGCGCTGGCGGGTGCGCGGATCGCCTAGCGCAAAGCGCGATGCCGCCGGCGTCGGCCAGCCCCGCGAGTTGCGCTCCAGATGCGGTGCCGCAACTAACCTCGCCTCAGTGACAGCTGGCGCAACTCCATAGGCCCAGCCGCGGAGGTGTCGCACCGCCGAGCGACGATTTGGGGGCTGGTAGCTACGGTCGCCGCGCCCACGCAATCAATCCGGCGCCGATGACGACCGCCGTCGCGCCGAGCACGATCCAGGTCCGGTCGGCGGTCATGAAGCTGCGGGGAGCGAACGGCAGGTTGAGGCCCTGGGCGATCCAGACCAGCCCGCCGAGGGCAATGAGAGCGCCGAACACCGTCGCAACGGTTCGCATCCAAACGTCAGGATAGTCGCGTCTGACTTTTGGCAGACTCTTGCGTGCGGGGGAAGTGTGGGTATACTCGCGACGTCGGGCCGCAAGAGAGCGGCGCCTGCAGCCTTCCCTCCCCCTCCCACCACGTCCATCGTCGGCTCACGGGGTAGCGGCAAGACCCGTGGCCGGCGCTGATTCGAAGGCGTAGATGCTCGACGTGGTAACTCTATGTGGGAGGGTCCTTCGTGGCCTACACCGATCAGGTTCTCACCTGCGCCGATTGCGGAATCGACTTCGTCTTCTCCGCCTCGGAGCAGGAATTCTTCGCGCAGAAGGGATTCACCTCTGCGCCCAAGCGCTGCGCCTCATGTCGTGCACAGCGGCGCGCCACCGGCGGTGGCGGCAGCTATGCAGGCGCCAGCAGCGGCGGATACAACGGCGGGGGTGGCTACAGCCGCGGCCCGCGCGAGATGTTCGATGCCGTCTGCGCCCGATGCGGCAAGGACACCCAGGTGCCGTTCCGACCGACCGGCGCCCGACCCGTGTATTGCAGCGACTGCTTCCGGCTGATGCGCGGCTAGTCCGTATTGGTCTGAGACTTGAGGCGGCGCCCATCATGGGCGCCGCCTTCGACTTGCCAGCGTGCACGAGACCGAGCAACGCGCCGGGATTCGTTCCTCCGTTACGGAAGGGCCCCTCCGACTACGGAACGCCCCTTCATTCTTCGTGAATTGGCTAGCAGGCTGGGGGTGGGTGAAGTGGAGAGGCTTTCGTTATCCGGACTCGCCATGACGAACGGCAGGGAGCGCCCAAATCGGCCGCAGAGGTGTCTTTTGATCGGCCGATCGTTGGCTCGTATCATGGTGCCGACATGAAGGACATCGAGCTGTGGACCGAGCTGGCGGCGCAACTCCGGATCGATTCGATTCGCTCCAGTTCGGCGGCCGGGTCCGGGCATCCGACCAGCTCGATGTCGGCCGCCGACCTGCTCGCGGTGCTGATGTCGAAGTACCTGCACTACGACTTCGACGCACCAGACGACCCGCGCAACGATCACCTCATCTTCAGCAAGGGGCACGCCTCGCCGCTGCTGTACGCTGTCTTCAAGGCGGCCGGCGCCATCTCGGACGAGGAGATGCTCACTTTCCGCAAGGCCGGCAGCCGGTTGGAGGGACACCCCACGCCGATCCTGCCCTGGGTCGACGTGGCGACAGGATCCCTCGGCCAGGGGCTGCCGATCTCCGTGGGTGTGGCGCTGGCGGGGAAGCAGCTGGACCGGCTTCCGTATCGGATCTGGTGCCTCTGCGGCGACTCCGAGATGGCGGAGGGATCGATCTCCGAAGCGTTCGAGGCGGGCGCCTTCCATTCCCTGTCCAACCTGACCGCGATCATCGACGTGAATCGGCTCGGCCAGAGCGGCCCGACGATGCACGGCTGGGACCTCGATTACTTCGCGGGGCGCGCCCGTGCGTTCGGCTGGCACGCCATCGAGATCAACGGCCACGACCTCGAGGAGATCGATCAGGCGTACGCCGAGGCGATCGCCACCGAGGATCGTCCGACCGTAATCCTGGCCAAGACCGAGAAGGGGCACGGCGTGGCGGCGGTGGCCAACAAGAATGGCTTTCACGGCAAGCCGCTGGCCGATCCAGAAGCCGCCATCGCGGAGCTCGGCGGCCTCCGCAACGTGACCATTGCGGTGCCCAAGCCGACCGGCAACGCCACGCCGCATCGGTTCGAAGCAAGCGGCGAGCTCGTCCTGCCGACCTACGAGGTCGGGAGCAAGGAGGCGACCCGCAAGGCCTATGGCGACGCGCTGGTGGCCCTCGGCGCAGCGCGGGGCGACGTCGTCGCGCTCGACGGCGAGGTCGGCAACTCGACCTACGCCGAGGAGTTTGCGGCCGCCTACCCGGATCGCTTCATCCAGGCTTACATCGCCGAGGAGCAGCTGGTGGCGAACGCAGTCGGCCTGCAGGTCCGCGGCTGGCGGCCCTTCGCTGCGACCTTCGCCGCCTTCCTGTCGCGCGCCTACGACTTCGTCCGGATGGCGGCCATCAGCCGCGCGAACATCGTGCTGGTCGGCTCGCACGCCGGGGTGAGCATCGGCGAGGATGGACCGTCGCAGATGGCGCTCGAGGACATCGCCTCGCTGCGGGCGGTCTTCGGCAGCACGGTCCTCTATCCGTCAGACCCGAACCAGACGGCCAGCCTGCTGGCGAAGGTGGTCGATCGCAAGGGGATCATCTTCATCCGCACCACGCGCGAAAAGCTGCCGGTCATCTATCCGCCCGGCGAATCGTTCGAGATCGGCGGAAGCCGGGTCGTCCGTTCGACCGATGCCGACCAGGTGACCCTGGTCGGGGCGGGGATCACCCTGCACGAATCCCTCGCCGCGGCCGCGCTGCTCGCCGCGGATGGGATCGCCGCACGCGTGATTGACTGCTACTCGGTCAAGCCGATCGACGCTGAGACGCTGCGCACCGCGGGCCGCGAGACGGGGGCGATCGTCACCGTCGAGGACCATTGGCCGGAGGGCGGGCTTGGCGATGCCGTGCTCGAGGTCTTCGCCGCCGACGCCTCGCGGCCGCCGATCGTCAAGCTGGCGGTCCGGCACATGCCCGGCTCGGCCACCCCGGCCGAGCAGCTGGCCCTGGCCGGCATCGACGCACCCCACATCGCCGCCGCCGCCCGCGAGCTTGTACAGGAGAGACGACCATGAACACGTTGCAACGGCTTCACGCCGAGCAGGACCAGAGTCCCTGGCTCGACTTCATCGACCGCAAGGTGATCGCCAGCGGTCGGCTCCAGGAGCTTGTCAGCGACGGAATTCGTGGCCTCACCAGCAACCCGACGATCTTCGCCAAGGCGGTCGCCACTGGGCAGTACGACGAGCTGATCCGGGGCGAGATCGAGACGGGGCACGACACGCGCCATGTCTTCGAAGAGATCGAGATCGCCGACTTGGGCGACGCAGCCGACATCCTTCGTCCCGTCTACGACGCCTCGGACGGCGCCGATGGATTCGTCTCGATCGAGGTCGAGCCGGACCTGGCCGAGGACTCGGATCGGACGCTCGAGCGGGCGCGGCACCTGTGGGGTCGCCTGGCGAGGCCGAATGTGCTGGTCAAGATCCCCGCGACGCTGGCAGGGCTGCCGGCGATCGAAGCGGCGATCGCCGAGGGGATCAACATCAACATCACGCTCATGTTCAGCGTCGACGTCTATCGCGCCGTGGCGCGTGCGTACATCGCCGGTTTGCGGCGGCGGCAAGCGGCCGGAGGCGAGATCGGCTCAACCGCGTCGGTCGCCTCCTTCTTCGTCAGCCGCGTCGACACCAAGGTCGACAAGGCGCTCGACGCCATCGGCACGGAGGCCGCCCTGGCGGCGCGTGGCCGTGCCGCGATCGCCAATGCCAAGCTGGCCTACCAGGCGTTCGGCGAGATCTTTGGGGGCGCCGAGTTCGCGGATCTGCGCGCGGCGGGCGCTCGCGTCCAGCGCTGCCTGTGGGCCAGCACCTCGACCAAGAACCCCGCCTATCGCGACGTCATGTACGCCGAGGAGCTGATCGGTCCGCAGACGGTGGACACCCTGCCGATCGAAACGATCCAGGCATTCCTCGACCACGGCGCCGTGCAGCGCACGATCGACGCAGGCCTCGACGACGCGCACGAGGCGTTGCGCGTGGTGGAGTCGCTGGGGATCAGCATGGAGACCGTCACTGACGAGCTGATCTCGGAGGGGGTTGCCGCGTTCACCCGCTCGTTCGAGGAGCTGATGGGCGTCATCGACGCTCAGCGCAAGGCGCTCGCTCCGGCGTGAACGGAGGCGTAGCTCCGGCCGCCCTGGCATCTGCCATCGACGCCCGCCTGGCGCACTGGGCGGAGGAGCAGGTCGCCGAGCGATTGTGGGCGCGCGACGGGAGCCTCTGGGCGGCATCGGGCAAGCCGCCCGAGGAGCTCGCGGCCTGGCTTGGCTGGCTCGACCTGCCCTTCACCATGCAGGGCCGAATCGGAGAGCTGGAGCGCATCGCGCGCGAGGTCCGTGACGACGGCTACACGCGGGCCGCGGTGCTCGGCATGGGCGGTTCGAGCCTTGCCCCCGAGCTCTTCAGTCGCGTCTTCGGGGACGCGCTGGGGCGCGGCGCGACGCCGGAGGGGTTGGAGCTGCGCATCCTGGACTCGACGCACCCCGACGCGGTACGCGGCTTCCGCGAATGGGCGGAATCGGGGCGCACGATCTTCTGCGTCAGCAGCAAGTCCGGCTCGACCACCGAGCCGAATGCCTTCCACGCCGCCATGAGCGCCCATGCCCCTGCTCTCGACTTCGTGGCGATCACCGATCCCGACACCGTGCTTGCCGACCTCGCCCGCTCCCAGGGATTCCGCGTCATCGTCGACGGACCGCCTGACGTGGGCGGCCGCTACAGCGCTCTCTCGGTGTTTGGACTCGTCCCCGCCGCGCTGCATGGCGTCGACCTCGAGGGACTGCTCGCACGCGCTGGAGCGATGGCGGAGGCATGCCACCGCTCGGCGCCCGAGAATCCCGGCCTTCAGCTGGGTGCGGCGATCGGCGAGGCCGCTCTGGCCGGAATGGACAAGCTGACGATCATGACCTCGCCGCGGCTGGCGAGCCTCGGCGACTGGATCGAGCAGCTGGTGGCCGAGAGCACCGGCAAGGCCGGCCGCGGGATCGTGCCTGTGGTCGGGGAGGCGATCGGCGCGGCTGCCGCATACGGCGAGGACCGCCAGTTCGTGTTCATCGCGGCCGCAGACGACGCCGATCCCGCCTGGGCGGGCCTCGCGGCGGAGCTGCAGGCGCTTGGCCATCCGGGCCTTCACCTTGCGCTTGCCGATCCCCTCGACATCGGCGCCGAATTCGTGCGCTGGGAGGTCGCGACCGCCGCCGCCGGCATGCTGCTGGAGATCGATCCGTTCGACCAGCCGAACGTGCAGGAGGCGAAGGATGCGACGCGCGCATTGCTCGAGGCGTACCGCCGGGACGGTGCGCTGCCGCAGCCTGCCCCGCTGGTGGCGGAGCCGGGGATCGCCGCCTACGGTGATCCGGCTGCGCTCGGGGACGACCCGGTGACCGTCGACGGGGCCGTGCGAGCCCTCATGGAAACCGCGCACGACGGCGACTACTTCGCACTGCTCGCCTATCTGCCCGCCGAGCCCGATGCGGTCGGCGAGCTGCAGGCCCTGCGCAGCCTCGTGCGCGACCAGACGCGGATGGCCACGATGCTCGGGATTGGGCCGCGCTTCCTGCATTCAACTGGACAGCTGCATAAGGGTGGCCCGCCGAGCGGGATCTTCCTGCAGCTCACGGCGGATCCGAGCCGCGACCTGCCCATCCCCGGCTGGCAGGAGAGCTTCGGGACCCTGATCGCCGCCCAGGCCGCGGGCGACCTGGCGGCGCTGCAGAAACGGGGACGGCGGGTCCTGCGCCTGCACCTTGCCGATCCGGTGGCCGGCCTGGTGCGGCTTCGGACGATGATGCACGCGACGCTGGGAGAGCCCGCACGCGCCTGACGGCGCAACAGCACGAAAGGAAGACAGGTCGACGCCGATGCAGATCGCGATCGCAGGCTTGGGACGGATTGGGGCGGGGATGGCCCGCCGCCTGGCGCGGAACGGACACGACGTGGTCGCCTGGAATCGCACGACGGCGGTGGCCGAGGCGCTTGCCGCCGAGCCCGAGAACGCCGGGCGCGTCAGCGTCGCTGAAGAGCTGGAGGAGATCGCCCGCCTGGCGAAAGAGCCTCGTCATGTCCTGATCAGCGTACCTTCGGGCGACGCCACGTCCGAGATGATCGAGCGCCTCGCGGGGATCCTCTCGCCCGGCGACGTGATCGTGGACGCCGGAAACAGCAACTTCCACGACTCGCAGCGCCACGCGAGCGAGCTGGCCGCCCGCGGGCTGGAGTTCCTGGACATGGGCGTCAGTGGTGGCGTCTGGGGCCTGCAGGTCGGCTTCTGCGCCATGGTCGGCGGCAAGCGAGAGGTCTTCGACCGGCTGGAGCCTGCCATCCGCTCCCTGGCTCCGGAGAACGGCTACCTGTATTGCGGCCCGGCCGGCGCCGGACACTACGTGAAGATGGTCCACAACGGGATCGAGTACGGCCTGATGCAGGCATATGGCGAGGGATTCGACATCCTGCACGCCTCGGAGTTCCCTCTCGACCTGGCGGCGGTGGCCCGTCTCTGGAACAACGGCTCGGTGATCCGCTCATGGCTGCTCGAGCTGGCCGGCGACGCGTTCTCACGGGAGGGCAACGACCTGGCCGATATCAAGGGCTGGGTGGCCGACTCAGGCGAGGGCCGATGGACAGTGGCCGATGCGATCGAGCATGACGTTCCTGCGCCGATCATCACCCTCTCTCTCCTGCAGCGCCTCCGCAGCCGACGCGATCCGGACAGCTTCAGCGACCGCGTCCTGGCCGCCCTGCGCAACGAGTTCGGCGGGCATGCCGTGAAGTCCTCTGGCGAGGGTTCCTGACGGACCGATGACGGAGCGCAGCGACCCGGTCGATGCCAAGGAGGCCGACTCCGCCCGGGATGAGCCGGTAGCCCCACCGCGGCGCAACCCGCTGCGTGCCGGGCTACGGCTGGATCGGATGCCGGAGCCGTGCACGATGGTGATCATCGGCGCCACCGGCGACCTGACGGAACGTAAGCTCGCGCCGGCTCTCTACGACCTGATGCTGAGCGGCGCCCTACCGCCCGAGTTCACGGTCGTTGGCTTTGCCCGTCGCGACCTGAGCGATGCCGCATTCCGAGCTCACCTGCGGCACGGGGTCGACCAGTTCAGCCGCAACCGCCCCGCCAAGGCCTCGATCTGGGATTCGTTCAGCGCAGGGATCGAATACCAGCGCGGAGAATTTCACGACGAGAAGGCATGGGCGGCCCTTGCGAAGCGGCTGGAACGGATCGATCGCGATCGCGGCACCTCCGGCAACCGACTCTTCTACCTCGCCGTACCGCCGGTCCTGCATGCCGAGATCGTGCGCCAGATCGGCGCGGCCGGGCTTTCCGGCAGCAATCGGAATGAATGGGGGCGGAACCGCGGCTGGTCGCGGATCATCGTCGAGAAGCCGTTCGGCTACGACCTCAACAGCGCCCGGAAGCTGAATCGCGAGCTCCGGGAGGTCTTCGACGAGGACCAGATCTTCCGGATCGACCACTACCTCGGCAAGGAGACGGTCCAGAACCTGTCGGTCTTTCGCTTTGGGAATGGCCTCTTCGAGCCGATCTGGAACCGTCGCTACATCGACTCGGTGCAGATCACCGTGGCCGAGACGGTCGGCGTCGAGGGGCGTGGCGAGTCGTACGACGAGACCGGCGCGCTGCGCGACATCGTCCAGAACCACGCCCTGCAGCTGATGGCGGTCTTCGCCATGGAGCCGCCGATCGAGTTCAAGGCTTCTGACCTGCGCGACGAGAAGGTGAAGGTCCTGCGCGCCGTCAAGCCGATGTCCCCGAGCGAGGTCGAGGCGCAGACGGTCCGCGGCCAGTACACCTCCGGCTGGGTGGAGGGTGAGCCGGTTTCAGCCTACCGCGAGGAGCCGGAGGTTCCCCACGACTCGGAGCGCGAGACCTACGTCGCGCTGAAGCTGTCGATCGAATCGTGGCGCTGGGCCGGGGTGCCGTTCTACATCCGCACCGGAAAGGCGCTTGCGACCCGGGTGACCGAGATCGCGGTCCAGTTCAAGCAGGCGCCGCTGGCCCTCTTCTCGCGCGGAGGCGCCGCGTCGATGGAGCCGAACATCCTGGCCATCCGCGTCCAGCCGGACGAGGGGATCCTGCTTCGCTTCGGCGCCAAGGTGCCGGGACCTGGGCTCCAGATCCGCGGCGTGAACATGGACTTCCGCTACGGCTCGAGCTTCGCCGTCGACTCGCCGGACGCCTACGAGACGCTCCTGCTCGACTGCATGATCGGCGACGCCTCGCTCTTCACCCGCAACGACGAGGTTGAGCGCGCCTGGGAAATCCTGGACCCGATCCTGGACGCCTGGGCCTCGGGGGAGGGCGGGCGGCTGCACCTGTATCCAGCGGGGAGCTGGGGCCCGGCAGCGGCAGACGAGCTGCTGGAGCGCGACGGGCGCGGCTGGCGACGACCGTGAGGACGCCCGCGAGGGCAACCGCGACGTCGGCCGTGAACCGGTCGGCCGCCGCCAAGCGGGCGCTGGCGGTGCACCGCCGCCTGATGCGCTTCGGCCAGGCCGACACAACGGTGACAAAGCCCTGGATCGAGCACGCCACGAGCGTGCCTGACATCGAGGCATATCTGGCTCGGCTCTGGACCGACCAGCCGCGTGGCAAGGACCTGACAGTCACGCAGAAGGGGCTGCAGCACGCACGGGCATCGGTCCTGAACCTGATCGTGATGGTGCCGGACGAGACATCCGCGTCGCGCGTGGTCGAGTCGATGATCGGGCTCGGCATTCGTCACCCGTCTCGAGCGATCGTGCTCTCCGCGGACCCGAACGCGGGCGGCCCGGCCCTGAGCGCGGGCATCACCGCTCACTGCCACCCGGCGCAGGACGGTGCCGAGCCGGTCTGCTACGAGGTGATCGTGCTCACAGTTCGTGGGGAGGCTGCCGAGCACCTCTCGGGCGTCGTCGCGCCGCTCTTGATCCATGACCTGCCAACCCACGTCTGGTGGCCGGGCGATCCTCCGTTCACCGACCCGATCTTCGACCAGCTCGTCGAGATGGGCGACCGGCTGGTGATCGACAGCAGCGAGTTCAGCGATCTGCTGCGCGGCCTCCGACGCTTGACCACGCTCCGTCGCCGGAGCGGGATCGGCGACCTCGGCTGGCGCCGGCTCGGCTGGTGGCAGGAGCTGACCGCCGAGTTCTTCGACGGCCCGCGGTTCCGCCGCTACCTGCCGAACCTGAACCGGCTCGCCATCCGCTACGCGATCGCGCCGGCCCGACGACGGCCGGGACGTCCGCGCGGCGCTACAAGCGTCCATGAGATCCAGCTGCGGGTCCGGTCTCCGCTGGATGGGCCGATTCTCTACGCAGGATGGATCGCCTCGCGGCTCGACTGGCGTCGGCATGCCACCCGTCAGCCGCTGGTCGACGGTCGGATGCAGCTAACCCTCGAGGGTCGCCACGAGATGGTCGACCTGCTGATCGAGCCGGTCGAGACCGATGCCGTCCCGCCCGGTGAGCTGCTCTCCGTTCGCCTCCGGGCATTCGGCGAGACCGGCGCAGCCGAGTTCATCATCGAGCGATCGGTTGACGAGGCGGTGGTTGCATCGAACGCCGATGGCATGACCGCGCTGCTGCGGCGCGTGCCGATGGAGCAGCCGACCGAGTCGGAGCTGCTCGCCGCCGACCTGGTCAGCCATCGGCGGGATCCCGTCTACGAGGCGGCGCTGCGGGCGGGGGCCGTCTTCCTCGCCTCGGCGCGCGGGGTGGAGATCCCCGGGTGAGCCGTCGCTTCGTGGTGCTGCCCACCCCGGCGGCGGTCGCCGAGGCCGCGGCAGATCGCCTGGTGGCAGCGGCGCGCAATGCCATCCGGCGGAGGGGACGCTTCATGCTCGCCCTGTCGGGAGGGTCGACCCCGCCCGCCGTGTACGCGCTGTTAGTCGAACCGTCGCGAGCCGCTGCCGTGGATTGGTCGCAGGTCGAGTTCCTCTGGGGCGATGAGCGCGACTGCCCGCCCGACGACCCGCAATCGAACTTCGGCGTGGCGCGCTCCCTGCTGCTCGACCGTCTGCCCGGCGTCAGGCCGGCCGCCATTCACCGCATGCCGGCCGACGCGGAGGATCGGGACGCGGCGGCGAGCGCCTACCAGGCCGAGATTGCCCGCGTCTTTGGTGTGCCGCCCGACTCGCCTCGCCCTCCGGCGTTCGACCTCATCTGGCTCGGGATGGGGCGTGACGGCCACACCGCGTCGCTCTTCCCCGGCTGCAGCGCGCTGGCCGAGCGTCGTCGCTGGGTTGCCGCCACCTGGGCCCCGGCGCTCGGCGTGTGGCGGATGACGTTCACCCTGCCACTCATCAATGCGGCCCGCGCTGTGATGTTCGTTGCGACGGGAGCGGACAAGGCGGCGCCCCTGCGTTCGATCCGATCTGGCTCGCGCGAGCTCCCGTCGGCGCTGGTGCGAGCCAGGTCCACGCTCTGGCTGGTCGATGCCGCTGCCGTCGGGGACGCCGCCTGATGAGCGCCTGGGCGTGGCTGGCCGGCGCCACCGTCGCCGGCCTTGGGAGCTACCTCGCCGGTTGGCCGGCATGGAGCGCCTACCAGGCCCGGTGGAAGCGGGACCTGAATGCCGAACGCTACCTGGCGTGGCGCGGACGAGCGGGGGAGCGCGCCGGAGACCCGCGCCTGACCAAGCGCGAGCGCCAGCGGCTGGTGGTGGCCGGCCTGCTCGCACTGGTCGCCGTCTTCTGCGTGGTCGGCTACTTCACCTACGCCTAGCCCGATGCGTGTCGAGCTCCTCTACTGGGACAGCGACCCTGCCTACATGACCGCCCGGCAGCGGCTTGTGGAGGTGCTCACCGAGGATGCCTTCGAGACGCCGATCCAGATGATCGCGGTCAACTCGGCCGCCGACGCCGAGCTGCTCGAATTTCCCGGCTCGCCGACGATCCGGATCGACGGCGTGGACATCCACCCGGCCGGCGCGTCCGGTGCAGCCGGCGCGGGGCTTCGCTTGCGCAGCTACCCGTCAGACGACGCCCTCGACGGCCCCGCCACCGACCCGCTGCCGGGGAAGCGCCTGATCCGGCGCGCGGTGGAGCAGGCGCGCGGCTGGGGCCACGGGCGCCACGGCTGACCGCCGGAGAGGCGGCGTCTGCGCCCATCTGCGATGCGGGCTAGACTCGGGCGGACCATGGCAACCCCGCGATGAGCGCCAACAAGCGGCCGAGCACCTCCAGCCTGCGACGCTTCATCTCGTCGCGACCGTACGTCGCTATTGCCGAGCTGCGGCGCCGCTTCGGACTCGATGACCCCGACGCCATGACGCGCCTGGAGCACGACGGCACGACCGCCTGGATCGGCCTCCCCGAGCGCGAGGCCTCGAAGCTGCAGGAGCTCTGGCAGCGCGACGAGCTGGGAGTTGAGCTGTCGGTGGAGGTCCGAGCTCCGGTCGTGGTGGGCGTCTACCCCATGCGAATCGCCCGCTACGTGATGGACGGAATGCCGCTCAACGGCTCGAACAACGGCCATGCCATCCATCCGCAACCGCTCCACTCCCTCGACCCGTCCCTCGACCCGGAGCCGGCCCTCGCGGAGTGATCGTCGTGCTCCTCGCCCGGGACCTCATGATCGCCTCCCGGGTTGCCGCCGCGGCTGATCGCGCCGACGTGTCGCTGACCCGCGTGGACGATCCGGCTCACCTGCCAGCGGTTGCGCAGGTCCGATTGCTGCTGGTCGACTGGGGCGATCGCGCGCCGGATTGGGGCGATCGGATCCAGGGTTGGTGCGCCGGCGCACCGGAATCCGCCCGAC
>JBDTQD010000010.1:0-45061 GCA_039932375.1 Chloroflexota bacterium | reverse complement strand
TGGCGTGCCCGAGAGGACTCGAACCTCCGACCTTCAGGTCCGCAACCTGACGCTCTATCCACTGAGCTACGGGCACGTGCACGACGGCGGTGGCGGAGAGGGAGGGATTCGAACCCTCGGAAGAGGAAACCCCCTTCAACGGTTTAGCAAACCGCCGCACTAGGCCACTATGCGACCTCTCCGAGCGGCGCCGATGATAGCATGGGCCTATCGGGGCGACCCCCCAGGCAGGCCCTCTCGACGCCTCATCAAAGACCTCCCCCGCCAGGCAGATCCGACCCGTGCAGCGCCTACCCGTCATCGGCCAGTCGTTCGCCCATTCCGCGGCTGCTCACCGGCCAGGATGCCCCGGCCGATGTAATGCCCGCGGCGCTGGCTGTCGAGCTCGGCCTCGCCGAGGAGGGGGTCGCCGTGGTCGGCGATTGAAGGGGCGCTGATGTTCTACACATCCGGCTGGCTGCACGTTATCTGCGGCTGCATGTTCTGCGGCAAGACCGACGAGATGCTCCGCCTGCTGCGCCGATTCTCCATTGCTGGACGAACCATCGTCCTCCTCAAGCCGCGGGTCGACACCCGCACCGATGAGACCACCGTCGTCTCTCGCTCCGGCGCTCATTACCCGGCCCTGACCGTGGACGACTCGCGCCAGATCGAGGGAATGGTGGGCGACGCCGATATCGTGGCCATCGAGGAGGGCCAGTTCTTCGACGAGGGGCTGCCCGAAGTGGTCGAGCGGCTGGCACGCAATGGCACGCAGGTGCTGGTGACCGGCCTGGACCAGGATTTCCGGGGACTCCCGTTCGGCCCGATGCCACGTCTCATGGCGCTGGCCGACCAGGTCACCAAGTTGACCGCCATCTGCGTCGTCTGCGGCGAGCCTGCGACCCGCACCCAGCGGCTGATCGACGGCCAGCCAGCGAGGGGCGACTCGCCGCTGATCGTGATCGGCGGGCTAGGGGACGAGAAGTACGAGGCGCGCTGCCGGCAGCATCACGAGGTGCCGGCAGCCGACTAGGGTCCGCAGACTCACGGACGGAGGCCGACGCTCTCCAGCTCGGCGCGTGCCAGCCGATCATGGCGGCCCCTCGCGAAGTCCCCGATCGGATCGGGCGTGTGCTTGAGGAGCTCGCCATAGGTGAGCCGATGCAGCGCACGTGAGGCCAGGAGCCGCTCGACCTCCTTCTCCCGCGCATGCCGTGGAGCGATGCGGATCGCGCGATGTGCATTGCGCAGGGCCACGATGCGGCCGGTCCTCCACGGGAGGTATCGGCTCAGCCAGGGAATCAGGGTCACGGCCAGGACGAGGATCCCAAGCAGCGCCGCAATGATCAGCAGGACCTGCTCGAGCTCATGCCCGACGAAGAGGAAGGGCTCCCCGGCGGCCCCGAACGCCGAGCGGGTCAGCTTGCTCAGCTGCTCCCCGATCAGTGGCACCCCGCCGAGCGAGTCGCCGACCTGCCCGCCCGCCGCCTGGATGTTCGCCCCTCCCCGCCCAATGGCCCTGCCGGCCTCGGCGAATCCGGCGAGGGTCGCGTAGAGCCGGAAAGCGATGAATGACCACAGGCCAACCCAGCTCCAGGTTGTGATGTCGGCCACGAGCTCAAGGGCACGCGCCGACGGGACCTCGCTCCAGAGTTTCATTTCGGTGCGCCTCCAGCGATGCGTGGCGGAGGGGGTGGGATTCGAACCCACGGAGGCTTGCACCTCAGCGGTTTTCAAGACCGCCGCACTAGTCCGCTATGCGACCCCTCCCGAGCTAATGTTACGCAGTGGAGGACCGATGACTCAGAACACTGACGCGGACGATGCGCTCGTCGCATCCCTGGTCGCGCAGCTCCGCACGGCGCGGCAGGCGGAGCGCGACCTGTTCGGCGGGCTCGACCCGACCCTGCGCGACCTACCAATGCGGCCCGGCAACTGGTCACCGAAGGATCATCAGGCGCACCTGACAGCCTGGAAGGACCGACAGGCCGCCCGCATCCGGGCGGTGCGTGAGGGCCAGCAGTTCCCGACTGACGACCGCGAGGACGACGTGATCAACGCCGAGCTGCAGTCCGCGCGAGCGGATTGGGCGTGGGAGGAGGTCGTCGCCGAGGCGGACGAGGTGAGCGCCAGGCTCGAGTCAGAGGTGCGGGCCACCGGTTCCGGGCTGCGGCAATTCGAATCGGGCAGGCTGGTGAGCGGGATCTTCGGCAACGGACCATTTCACGCGGCGACCCACTTCGGCTGGCTGGTGGAGGGCGACGTCGGGTTCGACGCGATAGCGGTCGAGGCCTTCCTTGATGCCGAGGCCCGACTCCTGGACACGACCGCTCTCAGCGATGCCGATCGGGGCACCGGCGTCTACAACCTCGCCTGTGCGCACGCGCTCGCGGGACGCCTCGATCAAGCGCGGCCGTTGCTGCGCGACGCCTTCCGGCTGCGTCCCGATCTGGCGGAGTTCGCGAAGGAAGACCCGGACCTGGTCGCGCTGCGCGAGGAGCTGGCCGGTCTGGCGGCGCGACCTTCTTCAGCGTGATTCACTATTCACGTGGGAATCAGCGGGCTTAGAAAGAAGGTCTGGCGCGCGATCACATTCACCTGTGAATCGGCCGGCGTGACTTAGCCCGCGATGCTATCGGCTCCGAAGTGGGGCTGCAGGGCGGCCGGAATGCGAATTGAGCCGTCCGGTTGGAGATGGGTCTCCAAGAGTGCCGCATAGGTGCGGCTCATCCCCAACCCTGAGCCGTTCAGCGTGTGCAGTAGCTCCGGCCGCGCATCGCCAGCCGCTCGATAGCGGAGGTTCATGCGGCGCGCCTGGAAATCGGCGTAGTTGGAGCAGGAGCTGACCTCCAGCCACCTCCCCACGCCAGGTGACCAGGCCTCCAGGTCGTAGCCCTTGGCTGGTGCGAAGCCCAGGTCGCCGGTGCAGCGCTCGACGGTGCGGTACGGGATCTCGAGCGCTTCCAGCACCTGCTCCGCATCGCGCGTCAGCGTCTCCAGCTCGTCCATGCTCGTCTCCGGCAGCACGAACTTGACCATCTCGACCTTGTCGAATTGGTGGACGCGAAGCAGGCCGCGCGTCTCCTTGCCGGCCGCGCCCGCCTCGCGGCGGAAGCAGGGGGTGTAGGCGGCGTGGTAGATGGGGAGAGAGTCGCCCGGCAGGATCTCGTCACGGTAGACGTTGGTGACCGGCACCTCGGCGGTGGGGATCAGGTACAGGTCGTCGCGCTCGATGACGTACATCTGCGACTCCTTGTCCGGCAGCTGGCCGGTGCCCCGCGCCGAGGCGGCATTGACCAAGATCGGCGACCACAGCTCGCGGTAGCCGCGTCGATCGGCGAGCTCCAGCATGAGGCCGATGAGCGCGCGCTGGAGGCGCGCACCGGGGCCGGTGTACAGGATGAACCCCGATCCGGCGACCTTTGCGCCACGCTCCAGGTCGAAGAGGCCGAGTCGCTCCCCGATCTCCCAGTGCGGCGCCGCGCTACCCGCTTCGGCCGGCTCGCCCCACGAGCGAACGACCGGGTTGTCCTGCGCGCCGGCCCCGTCGGGGACGCTGGGATCCGGCAGGTTCGGGACGAGCAACAGGTCGGCCTCGATCTGGGCCTCGATCGTCGTCAGCTTGGCCGCGAGCGTGTCGATCCGTTCGGAGAGGAGGGCCATGCCCGCCTTCAGCGCGTCTGCCTCTTCGGCCCGCCGGGCTCGCATCATCTCGCCCAGCTGGCGATTGCCACCATTGCGCTCCGCACGCAGGTCGTTCGCCTCGGCCTCGAGCTGGCGTCGGCGCGCGTCGGCGGCAAGCAGGCGGTCGATCGGCTCGGTTGGCTCTCCCTTGCGCGCAACCGCCCGCTTCACCCGGTCGGGATCGTCGCGGATCAGCTGCAGGGAGATCACGCCGGCAGGGTATCCGGCGCGGCCGCGGCACGCAGCCGCTCGACGACGAAGTCGCGCGGCAGCGAGGCGAGCAGCCAGCCGGCGCGCGGCCCGTTCGGCTGACCCAGGAACGCGAGGTAGATCGCTTCGAAGATGCGGCTGGCGGAGAGCTCGGCGGCGCGCGCAGCGTCGAAGATCGCCCCCTGCAGCGACTCGCCGTCCCAGCCCTGGGCCGTGGTCAGCGCATCCGCCAGGCTGGCGAGAGCGGTGCGCCGGTCGCGGTCCAGGTCCGAGGCTGCGGGCGGCAGCGCCTCCCTGCGCACCTCGATCCGCGCACGGTCCGGCGCATAGGCGTCCAGCCAGGCACGCGCGGCACGCGCCCGCTCGTCCAGGATCGCTGCCTCGGCATCGGTGAGTGGCTCGCCCTTCTCGGCCTCAATCCGGGCCCGCAGGTCGACCCCGGGCACCTGCAGGAGGAGCGCAAGGTGCGCGAAGGGGGGCCGATACGCTGCAGCGGCGACGATCGGGTCTGCCTCCGGATCGACCAGCGACGCGGCGAAGACTCGGTCGTGGTCGGGGGGCAGGTCGCCCTTCACCGCGATCCCGGCGGTGGCTGCCGCAATCCGGTCCGACTCGTCGAAGAGCCGCGGGATGGCATCGGTCCCGATGGGGTCGAACTCGATGGCATGGTTTGGGCTCGGGCGCACCATCAGCAGCCGGAGCTGCTCCGGCGGCACCACCTCTGCGATCTCGTGCGCTGCCGCGCCACGGCCCTTGCTGCTGCTCATCTTGCGGCCGCCGATGTTCAGGAACTCGTAGGCCAGGTTAAGCGGTGGCTCGCGTTCGAAGACCTCACGCGCGATAGCGTCCGACCGGTCCCGGGAGCCACCAGCGGTGGCCAGGTCCTTGCCACACGGCTCGACCGTCACTCCGAAGAGGCTCCATTGCGCTGCCCACTCGAGGTTCCACGGCAGCTTGGCCGACCCGCCGAACGGCGCGAGACGACCCGCGGTCGAGCACCCTGTTGCCCAGGTGACGAGATCGGGCTGGCATTCGAATGCGACGGTTTCGCCATCCCAGTCGCGCGCCAGGGTGGTCCCCACCTTGCCGCAGGTGGGGCAGATGACGTGCACCGGCAGCCAACCGGGAGGTCGCTCGACGCGGCTGACACGGCGATAGATGTCGCGCACCAGGTCCGCCCGATCCAGGGCGGTGCGGATGAACGGGTCGACCTGGCCGGTCGGGTAGATCTCGCTCATCCAGTAGTAGCGGTCGGGATGAATACCCAGGCCCGAGAAGGTGTCGATGAAGAGGGCTGCGAAATGCCGCCCGTACGACGCGTGGCAGTCGCCTGCCGGGTCTGGGACGTTGGTGAGTGGCACGCCCATCCAGCGTTCGGTGGCATCTGAGGTCAGGGTCGCCTGCGCGTCCATCGGGTCCATGTCGTCGACGCCGTACAGGAGGTTGGTCGGCAGGTCGCGCGCCCGGAGCGCGCGCACGATGACGTCCATGATCACCGGCCCGCGCAGGCTACCGACGTGCACCGTACCGGAGGGAGTCTTGGAGTCGTTGACGACTTGCGGGCCCTCGAGGCGCGCCGCAAGCTCGTCGGCCCAGAACACGGCGATCCTATCGCCGGCTAGTGGATGCTGACGACCGTGAAGGTGACGGCTCCGGCTGGGGCCTGGACGATGACCTTGTCGCCCTTCTTGTGCCCCATCAGCGCGGCGCCGACCGGCGACTCGTTGCTGATGCGGCCTTCGCGCGGCGCCGCCTCGGCCGAGCCCACGATCGTGAACGTCTCTTGCCCATCGTCCCCGCGGATGACCACCTTCGAGCCGATCCCGACCTTGTCGCCGTTGGTCTTCTCGATCACCTCGGCGTTCTTGAGCTGCGCCTCGAGCGTGCCGATGCGACCCTCCAGGAACGACTGCTCCTGCTTCGCGTCCTCGTACTCGGCATTCTCGGTGATGTCGCCATCGAGCTTCGCGTCGTGGATCCGCGAGGCCACGCGCGGCCGCTCGACGGTGATCAGGTGGTGTAGCTCCGTCTTGAGCTTGGCAAGCCCTTGGGCGGTGAGGTAGACCGGCTTGTTGTTCATGTCATCCACTAACAAAAAATGCTCCAGGTCCCACCATCGGCTGGTGCGTGGCGTTCCTGAAGCTGGCCGTGGGCCAGGCGTTGCGCGATGAGGCCACCCCTGGGGTGGCCAGCGTCGCCGGATTGTAGGCCTGGCGCGAATCGGTGTCAAAGGTTGTCCGAGCACGTGGACCGCCTTGGATTGAACTCAGCGACCGGCCGCCACGAGCGCGACGATGAGGGCGGCGAAGGCCAGCCGGTACAGGCTGAAAACGGTAAGCGACCGGCGTCGGAGCCATGCGAGCAGGAAGCTGATGGCCAGGATGCCGGAGAGGGCAGCGGCCACGAACGCGACCCCCAGCGCAAGCCACTCGTTGCCGGTGTGGCTGGCCTCTAGCAGCTTCCTCGACCCATACAGGCCGGCTCCCAAGGTGATCGGGGTTGCCAGCAGGAAGCTGAAGCGCGCGGCCGATTCCCTGGTCAATCCCAGGATCAGGCCGGTGGTGATGGTCGCCCCGGACCGGCTGATGCCGGGCAGCAGCGCGAGCGCCTGGCTGAGGCCGATGGCGAGGGCGCCGGGGGGGTCCAGCCCCTCGATCTCGCGGCGTCGCGAGCCGAGCCGATCAGCGAGCCAGAGGCCGGCGGCGCCGATCACCATGAAGCCGGCGATCGCCAGCCGGACGGGGTCCGAGTCGGCATGCAGGACCCTGTTGATCAGGTCCTCGCCGACGAAGCCGATCAGCGCGCCTGGGATCGTCGCCAGGATCAGGAGCCAGGCGAGGCGGCGGTCCGGATCGGCTCCAATCCGCCGGTCGCGGATGCTAGCGATCGCGGCGCCCAGCAGACGGAGCCAGTCGCGCCCGAAATAGGCCAGCAGCGCCACCACCGTGCCGAGGTGCAGGAAGACATCGAAGGAGAGGCTTCCCAGGAGCCCGCCGGCGGGCCAGCCGGCGATCCACGGCGCCAGCTCGAGGTGCGCGCTGGAGCTGACCGGAATGAACTCGGTCAGCCCCTGGAGGATCCCCAGGAGCGCGGCCTGCAGGACTAGTTCCATGGCACTCCTGTGGTCGAGCGGCTATCTAGCGGATGAAGAGCGGCGCGAGCACCAGGCTGATGGTGGCGAGCAGCTTGACGAGCACGTGCAGCGACGGGCCGGCGGTGTCCTTGAACGGATCCCCGACCGTGTCGCCCACGACCGCCGCAGCATGCGCATCGCTCCCCTTGCCCAGCACGTTGCCGTTGTCATCGGTCAGGTGGCCCGCCTCGATGAACTTCTTGGCGTTGTCCCACGCGCCTCCCCCGTTGTTGAGAACCGTGGCGAGCAGGACGCCGGCGATGGTGCCCACCATGAGCAATCCGGCGACCGCCTCCTGGCGCAGGAGCAGGCCGACGACGATCGGGGTGGCAACCGCCACCACGCCCGGCAGGATCATCTGGCGGAGGGCAGACCGGGTGGTGATGTCGACCACGCGCGCATAGTCAGGGCGCTGGGTGTAGTCCATGATCCCGGGCATCTCCCGGAACTGGCGGCGTACCTCGAAGATGATCGCCTGTGCCGCGGTGCCGACTGCCCGGATGGCGAGGCTGCTGAAGAAGTAGACCAGCATTGCGCCGATCAGGGCCGCGATGAAGACGTTCACGTCGGCCAGGTTGACCGACGTGAGCAGGAGGTCTGGGCGGCCACGGTTGGTCTGGATCAGGTTGATCTTGTCGATATACGCGGAGAAGAGCAGGAAGGCGGCCAACGAGGCCGATGCGATGGCGTACCCCTTGGTCAGTGCCTTGGTGGTGTTGCCAACCGCGTCGAGGCGGTCCGTGATCTCGCGCGCCTTCCCCTCCGCCTTGGCGAACTGGGCGATGCCGCCGGCGTTGTCGGTGATCGGGCCGAAGGTGTCCATGGCCAGGATGAAGGCGGTGGTCATCAGCATCCCCATCGTCGCCACCGCGGTACCAAAGATGCCGCCGTTCGGGAGAGCCTGCTCGCCCAGCCAGTGGCTTGCGTAGAGCGCGATCGCGATCGTGATAGCGGTGACGGCGGTCGTCTCGAAGCCGACGCTCACCCCTGAGATGATGTTGGTGGCGGGGCCAGTCTTGCTGGCCTCCGCGATCTCCTTGACCGGACGCCAGGCGCCAGCGGTGTAGTACTGGGTGATATAGACGAAGGCCACGCTGGTGGCCAGGCCGACCAAGCCCGCGCCGAAGAACCAGACCCACGGAGCGATGCCGTTCGCACCGACCGTGGTGCCGGTATTCATCATCACCGAGGTCGTCAGCGCCAGGCCACCGACCGACAGGATGGTCGTCACCCAGTAGCCGCGGTTCAGCATGTTCATCGGGTCCTCGTCCTCGCGTCCGCGGACGAAGAAGATGGCCACGATCGTCGCCAGCAGGCCGAAGCCACGGACGACCAGCGGGAAGAAGATCCAGGCCTCCGGATGCGGCCAGCCACCGAGCTGGGCGATGCGGAAGACCGCAACTCCCAGGATCATGGCGCCGATGTTCTCCGCGGCGGTCGACTCGAACAGGTCGGCGCCACGACCGGCGCAATCGCCGACGTTGTCGCCGACGAGATCCGCCACCACGGCGGCGTTGCGCGGATCATCCTCCGGAATGCCAGCCTCGATCTTGCCAACCAGGTCCGCCCCGACGTCCGCCGCCTTGGTATAGATCCCCCCGCCGAGCTGCGCAAAGAGGGCGACGAAGCTGGCACCGAAGCCGAATCCGACGATCAGGAATGGCGCCTGCTCGGGGTGCGTGAATCCGCCGTAGGCGGTGAAGATCGAGTACACGCCGAGAAGCGACAGGGCAACCACCAGGAAGCCTGAGACTGCACCGCCGCGCATCGCCACCTGGACCGCACGGACGAGGCTGCTGCGTGCCGCCGCAGCGGTTCGCAGGTTCGACTTGACGCTGATGAACATGCCGATGATGCCTGACGCCATGGAGCACGCCGCGCCGACCAGGAAGGCGATCCCGGTGCGGATGCCGAGCTCGGCGCCATAGATGTTGGTGTCGGCGACATCCTTGCCCTCCACCAGGGCGATCACCAGGCCGATCAGCACCGCACCGCCAATCGCCAGCAGGCCGATGGTCCGGTACTGGCGGCGAATGAACGCCACGGCGCCCTCGAAGATGGTGCCTGCAATCTCCTGCATCGCCGGGGTGCCGATGTCCGCTCGAAGGACGTCCCAGGCCAGGTACAGCGCGAACGCGATCGCGGCCAGACCTGCGATCGGGATGATCCAGGTGATGGGATGGATCTCCATGAAACCTCCGAATGGGGCTGAGCGGTTCGGTCGCCGCTATGAGGGCGCGCCCGTCTCTACGTATCGCAGGGTCTCGCACACGGAAACGCCGGCGGATGGTCGCGTCAGCGCGTCCGCCAGCGATGCGCCGGGTATGGTAGCCCGGCGCATCGCGACGGGTCAACCGTCACGGCAACCAGCCCGGCAGCGAGCCGTCGACCGAGAGCTGGACTGCCTCGCCACTGGCCAGGTTCACGCGCCAGATGCCGCTGCTGAGGGTCGGATCACCGGTCGCTACCGGAACTCTCGAGATCAGCATCGCCCCCGGTTCCGGGGCGAAGGATGCGGCGCCGACGCGGATTCCAGGGTCGCGCAGCACCTGGTTGCCGACGTCATCGAGCCCGGTTGCCACGACAAGGCTCCCGGCAGTGGCATCGGTCCCTTGGAGACGGATGAACGCATATCGCCCTGCGGCATCGAGAATGGGACGGCCTGCGCCCGCTCCGAAGACGGTGGGCGTCACTGACGAGGCGAACCGGTCCAATCGCACCACGTGAAGGGAGGAGAGCTGCCCGGCGCTGAGCTGTCGCGCCGCGAAATCCAGCGGCGCCACCGGCGACCGCGGCAGGTAGGAGCTCGGCGCGAACCCCGCCCCTGCATCCATCCCCGAGACGAGCACGCCGCTGCCGTCGGAGAGCCAGATCGGCTCCGAGAGGGCGAAGAAGGGGGCAGCCGAAAGGTGGTGCAGCTCGAGGTCGAGGATGAGTAGCCGGCCAGCCTCGTCGAGGAAGGCGAGCGCTGTCCCATCCGGCGAGATGCGCGGGGCGCGCAGGAGAGGCTCGCGCGTGGCTGGCGCCGGCGTTGGGGTCGGGAGCGGATCGCTCGGCAGCTCAACCGGCCGCGGATCACTGCCATCCGCGTCCCGCGTCCAGAGCCCCAGGCCGCCGCCGATGGCAGGGTCGGCCCGCCCAAAGGTGATCGTGCTCCCGTCAGGCGAGAAGGCGGGGTCAAATTCGACGAGGTCCGCATCGGTCAGCAGCCGCCGCGCCGAGCCATCCGCGCGCTGCAGGACGATCGCTGCGCCATCGGCTACGAGGAAGG
Organism: Chloroflexota bacterium; assembly: GCA_039932375.1. Taxonomy (GTDB): domain Bacteria; phylum Chloroflexota; class Limnocylindria; order QHBO01; family QHBO01; genus CF-167. The sequence goes on along the minus strand of JBDTQD010000010.1, from coordinate 34,781 downwards.
AGCGCCCGTCCGGGGCGACCGCGTAGTCGACGACCGGCGAGAGCTCGGCGGAGAGCTGCCGCTGGTTCGTCCCATCGGGGTTCATGCCCCACAGGTTGGCGACCCCGGCGCGGTCCGAGATGAAGACGACCTGGTTGGAGAGGGTGATGGTCGGAGCTCCGGTCGTGAAGCTCCAAGACACGCCCACCGGCAGTCCTGCTCCATCGGCGCCGAGCAGGCCAGGGCCGAGCGAGACCTGGTAGGTGGTATTTGGATCGAGCGGTGCCGAGGGCTGGAAGCGCAGGACGCGCACTGCGCCGTCTCGAAGGCCGGCCGCCCCGGGCGGGGCGATGGCGTCGAGCGATCCGGCAACCGACGGGGAGATGGTGAGCAGGTTGTCCCGAACGCTCCCTGGATCGATGGGGCGATCAAAGATGATAGCGATCGGGGTGGTGACCGCTACTCCTGCCACGCCGTCGGCGGGAACGATTGCCTGCGCGATCAGCCCGGTCTGGACGGTACTGAAGGAGACCTGGAACGGCCGCTCAAGGGGCGTCCCCGCCTGGTCGCGCGCTCCGACCCCGATCGTCAGGCTATAGCGCTGATTCGGCTCGAGCGCAGCGACCGGCATGATCGTCAACCGCTCCCTGCTCCAGCGCAGCCGCACGGGCAGATCGGGCGTCAGCGCCAGCGCCTGCTCCACCGACGGCGTGTCCATCAGGGTCGAGAAGTCGATCACGATCGGTGCGTCGAGGGCGACATCGAGGGTGGCATCCGTTGGGTTCGAGTCGACCACGACTGGGTTGCCGACCGTTGTGAACGTGAATGGCCCAGGGTTGGCCGTCATCCTGTTTCCGGCCAGGTCGCGGACGCCAGGCCCAACCGAGACCTGGAAGGGCGTGCTCAGGGGCAGCCGCGCCGCCGGGGTGAAGGTCATGATCGCGGCGCTCCAGCTGAAGGAGCCGCTGGTCGCCGGTCTGATCTTGAAGGCCGCCTGCGCCGTCGCGTGGTCGACCGGTTCGGAAAAGCCGACCTCGACGCTGCTGGTGGTGAGCGCCATCTGCGAGTCCGCGCTCAGATGCTGGGTCAGCGAGATCTCCCGCACGGTGGGAGCCCGACCGTCGACGGTCGAGGCGTAGTACAGGAGGGCCGCCAGCGCGGCCAAACCCAGGCTGAGGACCAGGGCAGTACGGAGGGTCACGGCGCGCTTCGACACTGAGCAGGCTATGCTACGCGCCGCCTCTCCCGATGACCGCAACGGAGCCCGATGACGTATACCCCGACGCCGACTCCCGGCACAGACCTGCCCAACAGCAGCGAGCCGCCACCACCTCGTCGCAGGCTCGGATGTGCCCTCGAGATCGTCGAGACGCTGGTGCTGACGCTCGTCATCTACCTCGTCATCCACAACTTCGTGGCTCAGCCGTTCGAGGTCCAGCAGTCGTCGATGGTGCCGACCGTCAATCCCGGCGAGTACGTGCTGATCGACAAGATCTCACCTCGCTTCAACGACTACGCGCGGGGCGACATCATCGTCTTCCAACCGCCGGCGGGGTTCGGCCAGGGCGGCGTGCCGTTCATCAAGCGGGTGATCGGCCTGCCGGGCGACACCGTCAGCCTGGAGAACGGTCGGGTCTTCGTGACCCCGGCCGGAGGCAGTGCGGTGCGGCTCGATGAGCCATACGTGGTCCGCGGGATCGACGGCACCGCCGCGCCAACCCTGCCGAAGGACGCCGAGGGGACGGCTTCCTGGAAGATCGCCCCGGGCAACTACTTCGTCATGGGTGACAACCGTCCCGACAGCCAGGATTCGCGCTTCTTCGGCCCCGTCGAGCGGCAGCTGATCGTGGGTCGCGCATGGCTGCGCTACTTCCCGCTCGACCGGGTCGGCTTCGTCAGCCGGCCGAAGTACGACGGCCTGTCGGCCTCGCTCGACGCGCCGACGGCGGTCGCCGGCTACAGCTTGGCGGGCTCCTCCGCCACGATCCACGCGTCGATCGCCCGGCCGTAGTCGACCAGGGCGTTTGGCTCGAACCAGAAGGCCAGCTCAGCGGCGGCGGTGTCGGGCGCGTCGGATGCATGGATCAGGTTCCGCAGCCCACTGATCCCAAGGTCGCCACGGATCGTCCCGGGCTCGGCCTCGTTCGGCATGGTGCTGCCGACGATGCGCCGCACCGTGGCGATGGCATCAGGCCCCTCGAGCGCCACCGCCACGACCGGTCCCGACGTGATGAAGTCGACCAGGCCATTGTAAAAGTGCTTGCCCGCATGCACCGCGTAGTGACGCTCGGCGAGCGGGCGCGACACCTCGAGCAGGCGCAGGCCGATCACCTTTAGCCCCTTCCGCTCGAAGCGGGCGATGATCTCACCGACCAGCCCTCGCTGGACGCCATCGGGCTTGACGAGGACCAGGGTACGTTCCATCAGCGGGTCGGCTCCGTGCAGGGGTCAGGCGCGCGCGGCGCGGTCGAATGCCATCGTCGCATCTTCTTCTCGACCGGCGGCGCGCAGGAGGTCGCCGTAGAGTAGCAGACGCTCTGATGCCGGCTCCTTCTCGAGCGTCGGCTCGAGCAGGGTGGCTCCTTCGGGGGCCATGCGCGGGTCGAGCCGCAAGGCCGCCGCAAGTTGGCGATCGCCCTCGTCCCGCTCGCCCGCCGTGAAGGCCTGGCGGGCCGCCTCCAGCCGTGCATGCGCGGCTGTCGTGCGCTCGGGGGTCGGCATCGGATGTGCGGGGGGCGTGGCCGCCGGGGCCTCTCCACGACGAGCCGGCGAGCGAAACGACGACGGAGCGGGCCAGGGGATCCGCGTCGCGACTCCGCCTCGAAGCTTCCACGCCTCGTCGACCCCGATCGTGGAGACGACCCGTTCGGCGAGTCGCGCGGCTCGATCCGGGTCGCCAGCCGCGGCCATCGCCTCCGCCTCGATAAGCGTCACGATCGGCCGGCGGCGTTCCAGGCTGCCCGGCCGGATCGCCTCGATGGCGGCTCCGGCGGCGAGGGGCCGCCCTTGGCGCCAGAGTGCTTCGGCGAGCAGCGCGCGAGCCCCATCGAGCTCCTCGAGGCCGCCCTTGCCGGCCGCCTCCAGGCCGCCGATCAGGCGCAGCACGACCCCCTCGGCCAGGCCGTACAGGCCCGACCCGATCTGGGCGCGCGCCAGCGCGAGCTCGTCGGGGAGGAGGTCGACCACCTCCAGCGGTGCATCCCAGCGCGGTTGGGTGGCCTGGGGGCGCTGCGTCATCGGGCCAGCATGCGCTCGAAGCGCAGCCGCGAGCGGAAGGGGCCGAGGACCGCCAGCCGAGCAAGCCCCGGGCGGGCGTACTGGCGCGCAACGCGCAGCAGGTCGTCGACGGTGACGGCGTCGAGGCGCTCGATCACCTCGTCGACAGTCAGGATCCGCGGCAGGAGGCTCTCGCCGGTGCCCAGCCAGGCGGCGACCGCCCCGCTCTCCTCCATGCGCAGCTGCAGGCGGCCCCGGGTGTAGGCCCGCGCCCGATCGAGCTCCGTCTGGCTGACCGGATCTTGCACGGTCCGCTCGAGCTCGTCCAGGATGGCGGCAACCAGCGCATCGGCCTGCTCGGGATCGAAGCCGGCATGTACGCCGAAGGTGCCGCAGTCGGCGTAGGTGGCCGCGAAGGTCGAGACGTCGTAGGTCAGCGAGCGCCGCTCGCGCAGCTCCAGGAAGAGCCTGCTGCTCATCCCATCGCCGAGGACCGCCCCGAGGAGGTCGAGCGCCCAGCGATCGGGATCGTCGCGCGCCACCCCGGGCATGCCGAGGCACAGGTTCCCCTGCGACAGGCGCCGGTGGGCGAGGCGAACCGATCCTGCCGCCGAGGGACTCGGCGCTTCCAATGGGATCGGCAGCGGGATCGGGGGTGCTTCGATGGGATCGGCCTCGAACCAACCGCTCGCCGCCTTGAGCACGTCGCGGTGCCGGATCGATCCCGCGGCCGCCAGCACGATGTTGGCGGGCCGATACCACCGCTCCCAATGTGCCACCGCGGTGTCATGGCGGGCGCGTCGCACGCTGCGGGGTGTCCCCGCGATCTCGCGGCCGAGCGGGTGACTGCCATACAGCAGCTCGTCGAAGAGGCTGAAGACGTGGTCGCCCGGCGAATCGACGTACATCCGTATCTCGTCCACGATCACCGGCTTCTCGCCCACCAGGTCGGCATGCCGCAACAGCGGCCGGAAGACGAGGTCGGCGATCACTTCGAGGGCTCGCCCAGCCGCCTCGGCCGGGACGCGAGCGCTGTACACGGTCAACTCGCGATCGGTGGCAGCGTTCACGCTTCCGCCGCAGCCCTCGACCGCCTCCGACAGGCCGCCAGGGTCGGGGAAGCGCTGCGTCCCCTTGAAGACAAGGTGCTCAAGCAGGTGCGAGAGTCCGGCGTGCGCCTCCTCCTCGCGTCGCGAGCCAACGCCCACGAAGAGCCCGACCGCCACCGATCGGGCACTCGGCATCGTCTGGGTCACCACCCGCAGCCCGTTGGCCAGCACGCTGCGTTCGAACGGAGGGGCTGCGACCCGCTGCCGGACCCGTCCGGCGACCATGCCGGACGCCACCTCAGGCCTCCTCGTCGTCGTCGCTCGCCTCGGGCGACATGAGCAGCTCCATCTGGATGAAGCGCAGGTCACGAGCCAGCTGCTCCGCGCTGCGGGGAAGGGCGCGACCCTCGTCCGGATCATCCGCGGAACCGATCCGCGGCGACGCCGCGGCCGCGAACTCGAGGACCACCCGCTCCTCGCCGATGATGAGGGTGTAGACCAGCAGCTGATCCGAGGTGGTGTCGAACTGGAGGTAGTCGAACGAGTCGAGGTTAAGGCAGATGGAGAGCGGCGTGAAGTAGCTGGCGATCTCGGGATGGTCGACTACGATCCGCTCGACCCAGCCGGTGCCGCTGCCGATGACCTGCGCAGCGCGCCGGTAGGTGTAGCTGACGGTCTGCTTCAGCAACGGGCGCAGGATGTTGTAGATGTCGCTCTTGTCGGTGACGACGCCGGTGTTGATGTAGAGCTTGGCTCGCGCCTCGGTCATCGGCTCGCTCACGGCCTGCGCCGCTACGGTGGGGTCGCGGGCGAGTCTAGCACCGGTCCGCGACCGCGGGAGGGCGCCGAACGGCTGGTAGGATGTGGCGCGTGAAGCTGCTCGCGGCCGACGTCGGCAATACGAACATCACGCTCGGCCTCTTCACAGACGGCGAGCTGGTCGGCTCATGGCGAGCCACCTCGCACCCCGGCGCCACGCCCGACGAGGTCGCGGCGCTCACCGCCGAGATGCTGGCGCTCGACGGGCATCGGCTTGACGAGCTGGAGGCAGTGGCCCTGGCCTCAGTGGTGCCGCCTCTTACCGACACTTTCGAACGCTTCATTCGGACGCGCGTCGGCCTCGAGCCGCTGATCGTCGACCCCACCTCACTCGCCGACGTGCTGCGCATCGAGATCGACCGACCTGCCGAGGCGGGCGCCGACCGGCTCTGCAACGCGCTGGCGGCGCGGACCGAGTTCGGCGGCCCGGCGATCGTGATCGACCTCGGCACCAGCACCAACTTCGACGTGCTGAGCGCCGAGGGTGCCTACGTCGGTGGCGCCATCGCCCCCGGGCTGGGGCTCTCGCTCGAGGCGCTGGTCGGCTATGCCAGCAAGCTGCCGCGGATCGAGCTGCGGCGCCCGCCGCAGGCGATCGGGGCGAACACCATCCACGCCATGCAGAGCGGCACGGTGCTGGGGTACATCGGCCTGGTCAGCGGATTGCTGACGGCGCTCCGCGGAGAGCTCCTGGAGCGCTCTCCCGCCGCCAGTCGCGTGACCGTCATTGCCACGGGCGGCTACACCCATGAGCCGTGGCTGCGCGAGGTGCCCGGGATTGACGCCATCGAGCCGGACCTGACCCTGCGCGGAATTCACTACGCGCACGACGCGATCCGGGCCGGGGCCAGTGCGTCGAGCAGCGCGTCGCCGAGCGGCACGGGGACGGACCGGTGACCGAGGAGCGAGGGTCGCTCGCCGGCAGGCGGATCGTGGTCGGCGTGGCCGGCAGCATCGCCGCCTACAAGGCGGTCTCCCTGGTCCGCATGCTCGCCGAGCGCGGCGCCGTGGTCGACGTGGCCATGACGCCGGCGGCCGCTGAGTTCGTCACGCCGCTCACCTTCGCTTCGCTCACGCATCGGCCGGTGGTGAGTGACGTGATGGCCCTGGACGCCGATTCGCAGATCGCGCACGTCGAGCTGGCCGAGGGCGCCGACGCCATCGTGATCGCGCCCGCCACTGCCAACCTGCTCGCCGAACTGGCTGCCGGGAACGCGAGCAACGCGGTCACCGCCATCGCGCTGGCCAGCCGCGCACCGCTCCTGGTGGCCCCGGCCATGGATGCCGGCATGTGGACCCACCCCGCCACGCAGCGCAACGTCGAGACCCTGCGCGGCTTCGGTCACCTGATCGTCGAGCCGGAGGTCGGCGCCCTGGCCAGCGGCCTGACCGGCGTCGGTCGCCTCGCCGAGCCCGAGACGATCGTGGAGTCGGTCGAGCGTCTCTTCGCCCGGGCCGGTGACCTGGACGGGCTGCAGGTCGTGGTCAGCGCCGGCGGAACGCGGGAGCCGATCGACCCGGTCCGCTTCATCGGCAACCGTAGCAGCGGCAAGATGGGCGTGGCGATCGCCGAGGCAGCCCGCGACCGCGGCGCCAGCGTGACGCTGGTGGCCGGCGTGATGAGCGTCGCCGCGCCGCGTGGCGTGACCGTGGTCGAGGCGATTACGGCCTCGGCCATGCGCCAGGCCGTCCTGCGAGCCGCCGCCTCGGCTGACGTGCTGGTGATGGCCGCCGCCGTCGCCGATTTCGCGCCGAAGCGCGCCAGCAGCAGCAAGATCAAGCGCGACGGAGGGGGGATGCAGATCGACCTGGTGCCGAACCCTGACATCATCGCCGAGGTCGGCGAGATGGCCGAAGGGACACGCCCGTTCCTCATCGGCTTCGCCGCCGAGAGCGACGACCTGGAGGCCAACGCCCGAAGCAAGCTGCGCGACAAGGGGCTCGACCTGATCGTCGGAAATCGGGTCGGCGGTCCATTCGACGCTATCGGCTCCGATGAGAACAAGGTGACCGTCTTCGGTGCGGAGGGCGAGCTCAGCGACTGGCCGATGCTCCCGAAACGCCAGGTCGCGGAGCGGCTCTGGGACCTGATCGTGGATCGCTATCGCAAGGCTCACCCGGCTGAGCGCCCTGGGCGCCCGGACCGCTCCCGTCGGCGCTGACGGTGCAGGCAGTCCGGAACGTCCCTGACCTGCGCGCCGCCATCCTGGAGCGGCGCCTGGCCGGGGACTCGGTTGGCTACGTGCCGACCATGGGCGTGATGCACGACGGCCAGCTTTCCCTGGTGCGCCGGGCACATGCCGAGAACGGCTGCGTGGTGGTCAGCTCATTCGTGAATCCGGCCGATTTCCCCACCCTGGACGAACCTGGCCCGATGCATCGCGATGAGGAGCGCGACCTGGCCCTCCTCGAGCGCGACGGGGCCAGCATCGTCTTTCTGCCGGAGGTCGGGACCCTCTATCCGCCGGACGACGTCACGCGGGTGACGGTCGAGGGGCTGACCCGCCAGTTGGAGGGAGCCTCCCGACCGGGACACCTGGATGGCCTCACCACGGTGATGCTCAAGATGGTCCACCTGGTCGGGCCCGCGAGCATCTACCTGGGGCAGCGGCACGCCCAGCAGGTGGTGATCCTGCGCCGCATGCTGCGCGACCTGTTCATGAACGTGCAGATGGTGATCTGCCCGACCGTGCGCGAGGCGGACGGGCTGGCCGTCTCCAGTGCCAACGCCCAGCTCTCGATCGAGGAGCGGCACGCTGCGACCTGCCTCTTCGCCGCCCTGAACGCGGCGCGCCACGCGTATGACAACGGCGAGCGCTCGGCGGAGGTACTGCGCGCGCGGATGACGGAGCTGATCGCAGCCGAGCCGATGGCGCGGCCCGACTACATCAGCGTTGCGGATGCCACCACATTGGGCGAGCTGCGCCGCGTGACCGGCCCCGCGCTGGCGCTGGTCGCGATCTGGATCGGCCGCACCAGGCTCACCGACAACATGCCGCTTGCCTGGGACGTGGCCTGAGCCGGATCCGTCCCAAAAAGTACTAGTGACGTCGGGGGTCCGGTTCGTATGATGCCCCCGTCACTGCGCGCATCGGTCTCACGACCGGTCGCGCCGCGGCGAACGAGGAGGCCGGCGAGTGCCCACGTCCGGCCTCCTTCCCTGTTCCGGGCCGTCGCGCCCCCGCCCCGTCAGCTGCCCTTTGCGGCTCGCATCGCGGCCTTGTGCGCCCGTTTGCCGGCCTGGTAGCTCGCCAGCGCCTCGGCCGAATCGACGTCGCCCAGCGTCGGATGCGTCGGCATCACTACCTCCAGCCCGGGAACGTGGACCCTGAACCGCTTGCCCAGGATGGCGATCAGCGATCGCGCCTTCATCTCGCCGATCGATGGCAGCGCCAGGAGGCGCGCCTGCAGGTCGCGCCCATCGCGGGCATCGGTCCAGATCCGGCTCGGGTCATCGCCGTATTCAGAGGCGATGAACGCGCAAAGCGCCTGGACTCGCTTGGCCATGGCGCCGGGGAACCTGTGCAGCGCCGGCCGCTGGCGGAAGACGCGGTCCAGCTCGGCGGGGTCCATGGCGGCGATCCACGCGGCATCCAGGTGGCCGATCCGGCGCCGCAGCTCGGCCGGCCCCGAGAAGGCCTTCTGAACGGTGACTTGCTGATCGAGCGCGAAGCCGATGAGGAGGGCCAGCGGGTCTTCGGCAAGAAACCGATCGGCCTCGTCGTCGCCGGTGAAGTGGAGCCGATCGACGGCGGGCCGGGTGGCGGTCATGTGCGGCATCCTACCGCTCCGGAGCCGGCGCGGGCTAGAGGCGCGCCAGGAACTCGCCGACGTCGACCGAGCCGCCAACCAGCTGGATGATGGTTTCGATCTTGTCCGTATCGGTCGGGTGCGTCTTGACCAGGATCTCGTCGACCGCCTGGGCGGTCCGGTAGGTGTCCGTCTGCACCAGGTAGGCGAAAAGGCCCGCGCTGCGCAGCCCGGCGAGAACGGCGGCGCCCGGTTCGAAGCCGCCGGTCAGGACGAGCCCCGTCACGCGCCCACCGTCCCCTTCGGCATTCAGCTGCAGCGCCATCTCGATCATGTCGTCCCGGTCGCCGGGGGTGATCACCAGGGTCCGATCGCGGATCAGCCCGGCGGCATGCTCGGCGTGCATCGCGCCGATCGCAACATGCGCGACCGTTCGACCGGCCGTGGCCTCGCCGGCGAGCAGGCTGCCATCGAGGTGCGTGGCGATCAGCTCCAACGACGGGTTGGCCAGCACCTCGCTGAACGGGATGCAGCCGAGCAGATCGATCTTGTGCTGCGCCAGCCCGCGGCGCAGCACCTCGGGCAGGAGCGGGTGCGAATCGACGTCGACCTTGTTGACCAGGGCCCCCAGCACACGGACTCCATGGCGCTCGAACAGCGCGTGGTTGAGCACGATCTCATCGATCGGGCGACCCACCCCGCCCTCGCTGACGATCGCCACCGGCGCCTCAAGCAGAGCCGCCACCCGGGCGTTCGAGAGCCCCACCACCGCACCGACGCCCGCGTGGCCGGTCCCCTCGATCAGCAGCAGATCCTTGCCGGCGGCGACCCGGGTCGCGGCATCGGTCACCTCGGTCTCGAGGTCCTCCCCCACCCTGCCCATGATGTAGTCGGTCGTGAAGTGGCGCGGCAGCGTGACGGGACTCATGTCGTCGAGCCCGTCCGGCAGGTCGAAGACGGCCTTCATGAGGACCGCATCCTCGTCGGCGCGCGTCCCCTCCACCACCAGATAGCGCTGCCCGACCGGCTTGATGAAGCCGGCCTTCATGCCTCGCCCGATGATCGCGGCGGTGAGCCCCAGCGAAGCGGTGGTCTTGCCGCGGTTCTGCCCCGTCGCGGCCAGGAAGACGCGCTGGCCGACGCTCACCCTCGAGGCTTGCCGCGCCGTTCGATCAGCTCGACCGCCTCGCGCAGCCGGGCCACCAGTTCGGGCTCGACCATCTCCGGCTCGAGGTGCTCGCCAAGCCGCTCCATCAGGTCAGCGGCCATGCTCAGCAGCACGTCGGCATCGGCGATGAAGAACTGCGGTTCGTTGTTGTAGCGGACCAGCGTCAGCCGCCCCTGCAACGTCAGGCCGCCCTCGGCGTGGGTCAGCTGTGTGCCGAAGTTGTGGCCCTGGATGCCGTCGGGATTGTTCAGGAAGTTCAGCGCGTTGTCGATGGCCAGCCCGAAGCGTGCGCGCCAACCGACCAGGCGCTCGTGCACGTCCGGCGCCAGGCCGATCTCGCTCACCTCGTCAAAGACCTCGCGGGTGACAGTGAGCAGCCCGACCAGGGTGGAGCCGGCGCGACTGCCGAGCATCACCTGAAGCGAGCGTTCGAGCGTGAAGACGTCGCTGTCGAAGCGCGGCGAGGTCGTCACGTCGGCCAGCAGGTCCTCGACGTTGTCGAGCGCTCCGGGCTCGGCCAGGGCGTTCGCGAGGTTCAGGATCTCCTCGCGGAACAGGAAGCGCTCTTCGTGGTCGAGCATTGGAGAGCCCCTCCTAGGGGTAGAGGCCGCGCAGCGTGGTTGCCTCCGCGACGCGCGCCACCGCGACCATGTAGGCCGCCATGCGCATGTGGACCGAGTGGCGCTCGCTCATGGCATGCACGCTCTCGAAGGCGCGATCCATGATCTCGTGCAGGCTCTCGTTGATCCGCGACTCGGTCCAGAAGAAGGACTGCATGTCCTGCACCCACTCGAAGTAACTGACCGTCACGCCGCCCGCGTTGCACAGGATGTCGGGGATCACGAAGACGCCCCGGTCGTACAGGATCTGGTCGGCCTGCGGCGTGGTCGGTCCGTTCGCGGCCTCGGCCACGATGCGTGCCTGGATGCGCGGCGCGTTGTTCTCCGTGATCTGGTTCTCCAGGGCGGCTGGCACCAGGATCTCGCAGTCGAGCTCCAGGATCTCGGTGTTGCTGACCGCATCGGCTCCCGGAAAGCCGACGACGGTGCCGTGTTCCCGTTTCCAGGCGCTGACGCGCGCGGGGTCGAGCCCCTTCGGGTTGTAGATGCCGCCGCTCGAGTCGCTGACGGCGACGATCACGGCGCCCTCGGCGGCGAGCAGGTCAGCCGCGATCGATCCGGCGTTGCCGTAGCCCTGAATCGAGACCCTGGCGCCGGATAGCGGCAGGTTGAGCGTTCGGCTCGCCTGGTGCAGGGTGTAGACCGCTCCGCGAGCGGTCGCCTCGTTGCGGCCGAGCGACCCGCCGATGGCGATCGGCTTGCCGGTGACCACGCCGGGGATCGTGTAGCCGCGGTGCATCGAGAAGGTGTCCATCATCCAGGCCATCACCTGGGCGTTGGTGTTGACGTCGGGCGCCGGAATGTCGCGATCCGGCCCGATCAGGGGGCTGATCTCGGTGGTGAAACGGCGGGTCAGTCCCTCCAGCTCGCGCATCGACAGCGTCTTGGGGTCCACGATCACGCCGCCCTTGCCTCCGCCGTACGGGATGTTCACGACGGCGCATTTCCAGGTCATCCACATGGCGAGGGCACGCACCTCGTCGCGGGTGACGGCCTGGTGGTAGCGGATCCCACCCTTGGCCGGGCCGCGGCTGACGTTATGCTGGATGCGGAAGCCCGTGAAGACCTCGACATGTCCGTCGTCCATGGTCACCGGGAAGTTGACGGTGAGCTCTCGCTGCGGGACGCGGAGCACGCGGCGCAGGCCGGGATCCAGGTCGAGCTGTTCAGCCGCGGAGTCGAACTGCGCCTGGGCCACGGCCCAGATGTTCTGCACCTCTGCAACCGGATTCGAACTTGCCATGCGTGCTGCTATCAGGCCTCCAGTGGTCGCGGGCCGGCGCCTCCGCGGTCTTGGGTGCGGGAGCTGGCCGGTGCGCGAGCGGCCCGATTATAGGGTCGGGTCAAGCAGGCGGAGTCCCTAGAGCGCCTCGACCGCCAGTGCCACCGCTCCCCCGCCGCCGAGGCAAAGGGTCGCCAGGCCGCGGCGGCCACCGCGCCGACGCAGCTCGTAGAGGAGCGTGGTGAGCACTCGCGCGCCGGAGGCGCCGATCGGGTGGCCCAGGGCGATGGCGCCGCCGTTGACGTTGACGCGGTCCCAGTCGAAGCCGAGCGCATTGCCATCGGCGAGGACCTGTGCCGCAAAGGCCTCGTTGATCTCGACCAGGTCGAATTCGTCGAGGCGCAGATCCAGCTTCTCCAGCAGCCGCCGCACGCCGTCGATGGGAGCCTCGAAGAGCCATTCCGGCGCGACGTCCGCCTGCGCGTAGCCGGTGATCCGGGCGATCGGCTTCAGACCGTTGGCTGACACCGCGGCTTCCGATGCGAGCACCAGCGCGGCGGCGCCGTCGGTGATCCCTGGCGAGTTGCCCGCCGTGACCGTCCCTCCATCGCGCTGGAATGCAGGCTTGAGCCTGGCCAGCGCCTCAAGGGAAGTGTCGGCGCGCGGGTTCTCGTCGGTGTCGACGATGGTCGGGCCTTTCTTGCCCGGCACCTCGACCGGCGCGATCTCGTCGGCAAACCGGCCCTCGGCGATCGCCGCCAGGGCGCGCTGGTGCGAGCGGACGGCGAACTCGTCCTGCGCGGCGCGGCTGACCTCGTGCTTGGCCGCCACACGCTCGGCATGCAGCCCCATGTGCACGTCGCAGATCGCGCACCACAGGCCGTCGTGCATGGTCGAGTCGACGAGCTCGGCATTCCCAAGCCGATAGCCTGCCCGCGCACCCGGCAGCAGGTACGGGCCCAGGTTCATGTTCTCCATGCCCCCGGCCACGATCAGGTTCGCGTCGCCGGCGCGAATCGACGCCGCTCCCAGCATCACCGCCTTGAGGCCGGAGCCGCACACCTTGTTGATGGTGGTGGCGCTGACGCCGTTGGGCAGCCCCCCCTTCAGCGCAGCCTGCCGGGCAGGGGCCTGGCCGGCTCCGGCCTGGATCACCTGGCCCATGATCGCCTCGTCGATGCGAGCGGGATCGACCCCGGACCGTTCGACCGCAGCGCGGATCGCCACGCCGCCGAGATCGGTGGCCGGGACGGTCGAGAGGCCGCCGCCGAACTTGCCGATCGGTGTGCGGGCGGCCGACAGGATGAACACATCGCTCATGGTCTGATGGTACCCCGCCACGGCGAGCGAGTGGATGAGGCGCGCAGGCGCGCTACTCCTTCTCCTCGTCTCCGAAGAGGTGGGCGACCTGGTCAGCCCACTTGTGAACCACGACCCGTGTCTTCACCTTGAGCGACGGGGTCAGCTCTCCCTCCTCTTCCGAGAGGAGACGTGGGAGGAGCGCGACCCGCCGCGGCCGCTCGTAGACGGGGAAGGCGTCCAGCTTGGCCCGCACCTCGCCCTCGATCAGCTTCTGCACTGCCTTTTCCGCAACCAGCAGCTCGTGTGATGTCTCGGCGATCCCGTTGGCAGCGGCCCAGATCGCCATCTGTTCGAAGTCGGGAACCACCAGGGCGCCGGTGTACGCCTCGTTGTCGCCGAGGATCAGTGCCTGCGCGATGTAACGGCTGGTCAGGATGGCGATCTCCATCGGTGCCGGAGCGACGTTCTTTCCGTTGCCGAGCACCAGGATGTTCTTGAGCCGATCGGTGATCCTGAGCCGCCCATCGGGGTCCAGCTCGCCTATGTCACCGGTGTGGAACCAGCCCTCGGCGTCGATGACCCGGGCCGTCTCCTCCGGCTGGTTGAGATAGCCCTGCATCACCTGCGGTCCCTTGGCCAGCACCTCGCCACTGGTCGCGTCGATCCTGATCCGGGTCTCCGCCACCGGCCTACCGACCGTTCCGAACTTGAAGTCGCCGGGCCGATTGAGGGTGAGCAGCGGGGCTGTCTCGGTCAGCCCGTAGCCCTCCAGGATCAGCATCCCCATGGCATAGAAGAACTCGCCGATCTCCTGCGAGAGCGGGGCCCCACCCGACACGAAATAGCGGACGCGCCCACCGGTGCGGGCCTTGATCTTGTGGAAGACGAGACGATCGGCGACCTTCAGCTGCAGGCTCAGCCATGCCGAGTTCGACCGCCCGGCGAGGTGGTTCGCGTACTTGGCCCGGCCGAGCCCCAGCGCCCAGCCGAAGATTCTCTGGCGCAGTACCGGCCCCGCCTCGACGGTCGTGATCACGCGCGCGTGGAGGCGCTCATAGAGGCGCGGCACGGCGACCATCACCGTCGGGCGCACCTCCGCCATGTTGGCCGCCAACCGCTCGATCGCCGGCTCGGCGTAGGCGATCGTGCAGCCACGTCCGAGCGGCACAATCTGGCCCGCCGCCCGCTCGGTCATGTGCGAGAGCGGAAGGAACGACAGGAAGAGATCGTCCTCGTTGAAGTCGACCGCCTGCACGCCCCCCTCGAAGTTGTGCAGGATGTTGCCGTGGGTCAGAACCACGCCCTTGGGCGTGGCCGTCGTGCCGGAGGTGTGGACGATCGTCGCCACCCTGTCTCGCCCGTACCGCTGCCAGGTCTCGGTCCACTCGCGAGTCTCGCCGGGGTCGGCGGTGGCCAGGTCGAAGATGTCGTCGAAGCTGATCGCTCCGGCCGGCAGCCGGCCGCGGTCGTCGATCACCACCACGTGCTCGAGGCTCGGGCAGTCAGCTCGCACCTGGGCGACCTTGGCGGCCTGCTGCAGGTTCTCGACGAAGATGAGCCGCGCTGCGACGTTGTTGATCACGTACGACGCCTGGCTCGGCTCGACCGACGGATAGATTGGGCAGGTCACCGCTCCCAGCGACAGCGAGCCCAGGTCGGCGGCCAGCCAGGCGGGACGAGTGCGGCTCATGATGCAGATCCGATCGCCGTCGCGAATGCCGAGGTGCTTGAGGCCCATCGCGACCTGCGTGATCCAGTCCCACGTCTGACGGTAGCTGGTGCTGGTCCAGGCGACCGGCTCCTCCTCCGGCGGGCCGCCGGCCTGGCGCTTCGTCTTCGGCAGCTTCCAGCGCAGCGCCTCCTTGTCGGGGTTGCGGAGCATCGCGTTGTGGACGAGCGACACCAGGTTGTCGGCCCGCAGTTCGGCGGGGATGTTCAGAGGCTCGAGCTCGGTCTCCATCATCCCGGGCGGTACGGCCTCGATCGCCCCGCCGGGAACGGTGGCTGTCATCAGTCCGACTTCCGCGTCTCGTCGATCAGCTGCTGCGCGATGATCAGCCGCTGAACCTGGTTGGAGCCCTCGTAGATCTGCGCCCCCTTGGCGTCGCGCATGAAGCGCTCGACCGGGTTGTCGCGCGAGTAGCCGGCTCCGCCGTAGACCTGGACCGCATCGGTGGCGACGCGCATGGCGGTGTCCGATGCGAACATCTTGGCCATGCTGCTGGCCACATTGATCGACCCGCCGGCATCCCGCAGGCGCGCGGCGCGCCAGGTGAGCAGGCGCGAAGCATCGACCGCAACGGCGGCATCGGCCAGGATCGCCTGGACCATCTGCTGTTCGGCGATCGGGCGGCCGAACTGGCTCCGCTGGGTGGCGTATCGGGTCGCGTGCTCGAGCGCCGCCCGGGCGAGGCCGGTGCAGGCGGCCGCGATGCTGATCCGTCCCGAAGCGAGGGAGCCGAGCGCAATCCTGAGTCCCTCGCCCTCCGCCCCGAGCCGGTCCGCCTCCGCGACGAGCGCCTCTTCGAATACCAGCTCGGCGGCCGGCGAGTCACGGATCCCCATCTTGCGTTCGTGGCTGCCGATGCGGAAGCCGGGGGTGTCGCGTCCGACCACGAAGGCGGTGATCCCATCGCGGCCGCGCGATCGGTCGACGGTCGCGAAGACGACGTAGCGGTCCGCCTCGCCGCCATTCGTGATCCAGACCTTGGTCCCGGTGAGCGCGTAGCCATCATCGGTGCGGCGCGCTGCCAGCGACAGCGCTGCGGCGTCCGAGCCGGCTCCCGGCTCGGTCAGGGCGAAGGCGCCCAGCTCGACACCGGCGGTCATTGGTGGCAGCAGGCGCGCCCTCTGCTCATCGGTCCCGGAGGAGAAGATGCAGAGCTGTGAGAGGACGTGGACCGAGAGGCTGATCGCCATCCCCATGTCGGCTGCGGCGATCTCCTCCATCGCCAGCACCCAGGCGAAGTACGAGAGCCCAGCCCCGCCGAACTCTTCCGGATACGGGATCGCGGTCAGCCCCAGATCGCCCATCCGCGTGAAGAGCCCTCGGTCGTAGCGCTCCTCGTCGTCGCGTTGCGCGACGGTCGGCGAGAGTTCGCGCTGGGCGAACTCGCGGGCGGTGTCGCGGACGCCTCGTTCCTCCTCGCTGAGGGCGAACGGATCGGGCCGCGTGGGCGTCGCGGTGCTGGCCATCAGCCGATCTTCGTCCCCCGGTCGTCGTAGAGATAGAAGCCGCGCCGCGCCTTCCGCCCAAGGTGCCCGGCGCTGACCATCTGGCGCAGCAGCGGGGCGGCACGGAACTTCGGGTCGCCGAAGCCGCGGTACAGGACATCGAGCACGCTGAGCATGACGTCGTTGCCGATGAAGTCGCTCAGCTCGAGCGGGCCCATGGGGTGGTTCAGGCCGAGCCTGGCGCCGGCGTCGATGTGCTCCGCGCTGCCGGTCCCGTCCATCAGCGCGAAGACCGCCTCGTTGATGAACGGGGCGAGCATCCGGTTGACGATAAAGCCGGGGTAGTCCTTCGACTCGATCACCGTCTTGCCCAGCTCCTGCGCGAAGGTCCGCGCCGCGGTCAGCGTGGCGTCATCGGTCTCCAGCCCTCGGATGATCTCGATCAGGCTCATCACCGGCACCGGCGAGAAGAAGTGGAGGCCGATGAAGCGCCCGGGCCGATCGGTTGCAGTCGCGAGCGCTGTGATGCTGATGCTGCTCGTGTTGCTGGCGAAGATGGCATCCGTGTCGGCGGTTGCGCTCAGCGCCTGCCAGGTCTGACGCTTGATCGCCTCGTCCTCGAAGACCGCCTCGATCAGGATCTGGTGGCCGGGCGCCTGGTCAGTGCCGACCGCGGTCGAGATGCGGGCCAGGAGAGCGTCCGCCTCGGCCTGCGGCAGCCTCCCCTTCTCGACCTGTCGGACCAGGTTGGCCGCCACGCGCGTCTTGCCGGCATCCGCCAGCTCGGCCGTCCGATCGGCGAGGGTCACGTGCTTGCCTGCCGCCGCGCTCACCTGGGCGATGCCATGCCCCATCAGGCCGGCGCCGATGACGAACACCCGATCGAGACTCATGGACCCGTAGCCTACCAGCAGATCCTGCGAGAATCGGGTCGATGCCACGTGACACGGCGGATCAGCACGTGGCGTCTGAGCGAGCCTGGAACGTGCCGCGTCAGGACTGACAGTGCAGGCGTGCGTTCGCCCAGCCGTGCGCGCACGAGAGAACGAGCGCATAAGCGCCCATGACACGCCAGGTCGATGAGCCACCCGCGGCACGTGCGCGCGTGAGCGTGTCCGGCGGCAAGGACGTCGCGCGCAAACCTAATATCGGTCGTTGGCGAAGGATCTGGACTAGCCGGTCTTCTCAGGGCCGAGCAGCCGCTCAGCTGCGCTGATCGGGTCAACATCGCGCTTGGCTACCGACTGCACGACGTCCTCCCAGTCCCCGTCGTGTGACGCGCGGCGAAGGGCCAGGTCGGCCAGGGCACGGCGCAGCTGGTTCTGAGCCCTGGCGGTGGCCTGCAACGGTGAGCGAGCCGCCGAGCGATGCTCGTCAATCGCGTCGACGAGGGCGGCAACCCCCTTCCCGCTGGTCGCCGTGGTGAGCATGATCGGCGGTGGCTTGCGCAGGATGCGGCCACCGGCCGTCGAGAGCATCGCCCGCAGGTGGCGTGCTGCCAGGTCGGCGCCGGGACGGTCGCCCTTGTTGACGACCAGCAGGTCGGCGACCTCCAGCAATCCGGCCTTGATCGCCTGGACCTCGTCGCCCATCTCCGGCACCTCGACCACTACGGTCGTCTCGGCCAGCCGTGCGATCTCGATCTCGCTCTGCCCGGCGCCGACCGTCTCGATCAGGATCGGGTCGTACCCGGCGGCGTCAAGGGCCGCTGACGCCATCCAGGTCGCGGCCGCCACCCCACCCAGCTCGCCGCGGCTCGCCATGGAGCGCATGAAGACGTCTCCATCCGCGGCGTGGTCCATCATCCGGATCCGGTCCCCCATGATCGCCCCGCCGGTATATGGAGACGATGGGTCGACCGCCACGATGCCGACCCGCCGGCCGCGCCGGCGCCACTCGTCGGTGAGCGCGTCGACGAGGGTTGACTTGCCGCTGCCGGGCGGTCCGGTGATCCCCACCACGTGCGCCTGGTGCCCCGCAGCGAAGATGGCCGGCAGGGTCTCGTGAAGCCCCGGGGCGTCGTTCTCGATCGCCGTCAGCAGGCGGGCAAGCGCCAGACGCTCACCGGCCGCGGCGCCGCGCAACAGCTCCCCGAGGTCCGCCACGACCCTCAGGCGCGCCGTCGGGCGTGGTCGCGGAAGTAGGTCGCGATCTGCCCGATGCTGGTCCCCGGGCCGAAGACCTCGGCGATCCCCGCCTCCTTCAGCTTCGTCACGTCGGCATCGGGGATGATGCCGCCGGCCGCGATCAGCACGTCGTCCATGCCGCGCTCGCGGCAGAGCTGCACGACGCGCGGCAGGAGGGTCATGTGCGCCCCCGACAGGATCGACAGGCCGACCACGTCGACGTCCTCCTGCTCGGCGGCGTCGGCGATCATTTCGGGCGTCTGCCGCAGGCCGGTATAGATCACCTCGAAGCCCTCGTCGCGCAGGCCGCGAGCCAGCACCTTGGCGCCGCGGTCGTGGCCATCAAGCCCCGGCTTGGCAATCAGGACACGGATCGGCGTCGTGCGATCTTCGGTGCTGCGCGTCTCATCGGTCATGCGAGAGACCGATTCTAGCCTCGCTCATTGTCCACGCGCCGCTTCGGCGAGGCGGTCGATCGCGGCCCCCATGTCGATGTCGCGCCAGGTCAGTCCGTGCGATGCCTTGGTGGTCAGGCTGAAGGTGACCCGCTTCCAGTTGATCGTGATGTCGGGGTGGTGATCGGCCGCCTCGGCGGCATCGGCCACGCGATCCACCAGGGAGATCGCCTCCCGGAAGGCTGGGCAGACGACCGTGCGGACCAGGGATTCACCCTCCCGGCGCCAGTTCGGCAGGGCGGCAAGCCCATCGACGATCTCCGCCTCGGTGAGGAGCGGGGCGTAGGGCATCGGCCTAGCGGTCGGAGGTGCGACCGATGAAGGTCAGGAACTCGGTTCTCGTGCGCGCGTCCCTGCGGAAGGTGCCGAGCATCGAGCTGGTGACCATCGTCGCCTGCTGCTTGCGCACGCCGCGCATCACCGTGCAGAGGTGCGTCCCCTCGACCACGCAGCCCACGCCCTTGGCGTCGAGCCGCTCCATCAGGAAGGTCGCCACCTGCTGCGTCATGCGCTCCTGCACCTGCAACCGATGTGCGTACATGTCGACGATGCGCGGGATCTTGGAGAGGCCGATGACGCGGCCGCGCGGCAGATAGCCGACGTGCGCGCGCCCGAAGAAGGGGAGGAGATGATGCTCGCATAGCGAATAGAACTCGATGTCGCGCACGACCACCATCTCGTCGTAGTCGACCTCGTAGGCCGCATGGTTGAGCAGCGCCTCGGGGTCGGTCGCATACCCGTCCGTCAGCTCCGCGTACATGCGACGCACCCGATCCGGCGTGCCGGCCAGGCCGGCACGCTCGGGGTCCTCGCCGAGCTCGACGAGGAGGGTCCTGATCGCCTCGGGGATCTGGCTGCCCGGTGACCGCTCTTCCATGAAACGCATGCTAGCAGGGGATATTCGCGGGCTAGGCGCGACGCACCGGCAGCGGTAGACTCGGAGCGCGCCCGCCCAACCCGCACGACCGATCGTCCGCCGCCATGTTGATTCACCGGCCGACCTCGCCTTCGCTGCGCCTGTCGCTTCCGCGCGCGGCGGGCGACCGCCTGAGCGGGCCGCTCGGCCGCCGGCTCGACGACCGATACCACTACCTTCGCCGCGTGCTGGCCGGCGGCAATGAGCCGATCGAGGCGGTCGTGGTCGGGCCTGGTGGAACGTGGGCCCTGACCCTGCGCGCGGCGGCGGGACGCTACCGAAAGCGGAACGGACATTGGTATCACTGGAGCGCTGCCACGGAGTCGTGGGTCCCGTGGGATGCGACGCCGATCACCACCGCGCGCCTCGCCGGTCGTCGCCTGGAGATGTACCTGGAGCGCGCGACGTTGCCATCGTCGGTGACCGCCTGCCTCGTCCCATCGCGTGGCGTCGAGATCGTATGGGATCCCGGGCAGCGGCCGGGGATCCAGGTGCTGGGCGATGCCGACGCGCTCGCCGCGAAGATGGCGGTTGGCGGAAACCTGACGAAGGGCCAGGTCGATCGGATCGTGGCGCTCCTCGATCCCCGCCAGCCACTCCCCGGGTCACTCCGAGCCGCTCGCGCCGGCTGATCCCCGCCGAGGCTCGGCTATGATCGGGCGCGGGATGACCGAGCGCGCGGCTGCCACGAATGCCATCGCCGCCGCGGTTGCGGTGCTCCTGGTGGCGACCGCTCTCCTGGCCGCGTGGCTCGCGCCACCGCTCGCAGTATTGGTCGTCTGGCCGTTGCTGTTCGTCCTCCCCGGATGGGCGCTGGTCGCCTGGGCTCGCCCGCGGATCGCCGCAACCGGGCGCCTGGGGCTCGCGATCATCCTGTCGGTCGCCCTCAGCACGCACCTGGTCTACTGGCTCTCCCTGGCGACCAGCAGCTACGGCCGCGAGACGATCTTCGCGGTGGCGGCGCTCCTCGCCCTGCCGATTCCCATCGGCGTGCTTCGCGGCGGCCCCGCCGCCGCTCGTTCACAGGCGACCACCGTCTGGCATGCCCTGCGACGCGACTGGCTTGCCTTCTCGGTCGCCGCCGCCGCGGGCCTCTTCGTCGGATTGGTGCTGCAGAGCGGCCTGTGGCATGCGACCCCCAACGGGGTCTCAGCCGGAGGCTCGAACTGGAGCGACCTGGGCGTCCACCTGTCGATCGCGCAGTCGCTCAACGCGGGCAACTTCCCGCCGGACGTCCCCTACTTCGCCGGCGAGCCGCTCATCTATCACTGGTTCGCCGATTTCCATGCCGCCATCGTCGCGCGTGCGGCGGGGATCTTCGCCATCCCTAGCTTCGTGCTCTCCTCCGCGATCCTCACCGGGGCGTTGGCGCTGCTGGTCCACGGCCTGGCGCTCACCCTGCTGCGCGGCCGGGGGGCGCGGCGCGCGGCGCTGATCGCTGTCGTGCTGGTCATCCTCGGCGGTGGGCTCGGTTGGGTGCGCTTGATCGGCGACATGGCGAACGGCCTCGGCGACCTGCCGTACCTGGTGACCAAGAACTCGTATGACAACTCATGGCTGACGGAGTGGCCGTTCTTCCGCATCCCATCGGTGATGGGCACCGGGCTGCTGGTGCACCGGGCCACGACGGCCGGCCTGCCGATGCTGGTGGGGGCGGTGCTGCTGCTGGTTGCAGGCCTGCCCAGCGCCCGCGCGCGGAAGGCCGGCTGGCGCGACCGACCCTGGCTCATCTTCCTCGCCGGGCTGTTGGGGGCGCTCCTGGCGCCCTTCCATTTCTTCTTCTTCCCCGCATTCCTGGTATTGGCGGTCGGTTGGGTCCTCGTCAGCGGGCGGCTCTTCGACCTGGCCGCGCCGCGCAACGCGGCGCTCCTGCTGGCGCCTTACTTCCTGGCGGTGCCATTTGCAGTCGCTCCTCTGCTCCAGGCCAAGGGCAGCGGTGCCATACGCTGGGTGCTGGGCTGGGGACAGGCGCCCGTTGATGACGGACCGTGGGCGGTTCTCTTCTTCTACCTGACCAACCTGGGGATCCCGTTCCTGCTCGCCGTCGTGGCGCTCTTCGTGGCACGCGTCCCGCGACGCGCATTCCTGGCACTGTGGCTGATCGTCCTGTTCGCTGTGCCGAACCTGGTCCAGGTGAGCGTCATCGACTTCGACATGAACAAGTATTTCCAGGCGATGTGGATCGCGGTGGCCCTGCTCGCGGCGTGGCTGGTCCGCCGCTGGCCGGCTGCGGCGCTGGCGATCGTGCTCGCGTTGAGCATCCCGTCGCCGCTCCTGGTCTCGGCGTGGACCGCATTCAACCGCGAGGTGGTGCTCGGCTGGGGAGAGGTGGAGGCGGCCGACTGGATCGCCGCCAACACCCCGGAGCGGAGCGTCTTCGTCACGAACGGCTGGCTCAACTCGCCGACCGACGCCGCCGGTCGCCTGCGGCTGCTGACCTTCACCCCGTACATCTCCAACCTTGGCTACTCGCCCGATCAGCGGGCCGGACTTGTCAACACGATCTACTGCTCCGGCAGGGCTGATCTGGCCGCCGACCTGGCCCGCTCCCTGCACGCCACCTACCTGCTCGACACGGGCCCGCCCGGCATCGAGGGCTGCGTGCGGACGGACTTCGGCGGGAGCCCCGATTGGAAGCTCGTCTTCAACGGCGCGGGGATCCAGGTCTTCCAGCTGACCGGGGCGGTGGCGTCGGACCTCTCGCCCCCGTCCGTATCATTCCAGCGGTGACCAGCAGCTCCGTCGAGGGTGCGCGCATTCCGGGCGGTGCCGCACCAACCACCGCGGCGGTCGTCACGCTCGAGCACGTCAGCAAGCGCTTCGGGCCGGTCGGCAGCCCCCCGGCCGTGACGGACCTGTCGCTCACCATTCCGGCCGGCGAGATCTGCGTGCTGGTCGGCCCATCGGGGTGTGGCAAGACCACCACCATGAAGATGATCAACCGCCTGATCGAGCCAACCGGCGGCCGGATCACGATCGACGGAGAGGACGTGACGTCGCTGCCCGCCGTTGAGCTGCGGCGACGGATCGGGTACGTCATCCAGCAGGTCGGGCTCTTTCCGCACCTGACTGTGGCGGAGAACGTCGCGGTCGTCCCGCGCCTGCTGCGCTGGCCGGAGCCGCGCATCCGCGAACGCGTGGAGGAGCTGCTCGAGCTGGTGCGGCTTGACCCGGCGGGCTACCGCGATCGATACCCCGCAGCCCTGTCGGGCGGCGAGCGCCAGCGCGTCGGCGTGGCACGCGCCCTGGCCTCCGACCCGCCACTGATGCTGATGGACGAGCCGTTCGGCGCGGTCGATCCGATCCTGCGCGATCGGCTCCAGAACGAGTTCCTGCGGCTGCAGGAGCGGGTGCGCAAGACGATCGTGTTCGTGACGCATGACGTCGACGAGGCGATCAAGATGGCCGATCGGATCGCCATCCTGCAGCGGGGCGGGGTGCTGGCCCAGTACGACACCCCCGAGACGATCCTGGCCACGCCGGCCAACGAGTTCGTCGAGCACTTCGTGGGTGCCGATCGCGGGCTGAAGCGGCTGTCCTTGGCGCGGGTTCGCGACCTTCCGCTCGGCACGCCGATCATCGCGCGCCTGGGCGAGCCTCGAAGCGAGCTCCACGGCCGGCTGGAGGCGGGCGGCGAAGACTATGCGCTCCTGGTCGACGGTGACGAACGGCCGATCGGCTGGATCGGCAGAGGCAGGATGGCGGCCGAAGGCGAAGTGGTCGCTGAAGATGCCATCGCCGGCTCCCCGACCCTGCAGCCCGAGACGACCCTGCGTGACGCGCTGTCGACCATGCTCGGCTCGTCGGTGCAGATCGGGGTGGTGGTCGACGACCGTGACCGCGCGCTCGGCGTGATCAGCGTCGATGCGATCTCCGACGTCCTGCGCGGGCCCGCGGCGAGCAGGCCGTGATTGAGGGCCAGCCGTTTTTCCAGATGGACTGGGTGCTTGCCCACCTCGGGCTGCTGGCACAGCGCATCGGAGAGCACCTGCTCGTCACCGTCATCGCGGTGGCCGCCGGCTTCGTGATCTCGTTCGGCCTGGCGCTGGCGGTCCGACGTTACCCGCACATCTATGCGCCAATCCTGGCCATCAGCGGCATCCTGTACGCCATTCCGAGCATCGCGCTGTTCGTGCTGTTCATCCCCATCACAGGCCTCTCGCTGCTGACCGCCGAGATAGCTCTGGTCAGCTACACGCTCGTGATCCTGGTGCGGAACATCGTCACCGGCCTCCGCTCGGTGCCCGCCGAGGTGATCGAGGCGGCTCGCGGGATGGGCTATACCAATGGTCAGCGCCTCTGGCGCGTGGAGCTGCCGATCGCTCTGCCCATCATCGTGGCCGGACTTCGAATCGCCACCGTCACCACCATCGGCCTGGTCACCATCGCCACCCTGATCGGTATGGGCGGGCTGGGCTACCTGATCGTGAACATCGGTGTGCAACGTCGCTTCCCGACGGCGACGATCACCGGCGTCGTCATCGTGGTCCTCCTCTCCACGATCGTGGATCTGGGGTTGCAGGTGTTCCAGCGGCGCCTGACTCCATGGGCGCGGGCGCAGGCGGGCTAGGCCGATGGACTTCTTCGGCCAGGTCCTCGCCTGGTACACCGATCCTGCCAACTGGACCGGCAACAACGCCATTCCTCTGCGGTTGTGGCAGCACCTGTCGCTCTCTGTCGCATCGCTCGGCGTGGGGCTGGCCATCGCGCTCCCGATCGGGCTCTATATCGGGCATACCGGGCGAGGGGCGCGGGTCGCAGTCGCGGTCAGCAACATCGGGCGAGCTGTCCCCTCGCTCGGTTGGCTGGGGATTGCCTATCCGATCAGCACCGGTCTCTTCCACCGCGGCGGCATCGGCTTCCTGCCGGCATTCATCGGCCTGGTGGCGCTGGCCATCCCACCAGTGGTCACGAATACGTATGCCGGCCTGCGAGCGGTCGATCCGGAGCTGCGCGAGGCGGCACGTGGCATGGGCATGCGCGAGATGCAGCTCCTCTTCCGCATCGAGGTACCGGTGGCGCTCTCCGTCATCCTGGCAGGGATCCGCGTCTCCGCCGTGGCGGTCGTGGCGACCGCCCCACTCGCCGCGCTCGTCGGCGGCGGAACGCTGGGGGCGTACATCCTGCAGGGGCTGGCCCTGAGCGACGAGGTCCGGGTCTTCGCCGCAGCTGTCCTGGTCGCGCTGCTGGCGATCCTGACCGAGCTGGGATTCGTGTGGCTTCAGCGCCGCGCCACCTCGCCAGGGCTGGCGAGCTCAGGCGGCGGATCGGCAGAAGCGTCGCGGATGCCAGAAGCGCAGGCGATTTCCGCGTTCTGATCTGATACGGCTGACCTCGGGGACCGTATCTGAGTATCCGGGGTATCGCTGCTAGACTCCCGGGCAGGCCGCGCACGAAGCCGCGGCACGGGCAATCCCATTCAACAAGGAGGACCCAATGCGGAGATACCGCACGCTCGCTCTCGGGGCGGCGGCGCTGGCGCTCATCGTGAGCGCCTGCACGCCGGGTGGGAGCGGGGGCTCGCCGGGCTCAAGCGCGGCAGCCAACAAACCCATCGTCAAGGTGGGGTCAGCCGGCTTCTGGGAAGCGGCCGTCGTCGGCGAGATGTTCGCGCAGGCACTCGAGACCAAGGGCTACACGGTCGAACGCCACCTGGAGATCGGTGAGCGGCCTGCCGTGCACAGCGCCCTGGCGAAGGGCGACGTGAACCTCATCCCCGAGTACCTCGGCGGCCTGGCCGGCCAGGGACTCGGCATCAAGGACCTGTCGCCTGACCCGCAGACGGCGCTCGACAACATGAAGTCTGCCCTGGACGCCAAGGGCTGGGTCGCCTTCAACTTCTCTCCGGGCACCGATGCCGACGGATTCGCGGTGCGCAAGGAGACAGCCGACAAGTACCACCTGGCCACCATGAGCGACCTGGCCAAGGTCACCGCCAAGCTCGTCTGGGGCGTGGCTGAAGGCTGCCCGGACAACCCGGTCTGCGGCCCGGGCCTGAAGACAACCTATGGCATCGACCTCACCAAGCTGCAGGTGGAGACCCTCCCGGCATGCAGCGCAGACATCGCGACCTCGCTGAACGACAGCGCGATTGACGTCGCGCAGGTCTGCACCACCCAGCCGGAGATCTCGTCGATGAACCTCGTCCTGCTCGCGGACGACAAACACCTGCAGCCGGCCCAGAACATGGTGCCACTCGCTACCAAGGCGCTGGCCGACGCGGCTCCGGCGGACTTCGCGGCGACGCTGAACGCGATCATCGCCAAGCTCAGCACCGAGGAGCTGACCAAGCTGGGTGCGGCGATCAACCTCAGCCACCAGGAGATCCCGGACGTCGCCCGGCAGTTCCTGAAGGACAGCAGCCTTCCCTGAGGTCGTCCACGTACAGGCCGACACGGGCGGCGCAGCCTCCGGGCGGCGCCGCCCGTACACTTTCGGCGCACCCATGTCCGAGTACCTCGACCTGGCCGACTGGCGGCGCCGCACGGCGGCGACCTACGACGCGCTGCGCCGCGACCGACGCGCGGGGCCGGCGCGTCTGCTCGGCTTTCGCGCGGCGAAGGATCGGCTCTTCGCAACGCACCCCTCGTCGCCTGTGCCGGCCGCGGCGCGGCGCGACTTTCGGGGCCTCGCCTACTGGCGCCACGACCCGGCTCTCTCGTTCAGCGCCCGCCTTGAGCCCGATCCGAAGGCTCCACCGCTCAACCTGCCGCGCTCCGGGGACGGGCCGACGATGCCGTACGCCCGCATCGGGTGGGTCCGCTTCACGGTCGACGAGGCTCCGGCCCGCCTCGCCGTTTACTGGCTGAACGAGTACGCCGGTGGCATCTTCATCCCATTCGTGGATGCCACCAGCGGCACGGAGACGTACGGCGGCGGCCGATACCTGTGGGACTCCGCCAAGGGGGCCGACCTCGGCTCGGACGGCGAGGAGCTGGTCCTCGATTTCAACTACGCCTACCACCCATCCTGCGTCTACGACCCGATCTGGAGCTGTCCGCTGGCACCGCACGAGAACTGGCTGCAGGTCCCGATCCATGCCGGCGAGCGGATGGCGCCGATCACGTGACAGCCGATCCCCGGCCGCTGCGCAACTGCTACAAGTGCGGGCGCCAGATCGGGCCCGACGAGACGATCTGCGAGGTCTGCAACCGGGCCGGCATGGCGACCCCCTCGGCGAGCCAGTACCACGGCACCATCGTGGTGGCGATCGTGGCCGGGGTGGCAATCATGGCGATCGCCGCGAGCCTGTCGCTGCGCGGGATCGGTCCATTCCGGGGCGAGGCGCTGCACTGGAGCGCCGACCCACCCGACGGCGTGCTGGTGCAGGTGCAGGTCACCAACGAGGGCACCAAGGCTGGGCGGGCGAAGTGCCAGATCAGCGCGCGCGACGCGGCACAGCAGGTGTTGCGCGTCAGCTCGACGGTTTCGCCGCAGGTGGCTGGCGGCGGGACGATCACCTTCGATGATCGGATCCCGGGCCTGGCCTCGGAGCCGGCAAGCGTGACGGTGAGCTGCACCTAGCCGGTCGGGAGTGATCCGCGCAAAACGCGCGAGGGGATGCCGGCCGTCTATCCTGCGACCGTGGGCCTGATGCGCGCGTTCAAATTCGTCAGCAGCTTCGGCCTTGCCATCTTCTGGGCAATCGTCATTGGGGTGACGGTCTTCGGCTTCCCCGGCCTGCCATCCAACGTCCAGCGCTTCCCCCCGCCCGTCCACGGGCAGGCCGTGTACGACCCCGCCAACGCACTCGATCCTGGCATCGAGCAGGTACTCGAGAGGCGGATCGATGACATCGAGGCGCGCAGCGGCGCCGAGATCGTCGTGTACGTGCAGGTCGACGAGCTCGCCACAGAAGACTCGAACCTGGCGGCCGCCAGGGCGTTGATGGACCAGTGGGGAGTGGGTCGCGCCGGATACGACGACGGCCTAGTCTGGCTGGTCAGCCTGGAATCCAACCAGGTCCATGGCAAGGTCAGCTACTTCGCCGGCGCCGGGTTCCTACGCGGCTACATGTCGCAGGGCGATCTGCAGGCCGTCATCGACAACGTGATCGTGCCGGCGGCACAGCAGGGCCAGCTGAGCGGCGGGCTGGTCTCGGCGCTCGACGTGGTCGGGTCGGCCATCACGCCGTCGGCGACCGATCGGCTCAACCTGCTGCGGCAGGTGAACGCCGTCGTGGGCCTCGGTGGCGCGCCAGTCTCCTTCCTGCTGATCGTCGGATTCGCGTTCCGCGCCTGGCGCCGCCAGGGAGACGACCCCGAGGTGCTCGATTCCCCGTCGATCCTGATGGCCGGCCCTCCCGCGGAGATGACGCCACCGCTGGCCACCGTGGTACGGGATGGCAAGGCGACCCAGCACTCGCTTGACACGCTCCTGATCGAGCTGGCCGGAAGCGGACGGATCGCCTTCCAGAACCTCGATCGTGCGGGCAAGATGAAATCCAACGACGAGCCTGATCCGCTCCTCGACCCGGCGATCCAGGTGCGCGACGAGGCGCCCAGCGGTCGGCGCCTGGCAGGCCCCGAGCGCGAGGCCTGGGACCTGCTGCGCCAGCAGGCGGTCGGCGGCGGCGTGATCGCCCGTGAGCGTCTGTGGGAGCTCAACGGCCTGCTCAAGCCGATCCGGGACCAGCTCGAGGACGAGGTGGTGCGCCTGGGATGGTTCACGCGTCCGCCATCGACCCTGATCACCCGCTGGAGCTTCATCGGCTTCGGCGAGATGGGGCTCGCTGCCCTCTTCGTCGCCGGCGGCTTCCTGATCCCGATGTCCGGACTGACGCTGCTCGGGGCTGCGACCGGCGTTGGCGGCCTGATCGCCTGGGCCATCGGACAGTTCATGTCGCAGCGGACGCCGAATGGCGCCTATGTCGACGCCATGCTCAAGGCGTATCGGCGCACCCTGCAGAAGACCCTGGAGCAGGCGCGAAGCATGGAGCAGGTGGTCGCCGATCCCACGGTTCGACTGCTGGCGGACACCCCGGACAAGGCGGTGGTCTGGGGCTTCGCGCTCGGCCTGCACGCCGAGGTCGCCGAGGTCCTGCGCCGCGGCCTGGAGGATCAGACCGCCGGCATGGCAACCCCCGGGGGCGGCTACTACCCACTCTGGCTGGGAAGCTCGCCCTCGTCGCTCGGGAGTGGGATGGCGAGTGGCGGCATCTTCTCGGGCTCGGGCGTGCCGGATATCAGCGGCATGTTCAGCGCCATCGGCAGCATCGGTTCGTCGCCTCCCTCCTCCTCCTCGGGAGGGGGCGGCTTCGGTGGTGGCGGGAGCTCCGGAGGCGGCGGAGGAAGCGGCAGCTTCTGACCCCTCCTCTGGCGCGAGTGCGCCTCACCGGCTATGGTGAGCGCGATGCCATACGAACGACGACCTGACCGACGCCCCGGCGGCGGCCGACCCGGCGGCTCCGGACGACCCCCCGGTGACCGGCCTTCATTCGGCGACCGTCCTCCCCGGGACCGGCCCGCGTACGGCGACCGGCCCTCCTCCGGCGACCGGCCCCAGCGCGACCGCGGCGAGTTCGGCTCCGGGCCGCCCCGCGAGCGCAGCTTCGGCGGACCACCGGCACGGCCGGGGGGATTTGCGCCGCGACCGATGGACGACGGCGGCATGTCGATACGCCTCGACCCACGGCGCCTGGGCGCCCTCAAGCTGCTCGCCGCCGAGGCCGGCGTGCGTCCCGGCGAGCTGGTGACCCGCTGGATGGAGGAGCGGCTCGACGCCGCACGCGCCGGAAGCCCCGCCCCCTCCGCGATTGCGCCGGACGCGCTGGCCGCCCTGGCGGGACGCGTCGATGAGCTGTACCGCCGCCTCGAGCAGATGACGACAGCTCCCGCCGAGCCTGCAGCACCCTCAGGGCCGAGTGCAGGCGGGGAGACGGTTGAGACTGAGCCGCCGATCAAACGCGGCCGCGGGCGACCCCGCAAGGTGCCGGGCGGCGCGACACCGGCACGTTCAGCGCCCCGACGCAAGGCCAGCGCGGCGGCGAAGATCCCCCTCCACGAGGAGATCGCCGCGGTGATTGCCGAGCGCGGGCCGCAGACGGCCGCCGAGCTGGCCACGGCGATCGCCGAGCGTGGGCGCTACACGCCGCCGCGCAGCGCCAAGCCGCTGGATGCCGCCACGGTCAACGCCCGGGTCTCGAACCCGACCTATCGCAGCCGCTTCGTTCGTCGCGAACGCCGCATCGGGCTCGCCGTCGAATAGCCAATGGTCGCCTTATCCCTCCAGGATGAAGGTGACCAGGATGTTGGCCTGGAACTCGAGTGCGCCATCGGCGTCCGTGTTCACCCGCAGCTCCTTGACCCAGGCGCCGCGCACCCCGCGCAGCGTCTTGTTGGCCCGGGCCATTCCCTGCCGAATTGCGTCCTCGAATGACTCGCTCGAGGTGCAGCTCAGTTCGGTGACCTTCGCGACTGACATGGCAATCTCCTCTTCAGGGTGGGGTCAAAAGTATGACCGATTGGCGCTCCTTTTCCTCGTGAGCAGCAGCCCATGCGAGGAGCCGATCGGCATCCATCGCGTTGACCACCGACTGCTCTGCCACCCCGCACGCGGCGGCCCGATCACACCCGAGCGGGAGCCACGCCAGCTGCCCCGGGGCGTGAGCGTCGGAGTCGATCGCCACGCGGCAGCCGGCCTCCACCGCCAGGCGCAGGATCCGCTTCGGCGGGTCGAGCCGCTCGGGGCGCGAGTTGACCTCGATCGCCTTGTCGAAGCGGAGCGCCGCGGCAAAGACGATTTCGGCGTCGAAAGTGCTCGGCGGCCTCTGTCGCTTGCCTGCCACCATCCGACCGGTGGCGTGGCCGAGCACGTCCAGGTTCGGGTTGGCGAGCGCCGTGACCAGGCGCCGAGTCATCGGTCGCTCCGCCATGCGCAGCTCCGAGTGAACGCTGCCGACCACCACGTCGAGTCGTGACAGCAGCGCCGGATCCTGGTCGAGGGAGCCATCGGACAGGATGTCGACCTCGATGCCGGTCAGGATCCGAAACGGCGAGAGCTCCACGTTGACCTGGGCAACGTCGCCGAGCTGGCGTTCCAGGCGCTCGGCGGACAGGCCGTTGGCAACCTTGAGGCTCGGCGAATGATCGGTCAGCACCATGTATGCGTGCCCCAGATCGCGGGCTGCCTCCGCCATGTCGCGGATGGGAGAGCCACCATCGGACCAGTCGGAATGGACGTGGCAGTCGCCGCGCAGCGCTGACAGGAGGGCCGCGCCCAGGTCGGCGATCGGCCGGCCGCCGGTCGCTTCCAGCCGCCGCAGGTAGACCGGCTCCTCGCCGCGCAGCGACTCCGCGATCGTCCGCGCCAGGACATCGCCGATGCCGGACAGCTCGTGCAGCGTGCCGCTGCGCGAGCGCTCGACGAGCTCATCGCCCGGCGTTCGCTCGACGGTCGCCGCCGCGTTCCGGAATGCGCGCACACGGAAGGTCGGCTCGCTGGCCGCCTCCAGCAGGAAGGCGATCCTTCGCAGGTCAGCTGCCGGGTCGCGCGCCTCGGACATGCGCTCCCTACTCGATTGTCAGGATGCGACGCGGGTTGTCGATCGTCATCTGGGCGATCTCGCCCTCTGCCACCGCCGCGGTGCGCACGGTCGGCAGGAAATGCTGCTGCAGATAGGCGTAGCCAAACCCGCCGTTCGACCGCAGCTGGCTGTTATGGCAGACATCCTGGCTGAGCAGGAGCTGCGTCCCGTAGCCACGCTCGAGGAGCTCAACGATCAGCTCGACCAGGCGCGGCTCGGCCGCCTCTTCCTCGCCGAAACGGTGCCCCAGGAAGTCGAACTCCAGGTTGGCGCCCCGATCCAGGACGGCGAGGTAATGATCGAGCACCGGATACGAGTCGGCATGGCCGACCACCACCCTCCCTGGCTCGACCCCCTCCTCCTCGAAGATCTGCAGCTGGGCAAGGCCGACGGGCGACCTGACGCCGTGGGTGCTGATTGCCATCCCGGTGGCGATCGCAGCCCGCGCAGCGGCCCGATGGACACGCTCCTCGAGGGCGCTGACCCATGGCTTGTCGGTCCCGATCTCCCCGATGATCCCCGGCCGCACCCCGGTGCCATTCACTCCATCGGCGAATTCGGCGATCAGCTCGGCGGCCAGGTCGTCGACCGTACGGCGGTCGATCCGTGCCTCGGCGGGGTAGTACGGCTCTCGGTACCAGCCGCAGCCCATCACGATCTGGACCCCGGTGCCGGTGGCGAGGCGACGCAGGCGCTCTGGATCCCGACCGA
The DNA here is from genome assembly GCA_039932375.1 of Chloroflexota bacterium. Classification (GTDB taxonomy): domain Bacteria; phylum Chloroflexota; class Limnocylindria; order QHBO01; family QHBO01; genus CF-167. The sequence goes on along the minus strand of JBDTQD010000010.1, from coordinate 2,750 downwards.
CACCGGGCAAGGTCAGATCTACCAGGGTCGAGCCGCCACGGCGGCGGAAGTCGGCCAGCTCCTCGGCGAGCCCCAGCTCGTCGGGCGTCAGCTCCCAGTAGTCCCATCGGTCTGGGACATGCCACAGCTGGATGCCGGTGTGCTCGTGGGGGAGGGTGAAGCCGATTCGCTCGGGCGGGATGGGACCGGTGACGGTGATGACGCGCGGGGCCATGGGGATGCCTCCTGGTCGCGGGTCCGTGCCGGAGCGGCGAAATGCGATTCGCCGGCACGCGGGGTTGAGTGGACGCCCAAGTGTGCCACCCCGGGTGCGCCTCGGACTGCGATCGGGAGCGGCGGTTTCGCGATAGCCTGTGTCCGATGCCTCCCCCCGAAAACGGAACCTCGGCCGCGGACAACGTGTGGGCTGCCGCGCAGCACGACCTTGACGTGGCGGCCGATCGGCTCAACCTGGACCCCGGCCTGCACCGCGTCCTGCGCGTGCCGAAGCGCGAGCTGGAGGTCCACTTCCCGGTCACCTTCGACGACGGATCGGTCCAGGCCTTCACCGGATACCGGGTCCACCACAACCTGAACCGCGGCCCGGCGACCGGCGGTGTCCGCTATACGCGCGACCTGACCCTCGACCTGGTCCGCGCCAACGCCATGCTCAACACCTGGAAGGCCGCGCTGGTCGAAGTGCCATGGGGCGGCGCCATGGGCGGCGTGGTCGTCGACCCGCGCCGGCTGTCGGCCAACGAGCGGCAGGGCCTGACCCGCCGCTACGCCACCGAGATCAGCCTCCTGATCGGGCCGGAGCGGGACATCCCGACCCCCGATGTGAACACCGGCTCGCAGACGATGGCCTGGATCATGGACACCTACAGCATGCACCAGGGCCACACCATCCCCGCGATCGTGACCGGCAAGCCGCTTGCCATCGGCGGGACGCGCGGGCGCCGCGAGTCCACCAGCCGCGGCGCATTCCATTGCATCGCGGGGGCAGCACGGGCGCGCGGCGTGGCGCTCGGCGAGGCGCGGGTGGCGATCCAGGGCTTCGGGCGCGTCGGGACGATCCTGGCCGAGATGCTTGCCGCGGCCGGTGCCCGCGTCGTCGCCATCGCCGACGACCGAGTCGCGGTCGCCAATCCCGCCGGGATCGGCGTGGCCGCCGCGATCGAGTGGACGCATCGGCACGACACCATCGCCGGGACTCCGGGAGCCGAGGCGATCGAGCGCGAGGACCTGTTCGCGACCGATTGCGAGATCTTCGTGTCGGCCGGCCTCCAGAACCAGGTGACGGCAGCCGGCGCCGATCGCCTGCGCGCCGGGGTCCTGGCGGAGGCGGCCAATTCACCGACCACAGCCGAGGCGGATGCGATCCTGCGCGACCGCGGCGTGCTGGTCCTCCCCGACATCCTGTGCACCGCGGGTGGCCTGCTGCTTGGTTATTTCGAGTGGGTGCAGGACACGCAGGCCTTCTTCTGGGCCGATCGGGAGATCGCCGCCGAGCTGGAGCGAATCATGGACGCTGCCCTCGCCGGCGTGATGGCCACCGCCGACCGCGAGGGGGTCGACCTGCGCGGCGCCGCGATGATGGTCGCCGTCGGGCGCGTGGCGGAGGCGACCGCGTTGCGCGGCCTGTACCCATAGGGCCGGCGCGCCCGCGGAGCGGTGAAGCTGGGCTTGCAGGCGGATCGCTCGAACCCGCAACATGGCGTCCATGACCGATGATGACCGCTGGGCTGAGCACCTGCGCGCCTGGGAAGAGGCACGGCTGAAGCCCGCCCTCGAGCGTGGCAGCGAGCGGAAGCGCCGGTTCATCACGCAGTCGGGCGTTGAGATCGATCGCGTCTACTCGGCTGCCGACCTGCGCGATCCCGCCAACGACCCCGACCGTGACCGGCCGCGCTATCGGCTGAGTCCCCCCCCGGGGACGGACGAGGGCTGGGACGAGATCGATGACCTGGGGCTCCCCGGCGAGCCGCCCTTCACGCGAGGCATCCACCCGACCGGACATCGCGGGCGCCTCTGGACGATGCGCATGTTCGCCGGCTTCGGGACCGCGGAGGACACCAATGCCCGCTTCAAGAAGCTGATCGCGGCCGGCGGCACCGGCCTCTCGATCGCGTACGACATGCCGACCCTGTACGGCTACGACCACGACGAGCCGCTCGCCGCCGGCGAGTTCGGGACCTGTGGCGTGGCGGTCAGCAGCCTGGCCGACATGGAGATCCTGCTGGCCGGCCTGCCGGTCGGCGAGATCAGCACGTCGATGACCATCAATTCGCCGGCAGCCATGATCTGGGCGATGTACATCGTGGCCGCCGAGAAGATGGGCGTGCCGCGCGCCGAGCTGACGGGGACTCTGCAGAACGACATCCTCAAGGAGTTCATCGCCCAGAAGGAGTACATCTTCCCGCCCGCCCCGTCGCTCAAGCTGGTGACCGACACGGTCGAGTTCGGGACGCGCGAGATGCCGCGCTGGAACACGATCAGCATCAGCGGCTACCACATCCGCGAGGCCGGCTCGACGGCCGTGCAGGAGCTGGCCTTCACGATCGCAGATGGGATCGCCTACGTGGAGGACGCCCTGGCTCGTGGCCTGCCATTCGACGACTTCGCCCCGCGCCTCTCCTTCTTCTTCAACAGCCACAACGACTTCTTCGAGGAGATCGCCAAGTTCCGTGCGGCTCGGCGGATCTGGTACAAGCTCTGCCGCGAGCGGTTCGGCGCCGAGAACGAGCGCTCCACCTGGATGCGGTTCCACA
>JBDTQD010000009.1:0-47207 GCA_039932375.1 Chloroflexota bacterium | reverse complement strand
TTGAGCCGAGCCCCACTCCCATCCCGCTCGACCAGGCGATGCTCGGTCGGCGGCTCACCGTGCTGGTGGCGGGGGCCGATACCAGCATCGGCCGGCGAGCCGCCGGGGTGAAGGACTGGAACACCGATGCGCTGATGGTGGTCAGCATCAGCGCCGACAAATCGCGGATCGACATGATGTCGCTGCCGCGCGATACGGTCGACGTGCCGATGCCCGACGGCAGCATCTACCGCGGCAAGATCAACTCCATCGCCCAGAAGTTCGGGATGGAGACGCTGCGAGGGGCAATGGCCAAGTTGCTGGATGTTCCGATCGACCGCTACATCCGGGTCGACATGGACGACTTCGGCTGGATGGTCGATGCAGTCGGCGGGATCGACGTGGACCTCAAGACCCGTATCTCGGACTCGCACGTGAAGCTGTATCTGCAGCCGGGACCGATCCACCTGGACGGCGCCCTGGCGCTGAGTTACACCCGGAGTCGCGCGGACACCGACTATGGGCGCGCGGCTCGGCAGCAGCAGGTGATCGTGGCCCTGGTTCAGAAGTGGCTGGATCCCGGGCTGGGGTCACTCATCGCCAGCGCGGGCAAGCTCAAGTCGCTGCAGACCGACATCGGCCTCGACGAGCTGCCGACCCTGCTCGAGATCGGGCGCCGTGCCTCCGCGGCCAGGGTGACCGCCATCGTCCTTGATCCGCCTCGCTTCTCGCTCTTCGTGGGATACGAGCCGAACACCAACCGTGGGTGGGTGATGATCCCCGACGTCCCCGCCATGCGTGCGTACGCCAGGTCGCAGCTCTCCGATTGACCTGGGCGAGCGACGGCTCCCTACGAGCCCGCGTAGGAGTGTTGCCCGACGAAGACCAACCCAGCGCCGAGCCAGGTGAACAGGATGGCGGCGAAGCCGAGCACCAGCAGCCATGGGGCGACTCCCGCCCATCGGTCCCGCCGCCCGGCGACGTGGAGATAGCCGCCGTAGACGAGCCAGGTTGCCGCCGCCGCGAGCTCCTTGGGGTCGTTGTTCCAGTACGAGCGCCAGGCGAGGTTGGCCCAGGCCGATCCGAGCACGATCGCGGCCGTCAGGATTGGAAAGGCGACGATGGCGGCGCGATGCGCGGCAGCCCGGCAGACGGCGGCCGGCGGGAGGGCGGCAATACGGTCCCGGGCTGCCCGCTGGACGATCTCGCCGAGGGCGGCGGCGAAGGCGATTGCACCGACCGCATAGGCCAGCATCGCCGTGCCGACGTGGACCGTCAGCAGCAGCGGCGCCTGCAGGGCGGGTACCAGTGGCCGCGCGTCGTCGGGCTGAAGGAGGGAAACGCCGAGGATGGCGGCAGCCAACAGCGCAACGACGGGCGCCAGCCCGGCGATCGGCCTTCGACGAGCCAGGGCCAGGAAGCCCCCCAACAGGCCGAACGCGAATGCCGCGCTGAATTCGTGCAGGTTCGACCACGGCGCGTGGCCGGTCGCCACGGTCCTGGCGATGAGCGCGCCGAGCAGGAGGAGCGTCGCGAGAAGCAACCCTGCGAGGGCGGTCGCCTCGCCGCTGATGCGGGGTACGGCGCCCGAGGCCCGGCCGCCCACCGTCGCAGGCGCGTGCACGGGGCCGCGAGCGAGCGCGACGAGCGCTGCGGAGAGGCCGATCAGCGCCGATCCGAGCAGGGTGATCAGGGCCGCGACCGCGAGGGCGGAGGATGCGTTCATCAAGGGCGTCGTCCGTGCGAGCGGCCCGCCGGACGGATCGTCAGGCGGCGGCGCTCAGTCCGATGCGATCGACAGGGTGTCGTGCGTGCCGCACCGGTAGCAGGACTCGTCGGCCGCGCGAATGGTTGCACCGCAGTTGGCGCAGGAGACGGCGAGATCGGCCTCGTCCTGGGTGCAGAAGCGCGCCCCCGCCGGATAGCGAAGACCATCCACCGGACAGTACGGAACGCCGCGCGGTACCGCGATTGCGCCGTCCGGAGCGCGCGGCAGCGGGAGCGCCGGCAGAGTCGCCGCTTCGGCCTGGATGCCGACCTGCGATACGCGCAGGTAGCCGACCACCAGCCAGAGCAGGTAGAGCCCGATGAGGCCGATGAATCCGAATGGCGCCAGCGTGGCGAGAAGCCCCCCAAGGCCGGTGGAAATGAACTCGATGACCTGGCGGATCAGCTCCATGGCGCGGCGATTCTAGCATCGGGCGGCGGCGGCGGCGGAGCGTCGGGCTGCGCTACACTCGATCAAATCGACGCCATGCGAGGACCATGCCCCGCCCCCGACTCGACCCCAGAACGCCGCTCACCGAGCTGCATGTCCACCTTGGTGCGGCCGTCACCCCGGCCGTCATGTGGGGGATCGCCCACGCCCAGGGGATCCGCCTCCCCACAAAGGACTACTGGGCCTTTCGCGACCTGATCACGGTTGGTCGCCGTCGACGCTCGTTCGACGCCTACCTCGACCTTTTCCACTGGACCGAGCTGATCCAGTCCAGCCCGATCGCGGTCGAGCGGAGCGTGTACGAGGTGATCGGCGGGGCATACCGCAAGAGCAACATCACCCAGATCGAGCTGCGCTTCAATCCGATGAAGCGCAACCGCGGCGGGGAGCAGGACCTCGACCACATCATCGCAGCCGCGATTCGCGGCATGGATCGGGCCGTGCTCGAGTACCCGCAGGTGCGCGCCGGGCTCATCTTCTGCCTCGATCGAAGCTTCAGCCGCGACCTCAACGAGATCATCGTCGCCAAGGCGATCAGCTGGCACAGCCGCGGGGTGGTGGCGGTCGACATCGCCGGTCCGGTGGAGCCATCCTTCCGGTTCGCCGACTATCGGGACGTCATCGGCGAATGCCGGCGAGCCGGGCTGGGGGTGACCGTGCATGCCGGCGAGACCGGCGGTCCCGAAGAGGTGCGCGAGGCGATCGAGGCACTCGAGCCGACCCGCATCGGTCATGGCGTCAAGAGCGCCTACGACCCCAACGTGATGGCGCTCCTCAGCGAGCGGGGCATCGTGCTGGAGGTCTGCCCCACCTCGAACCTGACAACCCGCGTCGTCCGCAACGTCACCGAGCTGCGCTTCATTCTCCGTTCGCTGATCGACCACGAGGTCCGCTTCACCCTCTCGACTGATGGCCCAGAGATGCTCACATCGCACCTGCGCGACGAGATCTCGCTTCTGCTGCGGACCGAGATCATGTCGCTCGAGGAGATTGGTCGCGCTATCGAGACCGCCCATGCGGCCAGCTTCCTGGACCGGCTGCCGGCTGCCGGAGACGCTTCTGCGGACCGCCACCTCGCCCCCGAATCCCACGCGCCGATCGCTCTCGAGGTCGAGGTCTAGGCTGATAGACTGCCGGCCGTGTCCTCGATCTGGCGGCCGGTCCGGGAGCGGAACCCCGCCCGCAGCCTGATGGTCGTCGTCGCCCATCCGGGTGACGAGGCGTTCGGCTTCGGTGGTGCGATCGCCCAGGCGGCGGCCTCGGGAGCCTATACCGTGGTCGTCTGTGCGACCCGCGGGGCCTTCGACCGGCGACTCCTCGACCCAGCCCCGGCCCCCGGCGGGCGCAACCGCTCGTACCAGAAGCCGGTCATCTGGCGCAACTTGGACACCGTCCGCGAGGACGAGCTGCGCCGCTCGGTCGGCCTGCTGGGGGTCAGGGTGCTGCGCATGCTCGACTACGCCGAAGAGGGTCTCTCGAAGGTCGATCTCGACGAGCTGACCGGGCGGATCGTGCAGCCGATCAGGATGCATCGGCCCGAGGTGATCCTCACCTTCGGCCCCGAGGGGGTCACCGGAGACCCCGACCACGTGACGGTGGGCCGCGCCGTTGCGAGCGCCTTCGAGCGCGCCGGGGAGCCGCTGTCGTACGAGGACGACCTGGAGGAGGACCAGGTTGCATGGCGCGCGGCCAAGCTCTACCAGCTCGTGGTGCCGTCCGCCGCCCTCGCACCGCTCGGCGATCGAGCTCCGGACAGCTACGGCTCGCCGGACGGCACCGACAGCCTGACTCTCGAGCTCGGGGAGCTGGCGCAGGTCAAGCTGGCAGCCATCGCACGTCACGTGTCACAGACCGGTTCGGCGGGGCCGTTCCACGACTGGCGCCCGGAGGTGCGCGACGCGTACCTTGCCACTGAGCACTACCGCCTGGCCCGCTCCAACCTGGCAGTGCCCGCCGGCGCCGGCGCGCCGGCGCCCGAATCGGGCCTCTGGGATGGGCTCGCCTGAGCGAGGCATCCTCAACATAGGTAGCATCGGTTGGGCTCGCCGCTCTGCTACCCTCGCGGCACAGCCCCGCTCAGTCACGTCGAAAGGAAGTTCGCCCTGACCACGCTCGACCAGCTCACCGACGAGAACATCATGGCCGCCCTGTCGCAGGTCAAGGACCCCGAGATCGGACGTGACCTGGTCAGCCTGGGGATGGTCAAGTCGATCGAGATCACCGGATCGACCGTAGACCTGACGGTCGAGCTCACCACCCCGGCTTGCCCGCTGAAGGCCAAGATCGAGTCCGACATCGTCGATGGCCTGGCCGTCCTGGGCGCCACTACGGTGCGCGTCGACTGGGCAAGCAACGTCAAGCGATCGTTTGGAGGCCCGGCCGCCGACCTGATCCCGGGCGTGAAGAACACGATCGCGGTGGCGTCGGGCAAGGGCGGCGTCGGCAAGACGACGGTGGCGGTCAACCTGGCGGTCAGCCTGGCCCGCGATGGCGCTCGCGTCGGCCTGCTGGACGCGGACATCACCGGCCCGAATGTGCCCCTGATGATGGGCACCAGCGGTTCGCACGTCACCGGAGTCGGCTCCCGCGTGAACCCGGTGACCGCGCACGGCGTGCAGATGATGAGCATCGAGTACTTCCTGACCGGCGGAGCGCCGGTGATCTGGCGCGGGCCGCTGATCCACTCCGCCATCCAGCAGTTCCTGCGTGACGTGGAATGGGGCGAGCTCGACTACCTGGTCGTCGACCTCCCGCCGGGGACCGGCGACGCCGTGCTCAGCCTGAGCCAGCTGATCCCGCTCTCGGGAGCGGTGGTGGTGACGACGCCTCAGGAGGTCAGTCTCCTCGACGCCCGCAAGGCGATCGCCATGTTCAACAAGGTCAATGTCCGCACGCTCGGTGTGGTGGAAAACATGAGCGGCTTCGTCTGCCCGCATTGCGGCACGGAGCACGACATCTTCGGCACCGGTGGCGCCGCCAGCCTCAGTCGCGAGCTGGGCCTCGAGGTGCTGGCGCGGATCCCCCTCGAGCCGGGCGTGCGCACGGGGGGCGACGCGGGCACGCCGATCACCTCGGCCCAGCACCCGTCCAGCGAGTCGTCCATCGCCGGCGCTGCGCTGCGAGAGCTGGCGCGCACGGTGGCTGGCCGAATCAGCGTCATCGCCGCTCCGTTCGCGGGCGCCGTCGCCAGTTAGCCGTCCCCTGGCCCATCGGCGGCGCCGATGGAACCGAAGTCCTGCCCGTGGGGGATTGTCTCCGGCCGAGGCCTGCCCAGAATGCGGGGATGCGGATTGCGGTACTCGCTGACCTGCACGCGAACCTGCCCGCGCTCCAGGCTGTCCTCGACGACGCGATTGCGCTCGGCTGTGACACGATCTGGTGCGTCGGCGACGTGGTCGGGCGCGGCCCGCATCCCGGCGAGGTGATCGACGAGCTGCGCCGCATGGACCTGCCCACCATCCAGGGCAACTGGGACGAGGCGGTCGGGCTGCGGCGCGAGCATCCAGGCGTGACCTGGCCCAGCCACGAGGCCGAGGCCGAAGGGCAGATCTCGTTGGCCTGGACCGTTGCGCGGACCACCGAGGATCAGCGGTCGTGGCTGCGGCAGCTGCCCGCGAGCCGGCGGCTGGAGGTCGAGGAGCGCTCCGTCCTGCTCTTCCACGGTTCGCCGCGCCACCAGAGCGACTACCTGTGGAGCGATCGACCCAGCCGCTACTTCGCGCGCGTGGGAAGCGATCAGGGGAGCGACGATCTGCTCTGCTTCGGGAACACGCACGAGTCCTTTCATCGGCTGGTCGGAAAGAGCCATTTCGTGGCGGCAGGATCGGTGGGCTGCGGCTCGCCGGACGACCCGCGCGCCAGCTATGCGGTGATCGACATGGCCGGGCCCGAGCTGATGGTCAACTTCCGATCGGTGGCCTACGACTACCTCACCGTCCAGTCGGAGATGCAGGCGGCCGGCCTGGATCCCAGCCTCCTGCGCATGCCGCCTTCACAGCACGCTGCCATGGAAGACAAAGCGGAGCACCTGGTCGAAGCCTAACGTTCGCGCCTCGCCGGTAGGGACCGGCCTCAGGCGCCCGCCTGCTCGCGCTCGTACGGCTGGCCGTCCGCAGCTGGGGGGATGGACCTGCCGACGATGCCGGCCAGGATGATGATGGTGACGAGGTACGGCAGGGCATCCCACGTCTGTTTCGGGAGGGCTGCCACAACTTCGCCAAGGCTGCCGCTTGGCGGGTTGAAGCCGATGACCTGGCCAAGGGCCGCAAAGGTGGAGAAGAGGATCGCCGCACCGAACGCCCCAATTGGCGTCCAGCGCCCGACGATCATCGCCGCGAGGGCGATGAATCCCCGGCCGCCGCTCATGCCCGCCTGGAACTGGTTGGTCGCCTCCATGCTGAGGAACGCTCCGGCCAGGCCCGCGAGCATTCCGCCGACCATGACATTGCGATATCGCAGCCGGATCACATCGACGCCGGCCGTCTCAACCGCCCGAGGGTGTTCCCCAACCGCCCGGGTCCGAAGGCCCCAGCGCGACCGGAACAGGAGGATCTGGAACCCCACGGCCAGCACGATCACCGACATGGCGATCGGCCCCTGGTCCAGGAACATCGCGATGATCCAGCCGACCACGGGGAGGTCGGTGACCTCCTTGGGCGGTACGAACGCGCGAAAGCTCCCACCGCTGGTCGGTGAGAAGGGGGCCAGGATCGTGTTGATGTAGCCCGTCACGCCAAAGGCTGCGATGTTGATGATCGTGCCGCTGATGATCTGGTCCGCCTTCACGGTGATAGAGAGCCAGGCGTGGACGCCTGAGATGAGCAGCGCCACCAGCAGGGCGGCGGCGAGTCCGATGAGGAGCGTTGGGGTGATCCCGAACGGGAGGCTCGAGGTTTCCCCGAAATATGGCCCAAGCGCGACGCCGACCACCCAGCCCGTGAACGCGCTCGCCAGCATCGTCCCCTCGATCGCGATATTGACGACACCGGATCGCTCGCACATGACGCCGCACAGGGCCCCGAGGGCGAGCGGCGCTCCGGCGCGCATGATCAGTGGCGCAATCGGCGGAACGACCTCGACGATGTAGCCGATGAGCTGGAACACGAGCCCCAGGAGGGGGATTCCGTACAGGGTGTTGATGACCTGGTCCACTACCCCGACACCTCGACGGGGGCGGGTGCCGCGACGCTTCCCGGGCTGCCCAGATCGCTATGGGCCGCAGTCATGCGGAAGAGCCGCTGGAGCGCGGGGCCGGCGATGAGGAACAGCAGGATCGTGGCCTGGATGACGTCGATGAGCTCGACCGGGATGCCGGCCCTGATCTGCATGAGCCCGGAGCCGGCTCGCATCGCACCGAAGAGGAGTGCTGCAAACGGGACGCCGAGTGGATTCGACCGAGCGAGGAGGGCGACCGCGATCGAATCGAAACCGACCGTCGTCGTAAAGGTCGAGTTCATCGAGTGGTTGATGCCGAGGATGACACCGGCCCCGGCGGTGCCGGCGAGCATGCCTGCCATGGACATCGTGAGGATGATCAGGAAGCGCGGGCGCATCCCGGCGTAGCGCGCCGCATCCGCGTTCGCCCCGACCGTGCGGATCTCGAAGCCGAGGGTCGTGCGGTAGAGCAGCCACCAGATGACGACCACCGCGGCGGCCGCGACCAGGATCCCGAGGTGGCCGTTACGGCCGATCAGGATCGGGTAGGCGGCGTTACCCACCGCGTAGGTCACGGGCGACGGAGACTGTGGCACGCCCAGGGGCCCCGTCACCGCCCAGGCCAGCACGGAGCCCGCGACGTAGTTGAGCATGATCGTCGTCACGACCTCGTGCGCCCCCGAGACCGCCTTGAGGAATCCGGGGATGAATCCCCACGCAGCCCCGGCGAGCATGCCGCCGACGAGGGCGATCGGAATTGCGATGGGCGGAGGGGCGTCACTGACCGCAACACCGACGGCCACCGCGCCCAGCGCGCCCATCAGGAACTGGCCCTGGGCGCCGATGTTGAAGAGCCCGGCCTTGAATCCAATCGCGACGGCGAGTCCGCCGAGGAGGAGCGGAGTGGTGGACACGAGCGTGTTGACGATTGCCGATTCGCGCCCGAACGAACCGTCGAGCAGGGCCAGGTAGGAAGCGATCGGCAGGGTCGGATCGAAGATGTGGTGGGGAAGGAGGAGTTCTGACGCGAGGATGACCAGGCCTCCCACCACGAGAGCCGCGACGATCGACACGACCGGCAGCGCGCCCACCAGCCACGCCTCCCGGGCGATCCTGATCAGGGCGTTGCCCAGGGATCGCGATGCACCGCTCACGAGGCCACGCTGGCTGCGCCCGCCTCGGGCCGATTCTGGCCGCCCGTGGCCATGAGAAGGCCGACGTCGTTCTTATCGGCCGTCCGACCGTCCATCACCGCGACGATCACGCCGCGGAACATCACCGCGATCCGGTCCGCCATCTCGAGCACTTCGTCGAGCTCCGCGGAGACGAGCAGCACCGCCGCGCCGGCATCTCGCTTGGTGATCACCTGCCGGTGGATGAACTCGATGCTGCCGACGTCCAGGCCGCGGGTCGGCTGGTCGAGGATGAGGAGAGATGTATCGCGTCCGAACTCACGGGCGATCACTACCTTCTGTTGATTCCCGCCTGACAGGGTGCGTACCGCGGCATCTGCCGAGCGCGTCCGCACGTCGAACTCGCGGATGCTCTCGACGGCGGCCGCTTCGATCGCCTCGTCGTCTCGCAGGATGCCCCGGGCGAATGGGGCCTGGTAGTAGGAGGTCAGCACGACGTTGTCGGCGACCGTGAATGGGAGCACGAGGCCGAACCGCTGCCGGTCTGCCGGAACATAGCCAACCCCCGCCTCGTTCATGCGACGTGGCGACCAACCTGTCACGTTTGCGTTGCGAAGGGTCACGGAGCCGCCAGACGGCCGTCGCAAACCGTACAGGGCCTCGACGAGCTCGTCCTGGCCGTTGCCGGCGACGCCTGCGATGCCGAGGATCTCGCCGCCGCGGATCTCCATGCTGACGCCGCGGACGACCTCATTGCCGCGGTCATCCTTGACCCGCAGGGCATCGACCCGGAGGACGACCTCGCCGGGATGGGAGGTCCCCCGGTCGATGGTGAGCTCCACGTCGCGGCCCACCATGAGCTCGGCGAGGTCCTCCTCGTTCGTTTCGGCCGGCAGGCGCTCGCCGACGACTCGGCCACGGCGGATGACGGTGATCCGGTCCGCAATCTCGAGCACCTCGTACAGCTTGTGGCTGATGAAGATGATGCTGTGCCCCTCCGTGGCGAGGTTCCGCAGGACGGCGAAGATCTCCTCGGTCTCTTGCGGGGTCAGGACTGCGGTCGGTTCGTCGAGGACCAGGATGCGTGTGTTGCGGTAGAGGGCCTTCAGGATCTCCACCCGCTGCTGCCATCCAACCGACAGGCTCCCGACTCGTGCGTCGGGATCGATCTCGAACCCGAATTGACGGCCGAGCTCGATGATGCGGCGTCGCGCCGCGTTCCGGTCGATGAAGATCGGCCCAGACATCGGCTCGAGGCCAAGCAGGATGTTCTCGGCCACGGTCAACACCGGCACGAGCATGAAGTGCTGATGCACCATGTCGATGCCGCGGCTGATCGCATCCGCCGGTCCGCTGATCCGAACCGGCTCGCCGTTCAGCAGGATCTGGCCCTCGTCGGGCGTCGCGAGCCCGTAGAGCACGTTCATCAAGGTCGTCTTGCCGGCGCCGTTCTCTCCGAGCAGCGCATGAATCTCACCTGGCCGAACGATCAGGTCGATGCGATCGTTCGCGACGACTCCCGGGTAGCGCTTCGTGATCCCGCGCATCTCGATTGCGGGAGCAACGATCACGTCAGGTGGCTTGCCCATCGGTGCGCCCACCTCGAGCGGAGGGAGATGAAAGGGCGGGTCGGCATGACTGCCGACCCGCCCTCGGTTTCAGCGAGATCCGCCGATCACTTCGGCGGTGCGCCGCAGTTCGCCGGGCACGTCACAAGTGTGCCGGCCTTCATGGCAGCAAGAGCTGCGTCCAGCTTCCCCTGCAGGTCGGCGGGCACGGCACTGGCATTGGTGTGGAAGTCGGACACGCCGACTCCATCATTTGTCGCGTCGAAGGTCAACGCCCCAGCAGCCACCGGTCCGGCGCCGAGATCCTCAATAGCCGTTGCCACCGCCGAGGATAGATGCTTCTCGGCGCTGGTCAGAATGCACTTGGAATCGGCGGCGTAGGAAAGGAACTGGTCGACGTCCACGCCGATGGCCCAGAGGCCCTTGTCGCATGCCGCGTCAAGAACGCCGTTGCCAGTGAGGCCGCCCACTGCGAATAGGACGTCCATCGTCGGGTTCGAGGCGAGGAGATTCTGGGCGAAGAGCTTGCCACCCGGCTGGTCGCCGAAGGACTTCACTGGATCGAACGAGGTCGTCACATAGACCCCCTTCACGACGGCGTCCGCCTTGACGGACTTGGCGCCAAGCTCGTAGCCCTGGATGTAGCGCACGCAGGGTCCGCAGGTCGTCAGGCCGCCGACGGCACCGATGACGCCGCTCTTGCTGACTGATGCGGCGACCATGCCGGCGAGGTAGCCAGCCTGGTCTTCCTTGAAGACGAGCTGGATGTACTTCGGCAGCAGCTTCGTAGCATCGCCCTTGCAGGCGTACTTCGAATCGAGGTTGCCCTGCTCGTCGACACAGAAGTCCTTGCCCGGGCCGACCTGCTGGTCAACGCCGACGAACCACACGTCCGGGTTCGCCTTGGCGGCGCCGATCGTGGCTGCGCCGAGGTTGAACCCGACGGTCACGATGATGTTGGTCCCCTCGTCGACCAACGACTGGATCGCCGAGGAGTACTCGGTCTGGTCCTTCGGGACGATCACCTTTGGGGCGGCTGCGCCAATCTTAGCCGCGCCCTGCTGGGCACCCTTGTAGGAGTACTCGTTGAATCCCTTGTCGTTGATCCCGGCGGCGTCTGACACGACACCGATCTTCAGGTCGCTGTGCACGCTTGGCGCCGCTGACGTGGACGCCGCCATCGAGTGCTCCGCCATCGACGGTGATGGGGAGGTGCTCGCCCCCTGGCAGGCGGCTAGGACGATCATCATCGATACGAGGGCGGCACTCGCGCCGAGCCATCGCTGCTTCCGCATGGATTCTCCTTCTCCCCTCACTCAGTGATGCCGGCGCCGCATCTGATCGCGACGGGATCGATCGCGTCCTGGCCCGGGGGCGAAGCCGGCGCGAATCCGAAGGATCATACCGTGTCGTCAAGCGGCGGCTCAATAGCTTTTGTGCGGTTGGCATCCCTATCATCCCTCGGCATGGACCGATCTCCACGGCTGGTGATCTTCGACCTGGACGGGGTCATCTATCGGGGGCTCCAACCGGTCGCTGGTGCGGCCTCACTGGTCGCCGCGCTCCGGCGGCAAGGCACACACATCCGATTTGCCACCAACAACTCGATGGCGACCCGCGCCACGTATGTCGAGCGGCTGGCCGAGATGGGCATCCCCAGCGAGGTCGATGAAATCGTGACCTCCACCTCCGCCACCATCGATCACCTGCAGGCCCATATGCCCGACGTCCGGACCGTCCTGGCGGTCGGGGCGGCAGGGATGCTCGACGAGCTGCGGGCGGCGGGATTCGAGGCGATCGCGGCCGGCGAGGCGGTCGATGCGGCGTACGGCGGCGGCCCGCTGCCGGCCGCATACGACGCGGTGGTGGCGGGCCTCGATCTTGGATTCGACTATCTGCGGCTGGCTGCCGCCACCACTGCCCTGCGCGCCGGCAGCCGATTCATCGCCACCAACGCCGACGTGCGCTACCCGACTCCGACCGGTTTCCTGCCCGGGGCGGGGTCGATCGTGGCCGCACTCCGCGTGGCGAGTGGGGTCGAACCGCTGGTCATCGGCAAACCCGAGCCTGGAATCTTCCAGGCGATCCTGGAGCAGGCCGGCGTGGCCCGTGGCGATGCCGTGGCGATCGGTGACAACCCCGATGCGGACATGGTTGCCGCCCACCGCGCGGGAATCGCCTCGATCCTGGTGCTCACCGGCGTCGCCGATGCGGCGATCGCAGATGCGCTCACCGGCGAGCGTCGTCCCGACCACGTGGCCAGCGACCCCGCCGGCGTGGCGGCGTTGCTCCAGCTGCCGATCAGCTGATGGCGGGCGCCTCGGCAGCCCAGGCGGACCAGGCCGCCTCGGCCGCTCGCGTCATCGGCTCGAGCACGGCGCGCGGCCCGAAGGCCCTCCGAAAGCCATTCACCGCAATGGCGGCGAGCTCGCCGGGCGTGAGCCGTTGCGCCGTCGCCGTGTGCGCCATCTCCTCGGTCAGGCTCGTGCCAGTGACCGTCCGGTCATCGGTCGACAGGGTCACGCTGACCCCGGCCCGATGCAAGGCGCCAATTGGATGCGAGGCCAGGTCGGCCACGATTCCGGCCTGCACGTTGCTGGTCGGGCACAGGTCGAGGGTCACGTCGGCCTCGCGCAGCAACGCGATGAGCTCGGGATCCTCGGCGGCGGTCACGCCGTGGGCGATGCGGGTCACGCCAAAGGCGAGCACCTCGCGGATCCGCTCCGGCCCGGGCACCTCGCCGGCATGCGCAGTGAGACCCAGGCCTCCGTCGCGAGCGGCGACGAACGCGGCTGCGTGGGGAGGCGCCGGGTACTCCGCCTCGAGTCCCGCCAGGTCAAAGCCGATTAGCGGGGGTCCGAATGCCGCTGCCGTGCGTGCCAGCTCCACGTTCGCTCCCGGTGGATGCGACCGCATCGCGGTCACGATCAGGCCGACGAACGGCGTCCGCAGACCGAGCCGAGATGCCGCCTCGCTGATGCCCGTGGCGACCGCCTCGATCACCTGCACGACCGACAGTCCCTGCTCGAGGTGGAGGCGTGGAGCCCAGCGGATCTCGGCGTACGTCAGGCCGTCGTCGGCCATCGACTCAACCAGCTCGGCGGTGACGCGGCGGAGCGAGGCCGCCGTCTGGAGGAGTGCGATCGGCAGGTCGAAGAACTGCAGCAGCTCTGCCTGGTTCTGGCAGCGAGGAGGCGCAACCAGTCGCGCCACCGCCTCCTCCGGGGTGAGGACCAACCCCGTCTCGGCTGCGAGCTCGACCGCGGTCGTGGGGCGCATCGAGCCGTCGAGGTGCTGGTGCAGCTCGGCCTTCGGCAGCGAGCGCAACCGATCGAGATCCATTCGCTGATGATAGGTTGGCCGGACACGCGTCGAGTGGCGATGGCGATCTTCATCGCGCTTGTCGTGGGGGTCGGCCTGGGCCTCCGCTCTGCCGATCCGTCGCGGGCCGACCCGCCGGTGGCTGCCGATCGCATGGCGACCCTCAGGGCGGCGGCGGCGGCCGCTGACGGGGCTGTGACTCGGCTCAATATGGCGCTGGCCAGTGCCCTGGATCACGCTCGACTCGGAGCGGCACTGACGGTGGCCGGGGATGCCGACCCAGCGGCCGAGCTGATCCTCGCTGCCGAACGCCTGGCAGCGGACTCCACGACGGCCGACGCAGCTCGCCGATCGCTGGCGGCATTGGCCGGGACCACCGCAGCGATCGCCCCCGGGACAGCAGTGCCGGCGCTCGACTACAACACGCCGGGACTCCTGGTGATCGCCACGCAGCTGCGGGCCAGCGCCGAGGCGGCGACGGTCTTTGTCGCGCGCCGGCATGCCACCGAAACGATCATCGGGGCGCTGGGCCGAGCCCTGGCCGCGCTCGATCGCGACCTGCCTGCATCGGCCCTCGAAGGGCTCGATACCGCCACCGCGCCGATGCAGCTGCTGGAGGCATGGGAGGGGCGTCCACAGCTGATGCAGTACTGGATGACGACCTCCGGGCGCCTGCTCGAGGCGGCACGCGGGATCGCCACCGCCACGTTGGCCGGGGACCCGGCCAACGTCAAGGCAGCGGCGGCGCGGTATGCCGAAGCCGCGAAGCTTGCGCAGGGCGCGGATAACGCGCTCGCGGTGTCGCTCTCCGAGGAGGGTGCCGCCGTCAGCGGAACGCCGCTGCGTCGGCTGGCGGTGGCCGCCAGCGAGGCGAAGGACCTTCGCGCCGCCCTCCAGCCCTTGGTTCACGGGGGGTCCTGAGGGTCGGAGGGCGCCGTTTATACTGCGGGACCGATCCGACGGGACCGATCCGTCGGGACCGATCCGTCGTAACCGACCAGGATCGGCCCGCGACCCACCGACTAGAGGAGCATTGATGCGCGTCCGCGCCGAGACAACCAAGCCAGCGGCGGTCCAGGCCGACGTCCTGGCCGTGCCGATCTACCGCGATGACCGCAAGATGCCGCCCGACCTGGCAGAGCTCGATGCGGCCACCGGCGGAGCGATCACTCAGACCCTCTCCTTTGGCGAGTTCAACCCGATCGAGGACGAGACAGCCCTGATCGAGGTGCACGGCATCGGCGCGGCCAGGATCCTGTTCGTCGCCTCGGGTCGGCGCGGCCGCGGTGCGTGGCGTGCGCGACGCAACGCCTCGAAGGCGGCTCGCCGCCTCCAGGGACGCGGGGCATCGACCATGGCCTTCTGGCTCCGGGATGGCGAAGGAGCGGACGCCTACGCGGCGGCCGCCATCGGCGCCAGCCAAGGGACCTTCCGCCCGTGGGCGTACTACGGCAGAGTGCGCGACACCCCGGCAATGATGCGCAGCGTCGAAGAGCTGATCCTGCTGGGTGAGACATCGCCCGGCGAGGCGGTCCTGACTGAGGCGACGGCGGTGGCGGAGGGGGTCGAGTGGGCGCGCGAGCTTGCGAATCGATCGGCCAACGACCTGAACCCCGAGACGATGGCGGAGATCGCTCGCGGCCTGACCGCCGAAGGCTGCACCGTCGAGGTGCTCGGCCCCGACGAGATGACGGCGCTCGGGATGGGCGCCCTGCTCGGGGTCGGGATGGGGGCGGCACATGAGCCGCGGCTGATCGCCATCAAGCTGCCCGGCTGGGAGGCCGGCGGCGATCGACGGCTGGCGATCGTCGGAAAGGGGGTCTGCTTCGACTCTGGAGGCATCAGTCTCAAGCCGCCGGAGCGGATGGAGGAGATGAAGCACGACAAGTCGGGTGCCGCCGCGGTGATCGCAGCAGCACGCACCGTCGCTCGCATTGCTCCCCAGACGCCGTTGATGGCCGTCGCTCCCATGGTCGAGAACATGCCCGGCGGCAATGCGCAGCGCCCAGGCGACGTGGTCAAGGCGATGAACGGCAAGACGATCGAGGTGATCAACACAGACGCCGAGGGTCGCCTCATCCTGGCCGATGCGCTGCACTGGGCGGAGACCCAGGGCGCCACGCACCTGGTCGACGTCGCCACCCTGACCGGGGCCGCGGCGACCGCATTCGGGGACCTGATCAGCGCCTATTTCGCGCGGCCCAGGGAGTGGGGAGCAGAGGTGGCCGCCGCCGCCGATGCGACCGGGGAATGGTTCTGGGAGATGCCGCTGGCGACCGAGTACCGCGACACGCTCGACTCGGCGCACGCCGACATCGTCAACTCGGCGGCGCGCGAGGGGTCGCTCATCAAGAGCGCCGTCTTCATCTCAGAATTCGTCACAGTTCCGTGGGTGCACATCGACATCGGCGGATCGGCCTACCTGATTCGCGACAAGGCGCATAACCCGAAGGGCGCACTCGGAACAACGGTCTCGACGCTCGTGCACCTGGCGCGCAACTTCGCTGCAGGGACCTGACCCTCGGTGACGCCCGGCGCGCTCGCAGTCGGCATCGGATTCGCCGCGCTCGGGGCCGCTGCGGAACGACTGGCAACCGTCTGGCCGCAGGATGAGGCTTCACATCGGTCGCCAGGGGCGCGAACCGTCCTGCTGGCCCTTGCCGCAGGGCTCGCCGGGGGGGCGGTGACGTGGCGCGCGAACCTGCCCCCGCTCGTCCTCGCAGTCCATCTCGTCATCCTGGGGATCCTGGTCCTGCTCACGGCCACCGACCTGGAACAGCGCCGCCTGCCGCATCTCCTCCTAGACCCGCTGATCGTGGTCGCCATCGCGTTCGTGCCGTTCAACCCGGCGGTTTCCTGGCAAGACGCGCTGATCGGCGGCGGCGCGGCGGTCGCCTTCCTGGGCCTGCTCGGTCTGCTGGTGCGCGGCGGCGTCGCTCGCGGCGATCTCCTGCTGATCGCGCCGCTCGGGCTGATCGTCGGATGGCCGGCGATCTTCATCGCCATGTTCCTGGCCGGCCTCCTCTCTGCCGTCGTGAGCGTTGGCCTCCTGGCCACCGGGCGCGCCGGCCTGCAGAGCTACATCCCGTTCGGGCCCTTCCTGGTGGCCGGGTTGGTGATCACCCTGCTTCGTGAACCCGGGCTGCTCGGCCCCATCGCATCGCTAATGTCGACCTTCGTCCGTACCTGAGGCAGCGCGCGCCGTCGGTGATCGGCCGGGGGTCCTCTGGGGATGGCGGCGACCTTGCACCGTCGGTTATCCTTGGCCTCCCCGGGGGAGTTCCGGGGTTCGCTCCGGTCGCCGCCGCGCACGCCCTCGCGATCCTGGCCCCGAAGCATCGTCTGCTCGCGTTGTCAAGGAGTCACGTCGATCGCAAGTCGGTCCGCCGCGCCATGGGTCGCCGCATTCCTGCTGCTGACAGTCGCTGTCGGGCCGATGCAGTGGCAGGCGCCGGCGCGCGCAAACGAGCCCACGGTCGACGGGGCGATCGCGGACCAGCACACGATGGAGGCCGAGCTGGCGCGCCAGCGCACCCAGCTCGCCGAGCTTCGGCGTAGGCAGGCCGATCTGGCCGCCAGCCTGCTCGGTATCACGAACGACCTCACCTCCGTCGGACTCCAGATCGAAGAGGCGCAGCGCACCATCGAGCAGGCCGCGATCGATCTCGACCAGGCGCGCGTCGAGCTGGCCAAATACGAGACCGAGATCCGAACCCTCGAGCAGACGCTGGTCGAGCTCGGCGCCGACATCGTGACGTCCAAGGCCGACCTCGCGTCACGCGAGGCGCTCCTGCAGGAACACCTGCGCATCGCCTACGAGCAGAGCCAGACCTCCGTGCTCGAGGTCCTCCTTTCGACCGACTCCTTCACCCAGGCTTCGAGCGAGCTGTCGTACATGCTCACCCTGTCGGACGAGGACCGCCAGCTGGCTGCCGAGATCCATAACCGGCGGACCGAGCTGGAGGTGCGCCGCGAGACCTTGATAACCGTCCGCGCGTCATTGCCCCAGCTGCGCGATGCGGCTGCCATGCGGGCGAGTGCGCTGATCGAGCAGCAGAAGCAGCTGGACGCAGCGCGCGCTGCGCTCGAGGAGAAGCAGCAGCAGCTTCAGAGGCTGCGCGATACCCAGGAAGGACAGCTCGGCGCCGTCGGCCAGAGCGCCGCTGCCCAGCGGCAGCAGGTCGCGGCACAGGAGCAGCAGCTCGCGGCGCAGCAGTCCCTGGTGGACAAGCTGACGGCCGCGGCCGACAAGCTTGACATCGCTTATCGGGGTCGCTTCGAGTGGCCCGAGCACATGCCATTCATCGTCACACAGGAGTTTGGGTGGACTCCGTTCAACACCCACCACACCGGGATCGACCTCGCGTACCTGAGCGGGTGCGGCGGACCGATCTACGCGGCTGGGGACGGCTACGTCCTCGCCGATGGGCGGCCGAATGCCAAGTACGGCGACTACGCCATCGGCGTACTGATCGGGCACTCGCAGCGGCTCGCCACCCTCTACTGGCACCTGTCGCGCGAGGTCGTTTCGGTCGGGCAGGAGGTCCATGTCGGCGACGTGATCGGCTACGAGGGCGCGACGGGATTCGCAACCGGATGCCACCTGCACTTCGAAGTGCAGTTCGACGGCGTATCGATCAACCCGAGGAAGTACCTGCCCTGATCGGGGGTCGGCCGAGCGCCGACAGCAGTCGCGCGATTCGACCGAATCTCGTGCATGGGGTACCGTTCCGGCGATGCACCCGGCCATGCAGCGGCGCCGTCATCGGCTGATGATCCGTCGCACCACACGAGGTCGCAGCCCACGGCGCGGGCTTGCGACCTTCTTCATCGTTGCGGTAGGCGTGTTTGTGCTGTTCGTCGGCGGCAGCATCGCCGGGACCGGCGCGGGGCTGCTGGCGGCCTACGGCTACTTCTCGGCCGGGCTCCCTGACCCGCACATCCTGGACGGCATCGCGATGCCCGCCAGCACCTACGTCTACGACCGCACCGGGACGGTCCTGCTGGCCCGCTTCGAATGCGAGAACCGCGAGGAGGTGCACTTTGCCGCCATCCCCAAGGCGGTCGTGGACGCCACCGTCGCAGCCGAGGACCGGACCTTCTGGACGAACGACGGGATCGACTACACGGCCGTCGCCCGCGCGGCGCTGGCGAATCTGCAGGCGGGCACGGTCGTGCAAGGTGCCAGCACCATCACGCAGCAGGTGATCAAGTACGCCGGGTCGATCAAGCAGGCACAGGCCGCCAACCAGCCTCCACCCTCGGCCCCCCCGTCGGTCGCGCTCGACCCCGGGACGCAACCGGCGGCGGCCGACCCGTGCCAGCAGCCTGACCTCACCTTCCTGCAGGGGCGCGGATTCGGGGACAAGATCCGCGAACAGATCCTCGCCCGGCAGGTGACGGCCGCCTATCCGGGGCGCGCGGGCAAGGAGCGGATCCTCGAGACGTACCTGAACCTGATCTTCTACGGCAACCGGTCGTATGGGATCAAGGCCGCCGCCGCCAACTTCTTTGGCAC
The DNA here is from genome assembly GCA_039932375.1 of Chloroflexota bacterium. Taxonomy (GTDB): domain Bacteria; phylum Chloroflexota; class Limnocylindria; order QHBO01; family QHBO01; genus CF-167. The sequence continues at coordinate 28,316 of JBDTQD010000009.1, read as the reverse complement.
CTCGAACCTCAACGACCTGACGTTGGCACAGTCGGCCCTTCTGGCCGGCCTGCCACAGCTCCCCAGCTTCTACGACCCGTTCCAACCCGCCGACAACCCGCGCGGCCCGGCGCGAGCCATGGCGCGGCGCAACGAGGTGCTGACGGCGATGCTGCGGGAGGGCTACATCACCCCGATGCAGCACGACGCCGCGGTCGCGGTCACCTGGGAGGAGATGAACCCCAGCAAGGTCACCTCGGTGCTGCGTGAGCCGCAGTTCTCCTTCCGGGTGCAGGCCGAGGCCGAGCGGATCCTGGCCACGATGGGCGTGGCCAACCCGGAGCAGGCGGTCCGAACCGGCGGCTACCGCATCACGACGACCCTCGACTACTCCCTGGAGCAGGTCGCCAAGGAGCAGGTCGCCAAATGGGTCAAGTCGGTGAGCGACAAGAACGTCCACAACGGGGCGCTGGTGTCGATTAACTCCGCAACCGGCGAGATCGTGGCGTATGTAGGCAGCGTCGACTACTACAACCGAAAGGATCCGCGCGTCCAGGGACAGTTCGACGTCGCCGGGCTGGGCCGACGGCAGCCGGGTTCGGCGTTCAAGCCGATCACCTACAGCTCGGCCTTCAGGGCCAGGCAGGCGACCCCAGCCACTTTCTTCCTGGACGCCGTGACCCAGTACGGCTCGTCAACTCCATCGCGCGCCTACATCCCGACCAACGCCAACATCAAGGAGCAGGGTCCGGTCCTCGCCATGGACGCGCTGCGCTACTCGTTGAACGTCCCTTCGGTGATGATGCAGTACCTGGTCGGGGTCGACGTCACTGCCCAGTTCGCGGAGTCGATGGGCGTGGCCAGCTCCAAGTACATCCTGTCCCAGGATCCGGGCCTCACCCTGACCCTGGGCTCGGTGCCGGTGAACCTCACCAACATGACCCAGGCGTACGGCGTCTTCGCCGACCAGGGCACGCTGCACCCTGCCACCACCGTCCTCGAGATCCGCGACCGAGACGGCAAGGTCATCTACAACCTGAAGGACAACGGGCCGGCAGCCACCGAGCCGATGACCCCGGCCGAGGCGTACCTGACCCACTGGATCATCGAGGGAAACACCAATCCCAAGACGAACCTGCTGTGGGGCGAGCGCGCACGGCTGCTCGACCCCAGCGGTGCGCGCCGACACGCTGGCTTCAAGACCGGGACGACCAACGACTTCCGGGACGTGTCTGGATTCGGGTACGTGCCGGGGAGCCTCGTGACAGGCGTGTGGATGGGCAACAACAACCAGGAACCGCTTTCCAACAAGCTCGGCCAGGGCCTCTACAGCGCCGATGGCCCGCTCTACCTGTGGCATGACTTCATGAGTCTGGCACTCAACAAGCCCTGGGACTGGAATGGCAAGAAGCCGGCCCCCAACACCGACTTCAAGCAGCCGCCGGGCGTGGTCATGGCGAATGTGTGCCGCTTCAGCGGGATGAGCGCCACCGGCGCCTGCGGCCCGACGATCACGGTGCCGTTCCTGGACGGCACCGTCCCCCCGCCCGACAACGTGCACGTCAACAAGACCGGCAGCAGCGGGTACATCGCGACCCCGGATGCCTCTGGAAACGGGGGCGGGCTGCAGGTGAGCGGAACGTGCTTCGACGTCGTCGCCGAGGTCGCGCAGGACAGTCGTCGACCGCCCGAGATGGTCGCCGCAGCGAGGCGCTGGGCCGACCGCTTCGTCAACGGGGAGCTCGCACCCAGGGGAAACCCGAACAGGATCGGCATCCTGGGTCCGGACAAGGTCTGGTTGCTGATCGGGCCCCTGCGCGGCAATAGCGGTTTCGGGGCGCCGATCTGCGGCACGATCCGCGTTACCCCCAAGCCGTCCCCGTCCCCGACGCCGGCGCCGAGCGGTGGGGGCGGCGGGGGCGGCGGAGGCGGCGGCGGCGGCTGCGGTCCGCCGAAGCCGAAGAACTGCACGCCAGCCCCCAGCCCGGTGGCATTCGGCGGGCAACCGCTACAGCCCTCGAACCTGGTGCCGTTCTTCGCCGTGCCCGCGCTCCTCGGTGGCTTCCCGCTCGTTGCGCGCGCCGGGCGCTGGGGCCGTCGGCGCCTGCACGGCCGCTGAGCGGATGCTCGCGGCCGGCCCTTCGGCCTGACACAACGCCGCGGCGTGCGAGAATCTGCGTGTGTCGCAGTCGATCCTGACCCTGGTCCTCGCCGGTGGCGAGGGTGAGCGGCTCTCGATCCTGTCGCAGGTCCGCGCCAAGCCGGGGGTTCCCTTCGGGGGCAAGTACCGGATCATCGACTTCGCGCTCTCGAACGCCGTGAATTCCGGCCTCACGGACGTCGCCGTGCTGACGCAATACGCCCCCCGCTCGCTGATAGACCACATCGGCCTCGGACGCCCTTGGGACCTCGACCGGAGCCGTGGCGGCGTGACCCTGCTGCAACCCTACCTGGGCCGCGGTCGCTCGCGGGAGTGGTACCGCGGCACGGCGGACGCGGTGCTCCAGAACGTGGAGTTCATCGCGGATCGAGATCCGGAGCTGGTGGTGATTCTGGCGGGAGACCATATCTACAAGATGGACTACCGCCCATTCATCGAGCGGCATCGGTCCACCAAGGCGGACATCACCTGCGCGGTGCGCACCGTCCCGATCGAGGAGGCGCACCGGTTCGGCATCCTGGAGGCCGATGCCGATGGACGGATCACCGCCTTCGTCGAGAAGCCGGCAAAGCCGTCGAGCAATCTGGTGAGCATGGGCGTCTACGTGTTCGCCTGGCCGTACCTGCGATCGGTGCTCTCCGCCGAGCGGGTCGACTTCGGACGCGACGTGCTGCCGGGCCTGGTCGCCACGGGCAGACGCATCTACGCCTACGAGTACGGCGGCTACTGGCAGGACGTTGGGACGGTGGAGAGCTACTGGCAGACCAACCTGGACCTGCTCTCGGACAAGCCGGGGATCAACCTGTACGACCGAGGCTGGCTGATCTACACCAAGAGCGAGGAGCGCGCGCCGGCGCTGATCGGATCGGAGGCGGCCGTGACGCGCAGCATGATCAGCCACGGGTGCGTCATTCACGGCACGGTGGAGCACAGCATCCTGTCGCCGGGAGTGCGCGTCGAGCGCGGCGCCATCGTGCGCGACTCGATCGTCATGTTCGACACGGTGGTCGGCGAGGGAGCGATCGTCGATCGGGCGATCATCGACAAGGACTGCATGATCGGAGCGGGGAGCCGGATCGGCGAAGGCGATGACCTGCGTCCCAACCGGGACGAGCCCGAACGGCTCTTCGCCGGCATCACCCTGGTCGGCAAGCGCTCTCATGTTCCCGCAGGCGTCGTGATCGGGCGAAACTGCCGGATCGATCCGGGGGTGAGCGAGGCGGACTTCAAGCGCCGAAAGACCATTCGCTCCGGGATGACGGTGGTGCACGCTGCCTGATCGCGCCCCGCCCATCGACGACTGGCTCGCCGAGCTGGGCGTGGAGGTGATCGGCGGCGGCGGTGCAGCGGGCGACCTTGCCTTCAGCCGCGATCTCCTGCTCGACGGCGAGCGCCGGTTTGATCTACGCGTCACGGTGGCGTGGGTCGATGGGGTCGGGCTTTCGGCATGGGCCTACTACGGCGCTGAGTCGATGGAGATCCCCAAGCGCGTCTACGCCCGGATGCTGCGTGCCAACTTCGAATATGCATTCGTGAAGTTCGCGCTGACCGATGACGATCGCCCGATGTTGATGACCGAGCTGCCTCCGGCCGGACTCGACCGGGATGCGCTGGCGCGGGCATTGGTGCGGCTGACGGTGGTCGCCGACCGGCTCGTCGAGGAGACGGCGGCGGCGGTCGCGGACCGTGGCAGTCTGCCCGACTGGACCGGCCGAACGCCCCGCAACGAGGCCCTCTTGGCCGAGCATCGATCGGAGGTGGAGGCGACGATGCCGGCCTGGGACCCGCCCGTCATACGGCCACGACGGCGCGGCCTGCTCGAACGCCTGCTGGGCACGAACCGGTGAGACGCCGTCCGGTACGACCCCGCCTGACGACGGCGATCACCTTCGGCCTGCTGCTGAGCCCGCTCCTTTCCGCAGGAACGGTGGTGGCCGCCGAGTACGGGATGTCGACGGTGGTCCGCTACGTGGTGGACCCAGTGGCCGGCCAGATCGCGGTGACGGTCGAGGTCACCTTCACCAACACCACGCCCAACCCGCCGGGGCAAGTGAGCGGCTTCGACCGGATCGACATCGCGCTGCACGAGGGAGCGTCGCAGGTCACCGCCAGGGACTCGAGCGGATCACTCACAGTGGCTGTCGAGACCCGGGACGGCATGGCGGTGGCATCGGTGAAGGCGCGTTCGCGCGTCCGTTACAACCAATCGGCCAGCTTCACCCTCTCCTATCGGCTGACCGATGCGTCGGCGCCCAGCGTCCACGTTCGCGCCGAGGTCGTGAAGTTCCCCGTCTATGGCTTCGGCACCAGCAGCCAGGTGACGGTCGACGTGCCGACCGGCTACCAGGTGCTGGCCGGCGGCGATCCGATGACAACGACGAGCGACGGTGGCGTTCTGCACCTGACCAGCGGCCCGATCGCCCAGCCGAACAAGTGGCTGGCACTCGTTGCCGCATCACGGCCGCTCGATTACACCACGCAGTCGGCGAGCGTCGCGCTGGCGAGCGGGACGCTCGACTTGCAGGTGCGCGCCTGGTCCGGTGACCAGGCGTGGGGCGAGCGAACATTGGCCCTCCTCGTCGCGGCGTTGCCGCGCCTCGAGGAGGCGATCGGCCTGCCCTATTCGCACGTCGGACCGCTGGTGGTGACGGAGGCGGTCGGCGGCGAGGGAACGAATGGTGAGCTTCCCTCCTCGAACGCCGAGATCCAGGTTGGCTTCGACGAGCCGGCCTTCACGCTCCTGCACCAGGCGGCGCATATCTGGATCAGCAACGAGCTCGCCGCGGACCGCTGGATTCGGGAAGGGCTTGCGTCGCATTACGCGGAGCAGCTGGCCGCCGGACTCAAGGTGGCGCTGCCATACGATCCCGCGCTTCGCGCCGCCGAGCTTGTCGCGGACGCCCGACCCCTGGCGGCGTGGGGAGCGCAGGCTGCATCGGCCCCTGGCGACGCATACGCCTACGCGGCGTCGTGGGCATCCGTGGACCGTATCGCAAGGGACATCGGCGAGGCCCGCCTGACCGACGCGTTGCGGCGCGTCGTCGCCGGGCTCTCCGCCTACGAGCCCGCCCTGCCTGATCCGCTCCCCGCCATTGAGAGGCAATTCGCGCCGGTGGATACGCGCCGCCTGATCGACCAGCTCGCCGCAGCGAGCGGCATCGACTTGGCCGATCGCTTCGCCCCGGAGGTCTTGGGGCCTGAGGCTGCTCCCGAGCTGGCGGACCGCGCGACCGCGCGTAGCGAGTACCAGCGGCTCGCCGCTGCGGGCGGAGATTGGGGCGTCCCGGATCCGATCCAGGCCGACATGGGAGCGTGGCGCTTCGCCGAGGCGCGCGTCGCGATCGCCGAAGCGGTAGCGTGGCTCGTCGAACGGGACGCGTTGATCGCCAAGATCGCGAAAGCGGGGCTGACAACCCCCAACGAGCTCCGATCGCGGTTTGCGGTGGACGGTGGCGGGGCGAAGGCACGGTCCGAGCTGGCTGCCGAGCGGGCGGTGGTGGATCCGTATCTCGAGCTGCGTCGGCGCGCGGACACACCGCGCGGACCGCTCGAGGCGATCGGGCTGCTCGCGGCGGTCGACCCGCGCCAGCTCCTCGCCGAGGCGGCGACGCGGTTCGGCGATGGTGACCTGCGCACGGCGGTGGCGGTCCTGGATCGAGCCGAGCTGCAGCTCGACCACGCAGCCGCGAACGGCCTCGTGCGCCTGGCGAGCGCAATCGTGCTGCTGGCCGTGATCGTCCTGCTCGTGAGCCGCACCACCCGACATCGAGGTGGCAGCCACTACACTGCTGGCCCATGACCACCGACCAGTCGACGGCGCGCAAGGCGGTCGCCCCACCGCGATTCCAGCCGGCCGCCGACGTCCTGGCCGGCGATACGGCCGATGTCTACTTCGAGCGGGCGCGCCGGATCCTCGCCGCCGAGGGGATCGATCCGGTCGTCGGCATGGAGATCTTCGCCCGCGAGGAGGCGGTCCTGTGCGGTGCCGAGGAGGCGCTCGCCTACCTGCGCGAGATCCTGGGCCACGGCAAGCCGATCGATCCACCGCCGGTGGTTGAGTCGCTCCAGGACGGTGACCTGATCGGCCGAAAGGAGGTCGTGATGCGGATCACGGCCCGCTACTCCGCCTTCGGCCTGTACGAGACCGCGATCCTCGGGATCCTCTCCCAGAGCACCGGCTGGGCGACCGCCGCCCGTCGAATCGTGGAGGCGGCAGCCCCGATCCCGGTGATCGGCTTTGGCGCCCGACACGTGCACCCCAGCGTGGCCGACCAGATGGACTACGCGTCGGTGGTGGGTGGCTGCGTCGGGGCATCGACCCCCGCCGGCGCCCGCCTGGCCGGCCTCGCCCCGACCGGCACCATGCCGCATGCGCTGATCATCATCTTCGGCGACACGGTCCGCGCGGCGGAGGCATTCGACCGGCACATCGACCCGGACGTGCCGCGCATCGTGCTGGTCGACACCTTCAAGGACGAGGCCGAGGAGGCGCTCCGCGTGGCGGATGCGCTCGGCGACCGGCTGTGGGGCGTTCGGCTGGACACCCCGTCGGAGCGAGGCCGCGTCACCGCGGACCTGGTCAAGGAGGTCCGCGCCCGCCTCGACCAGGCGGGACATCCCCGCGTCAAGATCGTCGTCTCGGGTGGCCTCGACCTCGAGCGGATCGCCTACTTCAAGGAGTCGGGAGCTCCGATCGACTCGTTCGCGGTTGGATCGGCAATCTCAGATGCCTCGCCGATCGACTTCACCGGCGACCTGAAGGAGATCGACGGCCTGCCGGTGGCCAAGCGCGGCCGCATCCCGGGGCGTACCGAGAACCCGCGCCTCAAACGGGTCGAGCTGTCGCCCTAGATCCTCCGCACGATCCGGGCTCGCGGCCGTCGGCCACTCACCTTGGTCTGGTCGATCGGCACGACACTGATCATGCCGTCGCTCTCGAGCACCGCGAGCTTCACCTCCGAGATAGCGGTCAGGCCATGCTCGCGCAGCGCCATCGTCACGTCCTCGGCCGAAAGCTCCTCGCGCTCCAGTGCCCCGGGAACGTAAGCCCCATCGCGGGCGATCACGGTTGGTGACGACTCGACGATGCGCTGCACGAAGGGAAGCTTCGCCCGGGCGAGCGCGATCGCCCGGTTGACCAGGACCAGGGTCAGGATGATGACGAGGCCGCCCGTCAGGGAGGTATCGGGCCCGGTCATCGCCGGCTGCACCGCGTTGGCCAACAGCAGGATCAGCACCAGGTCGATCAGCGTGAACTGGCCGACCTCGCGCTTGCCGAAGAGTCGCAGGGCGACGAGCACGGCGAGATAGATGGCAGTGGAGCGGACCGCCAGCTCCCAGGCTGGGACGTGCAGCTCCCACATGCCTAGGTCTCTCCGCCGGCCACCCGGCGGGCAAGCCACAGGATGCCGACCAGCGACTTCGCGTCACGGATGCGCCCGTCGTCGATCGCCTGCAACGCGTCCGGCAGGGTCAGCCACGATCGCTCGAGCGCTTCGTCATCGGGCGGCACCGTGTCGGTCGGCCGCAGGTCGGTCGACAGGAAGAGGGTCAGCAGCTCGGTGGAGAATCCGGGCGCCGTGTAGAAGGAAGGTCCCTCCACCCATTTATTGGCGGCCAGGGCGCACTCCTCGGCCAGCTCCCGCTTGGCGGTGATCAGCGGCGACTCGCCGGGCTCACGGGTGCCGGCCGGGATCTCCAGCAGCTCCGCGCCAGCCGCCTGGCGCCATTGAGTGACCATCGCCAGCCGCGTGCCGTCCCAGGCCAGCATTGCCACTGCGCCGGGGTGCTCGACCACCTCGCGCGTCGCACCTCGGCCCGATGCGAGCTCCACCTCGTCGACGCGCAGCGCCAGCAGGTGGCCGGTGAAGGCGCGTCGACTGCTGACGGTGCGCTCCGGCATGCGACGCATGCTAGCCGTTCGCCCCGCCGCCGTTGGTCACGCCGGCCACCCCGTCATTCGTCCGGCATTCCAGCGCCGCCCCACCGGCTAGGATCAACGGCATGATCGTGGTCGAGGGCCTTCGCAAGGACTTCAGCTCGCTGATCGCTGTGCACGACATGTCGTTCACGGTCGGCGACGGTGAGATCTTTGGCCTCCTCGGACCGAACGGAGCCGGCAAGACGACGACCGTCCGGATGCTGGCCGGCCTGATCGAGCCGACGGCCGGGACCGCCATCGTCAACGGCCAGTCGCTCAGCGATGGAACGCAGCAGATTCGCGCCATCACCGGCATCCTGACCGAGAGCCCCGGCCTGCACGAGAAGCTGACGGCGCGGCAGAACCTGGCCTACTACGGCCGGCTGTACGGCCTGCAGGGGAAGCGGCTGCGCGATGCGGTTGAACGCTACCTGGGCGTGGTCGAGATGACCGAGCACGCCGACCGGCGAGTCGGCACGTTCAGCAAGGGGATGCGCCAGAAGGTGGCGATCGCGCGCGCCCTGCTGCACGAGCCCCAGGTGATCTACCTCGACGAGCCGACCAGTGGACTTGACCCGTCGGCGGCCAAGACGGTTCGCGACTTCGTGGCCACGCTCCGCGGCCTGGGCCGCTCGATCGTGGTCTGCACCCACAACCTGGACGAGGCGGAGAGACTCTGCGACCGGATCGGGATCATGCGCGGCACACTGCTGCGGGTCGACACCCCGGCCGGCCTGCGGCGGCACGGGCGGGCCGCGACTGTCCGGGTCGACCTGAACGGCGCGCGCGGTCCGGAGTCCTTCATTGGTCGCATGGCAGACCTGCCGTTCGTGACCGGTGTGCAGGCCACCGAGGCGACCCTGGTCGTCGAGCTGGCGGATCCCGCGCACGACACCCCCGACCTCGTTACCGCGCTGGTGGGCGCCGGGGCGCGGATCACCTCCGTGGTCGAGGACGCGCCGACCCTGGAGGAGGCGTACCTCGCGCTGGTGGGGGAGCATGGCGAGCGGGACACGCTCCCATGAGGATCGGCTACGTCTGGGCGGTCTTCAGCAAGGAGTGGCGCGACCTGCTCAGCAACCGGCTCCTGCTAGGGGCGGTGGCCTTCCCTGCCCTCGTCTTCGCGGCGATCCCCACCGGCCTGGTTGCCTTCCTGCAGGTCCACGACCTCGACCCCAACCAGCTGGGCCAGATCCAGCAGTACATCGCCAACTTCCCGAACATCCCCGCCAAGCTGGCGGCGCAGGCCTTCATCGTCACCAACTTCATGGCCTACTTCCTGCTGATCCCGGCCATGGTGCCGATGGCGATCGCCACCCAGTCGGTGATCGGCGAGAAGGTGGGTCGCTCGCTCGAGCCGCAGCTCGCCACCCCGCTCGAGGTTTCCGAGCTGCTCGCCGGCAAGACGATCGCCGCCGCCCTCCCCGCCGTCGTCGCCACATGGCTGACCTTCGTCGGCTACGGGCTGATCAACGGCGCCATCGCGGACCCGCGCCTTACGCGGTTTGTGTTCAGCGACATCTGGCTGGTCGCCATGGCGACCCTGGTGCCCCTCATCTGCCTCTTCAGCGTGCTGCTCGGGATCGTGGTCAGCAGCCGGGTCAACGACCCCCGCACGGCCCAGCAGATCGGCGGCTTTGTGGTCCTGCCGATCATCGGCATCGCCGTCGCGCAGTTCTTCGGCGGGCAGGCGACGTTCAGCATGCAGCAGGTCCTGATCGGCGACCTGTTCGTTGGCGGGCTGATCGGCGTGACCCTGCTGATCGGGTCGTGGGCCTTCGACCGCGAATCAATCCTCACCCGCCTGGCCTAGGCCGATGGAGCGGCAGGCACCGGTTCCGCTGCGGCGCTATGTCGTGTCGGGGCTGCTTGCGGCGGCGGCGGTGGGCGGCCTGCTGCTGCTGGTGCGGCCGTTCCTCTTCAGCTTCGCCCCGCCGCTCGATGATACGAACTACGCCATCACCTCCGTGGCGCAGGCCAAGCACGGCCCGATGCGGGTCGAGATCCTGCTGAACGAGTCGCACGGCCTCCCCGGCGAGGTGCACCGTGACGAACGGGTCGGCCTGACGGTCGTCGTGTCGCAGGTCGCGACCGATGCCTTCACGGTGGTCGACGCCTGGAGTCCGACCCACAGCTGTGCAATCACGCTCGGCGCTGACCGGCTGACCGACTGCGCGGGCGACGCATGGACCTTCAGCGGCGTCCCGATCGACCCCGCCAACCCATCGCTGAAGGCTTTCCCCACGACCGTCAGCAACGGCGCGGTGGTGGTCGATTTCACCCGCCCGATCTCCCTGTGAGATCGTAGGATTCGGGGCATGCCAACTGGACTCGACCCGCTCGGCTGGATCGTCATCGGCTTTCTGGCAGGCGCTGTGGCCGGCTGGTTCGTGCCGAATCGGGGCCGGATGGGCTGCCTCGGCACGACGCTGCTGGGGATCGCTGGTGGCCTGATCGGCGGTTGGTTCTGGACACAGGTGCTGCATCAGGACCGGGCCGGCGGCTTCCTCGGCGCCCTGCTGATCGCGATCCTGGGCTCCGCCTTCCTGATGCTGCTGATCCGCGCATTCAGTCGCCGCGAGCCGTAGCGACCGGCCTCGCCAGTGGTTTGCGCTCCGCTCGACCGGCGTGGGAGAATCCGGCCCGCCTCGACGCCCGAATCGCGCGCGATCCGATGGTGGCCTTAGCTCAACCGGCAGAGCATCGGATTGTGGATCCGAAGGTTACGGGTTCGACCCCCGTAGGCCACCCCACCATTACGCACGGACGACCGGCATGGGCACGACCTCAGTTTTCCAGCGGCGAAGGCCAGCGTCACCGACCCACTGGCGGGTCTGCAGACGCCCCTCGACGTCGACCAGCCTCCGCCTTTGGGCAGGTGCACACTGCGGGTGAGTAACCGAGCCTCCCCTTACCCGCTGGCCGACCCTGGTCGGCGTTGGGACCGTGGTCGCGTTCGCCGGGTTGATCTTTCGGCCGCGGCTGCTCCAGGGACAGGCTTGCTTAGCCGATGAGGTCTCTGGCGGTATCGTCGAAGGATCTCCCGCAGGACGTACAGGCCGGCAATGCGAAGTATCCATCTCACCACGGCCTTCCCTCCGTCGGCAGGTCGATCGCGGGCTCGTCCGGCCCGGGGGCGCGATAGCCGGGATCATCGATGGATGGATACTCGTCAGGCGCAGGTTCGGGTTTGGGTGGGGATTCGGATGGGATCTCGATCCCGGGGTCCGGGCGTCCGGGTACTTCCGGATCGGGTGGCTGTTGCAGGATGGTCATAAAGGCCCTCACGCTGCTCAATGGTTCCCAACCACACTCGCGGCAACCGGGTCATCGCCAGCCTGCTCGCGATCCCCACGCCCATTACAACCTCATGCAAGCTGAATCGACGGAGTGGGTGAAGTCCTACGTCCCACGCATCCTGGCGAGCGCGGACGGGGCCGTTGCCCCAGGCGGCCTGGGTTCGCTATGTGCTACCGATCGCCGCGGCCTTCGCCGCTCGGTGTCCGGTCGTCGACTCCGGTCACCACCCAGCAGCGGTTCGGTATCTATCTGTCCCGCGGTGGTCGCCCACGGGCGCCCGAGCGTCTCTCAGCTCGGTTGGGTCGAGACCTTGGTTCGTGGGACCTCGGCCGTGGAGCCGGGCATCTCTCGTCTTGAGCCGGTTGCCTCCGCGGCGTCGAGCAGATCCAGCAATGCCTTCGCGCGCAGGGAGGTGAAGATCTCTCGCGCCTCGGTGGCCGCCTCGCGCGCCTCCGGCGACCCAGGGCCAAGGACGCGGACCATCGTCAAGCCGCACATCGCCAGGTCGAAGCGCACGCCGAGTTCCCGCCAGCGCGCTGCCGCCTCTCGGTAGCCCCCCGTCGCATCCGGTTTACGGCCCTCGAGGGCTGCCAGCCCGGCCGACAGCTCGATCTCGGTGATGCGGGCGACTCGCCCAGGGACGTCACGTTGTTCGGCCAGAAAGCCTCGCACCGATTCGAGATCCGCGAGCCACACGGAGATCCGCCCGGCCCGGGCTCGTGCGATCGAATCCGGCGCATCGTTGCGTGTGTAGCTGGCGATCGAGAGCGCTCGTGCCTCGTCCAGGCGGCCTGCGGCCAGCAGCACCCCGCTGCGCACGTCTTCGACCATCGCGATGCCCTGGATCTCCGTCGTGTCGCGCGTCAGCTCCTCCGCCTTCGCGAGGAACGATTCGGACTCTTCCCCGCGGTACGCCGAGATCGCCGCTGTGTACAGGAATGCGCCAAAGTCTCCTTCCGGGTCCTCGGCAAGTGCCTCGGCGCTCTGGGCAAGGCCCCAGTCCCATTCGCCAACGCGCATCGCCATCTCGGATGCGTTGTTCAGCAAGTAGGAGCCCGTTCCACGATTACCGAGGCGGCGCGCCAGCTCGAGCCCCTCGCGGGCGACGTTGTACGCCAGCAGCGGGTCTTCCGCGGAGGTGACGTAGCTCAGGTTTACGCGTCCGCGCAACTCGAGGCTCGGCAGCTGCAGTGCCCTGGCGCGGCTGACTGCGCCGATGAGGACCACCATCGCCTCCCCCAAACGTCGCTCACTCGCAAGGGCAGCACCACGGGTCACCAGCACCTCAAGGATTTCGCGGGTCAGCCCGAGTCTCTCGGCGATCGGCAGCACCTGCTCGGTGCGGGCCACCGAGCCCCCGTAGTCGCCAAGCATCATCTCCGAGCGCGCCAGCTCCGCGTTGAGCCGTACCCACTCGGTCGTACCGTCGAGGTCGACGAACTCGTCGAGGGCCGCGCGCATGATGACCACCGCCTCCCCGATCTGGTGCGCCCAACTCGTCCCTCTCGCAAGATCAGTGGTCGCCTCGAGGATCCGCCTGCGATCTCCGCTCTCCTTGACGATCTCCAGGGCTCCCGTGAAATGGTCGATCATTGCCCGCGGATCACGAGCTGCCTGCCCTTCCGCGCGGCCGGCGGCCTGGTGCAGCTGAGCACGTTCGGCTGGGTCGGTGGTCACCTCGAGCGCCTGCTCGAAATAGGTCCGCGCCTGCCGATGTGAGCCAAGGGACAAGGCTCGCTCGGCTGCTCCACGCAGAGCGACGCGGGCCTGGGCAGCCACGGCCTCACCCTCTGGACCATCGGGATGGGCGCGGTAAGCCGCCAGATAATGCTCGGCCAGGACAGCTGCGAGACCCTCGTCGTCGAGCGTCTCGAAGAACCGCGCCGCGGCAAGGTGGAGTCGGCGGCGATCGCGTCGCGCGAGACCGCCGTAGGCGACCTCCCGCAGCATTGCCTGCACGAAGCCGTACTGCCCGCGTTCCGGCGAACGAGGATCGCCATCGAGCGTCACCAGCTCACGACGGACCAACGCTCGAAGTCGTGTGGTCAGTGGTCCGGCAGCCTCGCCGCTGATCTCGGCTAGGGCATCCACGGTAAATGTCTTGCCCATGACCGATGCCGCCTGGAGCAGCGCGCGGTCAGCCGGATCGAGTCCATCGAGCCTCGCGGCGATCAGCGCCTGGAGCGTGGTCGGCACCGAGAGCTCAGCGAGATCCCCAACGAGCCGATAGCTCTCGCCGACGCGCTCGATCCGTTCCTCGTCCAGCAGCATGCGCACCGTCTCGACGGCGTACAGCGGAATCCCCTCAGCCCGCTCGAGGATCCGAGCCACCAACGCGTCGCCGAGTCCGGGCACAAGGCCGTGCAGCAGGTCGCGCATCGTCTCATCGGACAGGGGCTCGAGCACCAGCGACGTGAAGTTGCGACGGCCCGCCCCCCAGTCCTGGCGCCGGTCCAGCAGCTCGGGACGCGCCAGCGAGATGAGGTAGAGCGGCCGGTCTCGTGACCAATCGAGCAGGTGATCGATGAAATCGAGAAGGCCGCCGTCGGCCCATTGCAGGTCCTCAAAGACGAGCACGACCGTCCCCTGCTCCGCGATGCGCTCGAAGAAGGTGCGCCAGGCGGCGAAGAGCGTCTCGCGCTCGCCGCTGGAGGCGGTCGCTTCCTCGAAGCCCAGCAGATGCAGGAGGTGGGGCTCGATCCAGCGGCGCTCCGCCTCATCGTTGACGAACTGGTCAAGCGTGGCGCCGAGCTTCTGGCGGGCGGCTGCGCCCTCTTCCCCTTCGACGATGCCAGCCCGAGCACGCACCATCTCGGCCAGCGCCCAGAAGCTGATCCCCTCGCCATATGCCGGAGAGCGTCCGTAGTGCCAATAGGCGAGCTCCGTGACGCCGTCGAGGTACTTCTGGAACTCCCAGACCAGCCGGCTCTTGCCGATGCCGCCCTGACCCATGATCGAGACGAGTCGAGGCCGGCGCTCCGCGCCGGTCGCGGCGTGGAAGTCCTTCAGGAGTCGCAGCTCGGCCTCGCGTCCCACGAATGGCGCCTCCAGCTGCTCGCTGCGCCCTGCGCCGCCACGCTTGGCGACGACGCGCAGCGCGCGGAATGCCGCGACCGGCGCTGCCTTGCCTTTGAGGTCCTGCTCGCCGGCCGGCTCGAAGGCGATGGCGGCGGACGCGGCCTGACGGGTCGCCTCGCCGACCAGGACGGTGCCGGGCGCCGCGGCCGACTGCAGCCGCGATGCGGTGTTGACAAGGTCGCCGGCCACCATGCCCTGGTTGGTGGCGCCCAACGTGACGGCCGTCTCCCCCGTCAGGACGCCTGCGCGCAGCTGCAGGTCGACGCCGAGCTCGACACCGAGGTGATGGATCCCCTCCACCAGGTCGAGCGCGGTACGGACCGCTCGCTCAGCGTCGTCCTCGTGCGCGGTCGGCGTGCCCCACACCGCCATCACGGCGTCGCCGATGAACTTCTCGATCGTGCCGCCGTAGCTCTCCACGATGGCGCTGGCGGTCTCGAAGTAGCGGCCGAGCAGCTCGCGAACCGTCTCAGCGTCACGCGACTCAGACAGGGTGGTGAATCCGACAAGGTCGGCGAAGACGATCGACACGAGTCGGCGTTCCGCACCGGCAGGCTGATCGGCGGGCAGCTGCTGGGCAGTAGCGGCGGGCGGTTGCGTCGTGGAATCAGCATCCGCCAGGGACGAGCCGCACTCGCCGCAGAACTTGAGGCCCGGCGTGTTCGAGGTGCCGCAATTGGCACAGATCAGCGCGAGGCGGGTGCCGCAGTCACCGCAGAACTTGCGACCCGCCTCGTTCTCAGCGCCGCAGTTGGAACAGATCACGTGGGCATTCCTTCAGGAACGAGCGCCCGCAGTATCGTCGCTGCGCCAAATCCCGGTCAATCGAGAAGCGGCCGCACGTCGCCGATCAGGCGCTCAATCGTCTCCTGGTCGAAGGGCGCCGGCAGCTCCGGGATCAGCGTCCGGAAGCCGATCTCCATCCGCGCACGCACCTCCGCGGCGATCATCTCGGGCGTACCAATCCAGAGGTCCTCCTCCTCGGCGGGATCGGTCTTGTTGTGGACCATCTGCGCCCGGCTGGAGCGGATCGCCGTAGATCGCGTACAGGTGATCCCATGCCCACACATGGTCGTAGCCGAGGCGCTCGACGAGTTGTGCGGTGGCAAGCAGCTCGGGCCAACTGGTCGCCTGCGGCCACGGCAGGATGCCCAGACGTAGAGCCGGATGCGTCACCCGAGCATCCTACCCGTGCGGGCAATGCCCCATGGTCCGGTGCGTACTGTCAACGGGCCAGCCCATAGGTCATGGGACGTGGCCGGACCAGTGCACTACTGACCGGTCCGCTGTCGTTCCCTAGGCTCAACGCATGTCCCAGCAGATGCATCGCCGAGGGCCGCGCCGTGTCATGGCGCGTGCCATCGCGCTCTCCGGAACGGCACTCATGGCGGCAGCGCTCCTCGTCTGGGCCCCGCAATCGGCTACCGGCTGGAACCAGTCGACCGCCGAGGCAACCCTCTGGCAGTTGCTCAACGCCGACCGCGTCAACAACGGCGTGGCGCCGATCGCCAAGCATTCGACGCTGGTGACCCTGGCCCGATGGCGCAGCAAGGACATGGTCGACCGCAACTACTTCGGTCACGTGATCCTCGGCACCAGCTACCAGGTCTATCACTGGTACGACCTCAACCACCTGGCCTGGTCCTCGGGCGGCGAGAACATCGGCTACAACAACGGCTACTCCGATGCCGACTCGCCGGTGAAGATCAACGAGGGATTCATGAACTCGGCCGGGCATCGGGCCAACATCCTGAACACGGCCTGGACCCACGGCGGGGTTGGCGCATATGGCGCCGATGGTGTCATGTGGGGCGGCAAGGTCCGCAACATGCGGATGTACACCGAGCTCTTCATGAAAGCGAAGACAGCTCCGGCCCCGACTCCGGTGCCGACCCAGCCTCCGCCCCCGCCTGCAACACCCAAGCCGGCGCCGAAGCCCACACCAGTTCCGACGCCGAGGCCAACGGCCCGACCGATCGCAGCTCCGACGAGCACACCTCACCAGGTACCCCTCGTGGTAGGCATCGACACGCCGATGCCGAACCCGTCCCCCGAGCCTGGGCGGAACGCGCGACCGACCGCAACGCGAGCCCTTGCGTGGCTCGGCTGGACCGTTCACTCGTTCGTCGGCAATGACGGCCCCGATGCCACGGTCGCTGTAGCCAGCCTTCGGGTCGAGTCTGCGGCCACGACCGATCGGGGAATCTTCGAGACGGTGATCGGCTCGCTGCTCGGATTCTTCCTGGGCTGATTCCAGCCTCGGCGCCGAGAGCCGGGGACTTCGGCCTGGAGCGGGGCTAGACTGCCAGCGATGTCGGTGATCCTCGAAGCGCACGACCTCGTCAAGCGTTATCCGCTCGGCGCAGGCTCGGTGGAAGCGCTCCGCGGCGTATCGCTCTCCGTCGCCAAGGGCGAGTTCGTGGCGATCATGGGCTCGTCCGGATCCGGCAAGTCGACGATGCTCCACCTGCTCGGCGGCCTTGACCGCCCGACCAGCGGCAGCGTCGTGATCGACGGGATCAACGTGAGCGAGCTCAGTGACGAGGACGCGACCCTCACGCGCCGCGCCAAGACGGGATTCGTCTTCCAGTTCTTCAACTTGATCTCGCTGCTCAACGTGGCCGAAAACGTTGGGCTGCCCTTCCTCATCTCGGGCGACTCGCTGGCCGGGCATCGGCCGCGGATCGATGCCCTGCTGGAGCTGGTCGGGCTCTCCGACAAGGCCAGGCACCGCCCGGATCAGCTCTCCGCCGGCGAGCAGCAGCGCGTGGCGCTGGCACGGGCGCTGGCCACCGAGCCGGCGATCATCCTCGCCGACGAACCGACCGGCAACCTGGACTTCACCACCGGCACAGAGATCCTGGATCTGCTGTGGGATTCGTGCGATCGCCTCGGACAGACGATCGTCCTCGTCACCCATGACGCCCGAGCCGCCGCATATGCCGATCGGGTCATGATCGTTCGGGACGGGATCATCCGCGACGAGATCGAGCTTGGACGACGCCGCGACCACGAAGCGCGGCCGCTGATCACCCGCCTCGCCGCCCTGGGCCTCTGAGCGGGATGCGCCTGGCGACGCTGGCGTGGCGCGGGCTGACCGCGAGGCGCCTGCGCACGTCGCTGACCATCATCGGCGTCGCGCTGGGGGTGGCGCTGGTGGCCGGGACGCTGCTCGCCAACCAGGCTGCCAGCGAGGCAGTTGAGAGGGCGGCACAGGAGATCATGGGACGCGCTGAGCTGCGCGTTCGAGCCTTCGATCTTCCCGGCTTCACGCCGCGCAGCGTCACGCTGATGCGACGCATTCCCGGCGTGCTTGCTGCAGCGGCTGTCGCCGAGCGTCGCGTCCCGATCTCCACGGCTCCGGGACCCGACGAGATCATCTTCGATCCACTCCTCGCCCTGGGGGTGGATCCCCAGGACGAGTTTGCGGTCCGCACCTACGACCTCACAGCGGGCGCAATCCTCGCGGCCGACCACCCTGACGAGGTGCTCGTCAATGCGGCCTGGGCCGGGCGAAACGGGCTCGGGGTGGGGGACGAGCTGGTGCTCACCGGGGCACGCAAAGGAGTGCCGCACCTGCGCATCGTGGGTTTGCTGGGAGATCTGGGGGTCGGGGCGTTGCAGCAGGGAAACGTGCTCGTGCTCAACCGCGCGACGCTCGACGGCGCCTTCGCCGTTCCGGCCCCGGTGGCCTACGTCGACCTGGTCGTCTCGCCGGGGCGTGCCCCCGACGTGCAAGCCGCCCTTGATCGCGAGATGAAGGAGCCTTTCATCGTCGAGACGGTGGCCGACGCCGAGCGCCAGCTCAGCGCCGCCCAGCAGGGCTTTGCCGGGATCGCATTTCTGTTCGCGCTCGTTTCGCTGGCGGTCGGCTCGTTCCTGGTGGCCAATACCCTGGCCATGACCCTGACCGAGCGGACGCGCGAGATTGGGTTGCTGCGTGCCGCCGGCATGACCCAGCGCCAGGTGCTCGACCTATTCCTGCGACAGGGCGCCGCGGTGGCGGTGATCGGCAGCGCCCTCGGGGTTGCGCTCGGAATCGGCCTGGCCGCACTGATCATCGGCTTCCTGCGGGGTACCCGCGCCGTGCTGGTGACCGGGCTACCGGTGAACCCAATCGCCCTGCTGGTCGCCTTCGGCATGGGCGCGGCGGTCACCCTTGCCGCCTCAGCGTTCCCCGCTGCCGCAGCCGCGCGCATCTCTCCGCTCGATGCCCTCCGCCCATCGAGGCAGCCCGCGCGCACGTTGTGGGGCAGGCTGCGCTGGATCGTGGTCCTGGAGCTGGTGGTCGTGCTCCTGGGGGTCGCCTTCTATCCGATTGACCGCGGTCAGTTCGGCGTGGCCGGTGCGGCCCTCGCGCTTGCCATCCTGGTGGGTGGCACCGCGCTGACCGCGCTGGCGCTCCAGCCGCTGAGCCGCATCGTGGGCCGACCGTTCGAGTGGTTCTTCGGCGCCGAGGGGCTGCTCGGACGCGCCAACCTGGGTCGCGATCGGGCTCGCACCGGGCTGACGGTCGGAGCCTTGATCATCGCCTTGAGCGCCGTCGTCACGCTGGGTGCCGTGGCGGAGAGCGCGCGAGCCACCGCTGATCGGTGGGTCGGCTCGATCCTCCCCGGTGGGTATGCCATTCGGTTCACCGCGCCGGTGGATATCGACACCTTCAAGTCCGATCTCGAATCGACCGCCAATGCAGCCGCGGTCAGCCCAATCGCCGAATTTCGAGCAGTTGTGCCGGGGGACAAGGTGCTACGGGAGGCATCGGTTGCGGGGATCGACCCCGCCGTCTTCTCCGCGACCGGATCGCTGATCTTCGTCCACGGATCGCGCGATGCCGCATTCCAGGCGCTGGAGCAGGGGGGAGCGGTCCTGGTCCCCGCGGCGGTCGCGTCCCGCGACGATCTCGGCGTCGGCTCAACACTCGACCTGGCCACGCCGGGCGGGCGGGCCCAGGCCTTCAAGGTCGCCGGGATCATCGCGTACACCCTGCCAGCCCGCTCGCCCGACGGGGCGCTCCTGATCAGCCTGAAAGATGCCCGTGACAAATTTGGCGCCACCGCGGCATTGCTGTGGACGTTCGTGGCGCAGCCCGGGGTCAGCGAGGCCGCGTTCCGCGCGGCGGTCGCCGCGAAGGCGAGGGACTATGCGGCCGAGCCGCTAACGGCGCGCGACCTTGCCAGCGAGCTCGAGCGATCGCTCGATCGTCTCATCGGCCTCTTCGACGTCCTGGCCCTCTTGGCGGTGGTGATCGCCGCGCTGGGGATCGTGAACACGCTCGCGGTGAGCGTCGTGGAACGAGCTCGCGAGATCGCGATCCTGCGTTCGCACGGCATGACCACCAGCCAGGTGCAGGCGATGGTGGTGGCCGAGGCGGCGATCATGGGCGCCATCGGTGGCATCGCGGCAGTGGTGACAGGCGTGCTGATGTCCTGGGCGGTGGTCGGCGGCACGACGCCGCGAGACTTCGGAGCCGGGCTGGCCATTCCGTGGCCGCTGCTCATCAGCGTCGTGCTGCTGGGCACCGGGGTCGCGGCGCTGGCCAGCCTGTACCCGGCACGCCTTGCGGCGCGCATCCCGATCGTGGGCAGCATCGCCCACTTCGAGTAGCAGAGAAGGAGAGATCGATGCCCGGTCATTACTGGGAGGCCTCGCAGGGACGCGCCTGGGTCGGGCGCATGGCGACAGGGGACGACCTCGTCCAGGAGATCGAGCGGCTCTGCACCGAGATGGAGATCCGCGCGGCATGGGTCACCGTGGTCGGCGCCGTGCGGCACGCCTCGTTCGCCTATTACGACGAGGAGGACCATCGCTACCTGGAGCTCGAGAGCAACGAGCACCACGAGATCAGCGGCTTCGTCGGCAACATCTCGATCCGCGATGGACTGCCGTTCCTGCATGCCCACGCCACGTTCTGCTCACAGAACGGGTCGGCGGTCGGAGGTCACCTGCTTCCCGGCTGCGAGGTCTTCGTCGGGGAGGTCACGATCCGCGAGATGAAGGGCGTGGACCTCGTCCGAACGCCGGACGAGGTGACCGGCCTCTCGCTCTGGTGAGCCCCGGTAGAATCAGGCTCACCTTCCCGCTATCCTGATGAGGACCTGTTGATGGCCGATCAAGACCCCGACGCCGATCAGCCCATCGCCTGGACGGCGGTGCCGCAGGACACATCGGTGCGCACATCCGATGGCGAGGTCGTGGGGACCCTGTCAGATCTGCTCGGATCGCGACAGGAAGACATCTTCCACGGAATCGTCGTCCATCTCGGGCGCTTCGGCCATCACGTGTTCGTCCCGGCCGACGATGTCTCGCTCCTCACGAGCTCCGTGGTGGGAGTCGCACTGACCTCGGACGAGATCCATGCCCTCCCCGTTCACGACGACGAACGCCAGTTCGACCTCGGCATCGTCGGCATCTTCCGCAAGCATCCCGGCTGGGTGCGAGAGAAGGACCGCTAAAGCCGCCTCGTCCGCAGCTCTGCCGAACTTCAGGGTGCCAATGATCTGGTCCGGACCGGGCAATTGGCCGCATAGCTCGTCCCAGCCGGGCGCATTGCTACCGCATGTTGCCGTTCTGACCGATGCTGTGCAGCCCGGGCTGCGGCCAATAGGTGATGCCATGCGGGTGATCGCCAGTGGGGATGGTGGCCAGGATGGCCCCCGTGCGTGTGTCCATCACCGTGACGCCGCCGTGATATCGGTCTGAGAACCAGGCCTGGGTCCCGTCAACCGAGAGCGTCATCTCATCGGGTGAGCGACCCTCCTGCCAGGTCGCGACGACTGTCTGCGTGGCCAAGTCGATCACGGATACGGTGCCCACCGACCTGTTGAGAACGTACATCTGCGTGAGGTCGCGGCTGAACTCGATCGCGTGGGCGCCCGCGCCGGTCTTGATGAAGTTGATCTCCTTCATCTGCTCCGGGTCGATGACCGATACGCCGGCGCGTCCCTCGTTGGTCACGAAGAAGAGCTTGCCGTCAGGCCCCAGGCGCACGTCTCGCGGTAGGCTGCCGACCTTCACCGACCCCGTTACGGTCATCGCCTTGGTGTCGACGCGAGCGACCATGCCGCTGTACTCGCAGCTGATCATCAGGAAACTGCCATCCGCAGACATGTCCAGGTCGTCCGCCCCGATCCACGGGACCACCAGGAACTTGAGGAACTTCCATGTTGCGCGATCGTAGAAGTTCAGGCCGTTGAACTTCATGTTGTCGGGGTTGATGTAGTCGTTGACCACGATCGCCTTGCTGCCGTCCGGGGTGTAGTAGAGGTCGTAGGGCGTCGTCGCGGCCAGGATCTCGCCGGTTGGCTTCGAGGTGACGGGGTCGATCACGGTGATCGTTGAGCTCGACATGTTGTTGACGTAGAGCTTGCTCAGATCCCAATCGGGCACTACGTGCTCGGGATACTTGCCGGTCTTGTAGCGGTCGATGACCTTGAGCGTCGCCGGGTCGATGACGGCCACGTCGCCGGAATGCTCGTTTGCGACATAGACCCTGGGGCTCAGGCCGGCGATGGCGGGTGCTAACCGGCCGCTGACGGTCCATCCATACACACCGTTGGGGGTCGGTTCGGGTGTCGGCGACAGCGTCGCCGCGGCTGTGGCCGATGGCGCGGTGCTGTTCGGCGCCCCGCTGGGCTGCTGGCTGGGCGATGGCGAGATCGTCGAGCACGCCCCCAACATGACTGACAGGGCGGCTACCACCAACCCGCGGCGGAAGGTCACCTCAGCGCATGTTCCCGTTGTGACCGAGGCTGTAGCGACCTGGCTGCGGCCAGAAGGCGAGGCCGTGCGGGTTTGCCCCGGTGCGGATGGTCGCGAGGATCGCGCCAGTCGTCGAGTCCAGCACGATGACCGTGCCGTTGTAGCGGTTCGAGACCCAGAGCTGGCTGCCGTCGATCGACGTGGCAACCATGTCGGGCGATCCGCCGACATTCCAGGTGGCGGTAATGGTGCGGGTGGCAAGATCGATCACTGAGATCGAGCCGGCAATCCGATTCGTGACGAACATCCGCGTGGCGTCACGGCTCATGCCGATGCCGTGGGCCCCCTTATCGGTCTTAATGAATTCCACCAGCTTCATGCTATCGCCATCGACGACGTCCACGCCGCCTGTCCCCTGGTTGGCGATGTAGAACAGCTTTCCGCCTGGATCGAGGCGAACGTCCAGCGGCGAGCCACCGACGCTCAATGCGCCGGTAATCTCCATCTTGGCCACGTCGACCTTCACGACCTCGCCCGCGGTCTCGGCGCTCATGATCATGTAGCTGCCATCGGCCGAGAAGTCGAGGTGATCGACCCCGGGGTAAGGAATCTCCAGGAACTTGATCAGCTTCCAGGTCTTGCGGTCGTAGAAGTAGAGGCCGTTGTTGTGGATGAACTGCCTGGTCAGGAAGTCGTCGACCACGATCGCCTTGCTGCCGTCCATGCTGAAGTACAGGTTGTACGGATAGGGGACTGGGATCGTGCCGATCGGCTTGGACGTGATCGGATCGATGATGGTCATGTCAGAGCTCGACATGTTGTTGACGTAGAGCTTGCTCAAATCCCAGTCGGGCGTGATGTGCTCCGGGCTGGCGCCCGCCTTGAAGCGGTCGATGATCTTGAAGGTCGCCGGATCGATGACGGTCACGTCACCGCCGGCCTCGTTTGGAACGTAGACCAGCGGCTTCAGATTGGCGAGTGCCGGAGCCATTTGCCCTGCGACCGTGAAGGCGTACACCCCACCAGGCATCGCAGTCGGCACCGGTGTGGCGGTCGGCGGGATGGCTGTCGCCGATGCAGTCGGGCTCGGGCTCACGATGTCCACGCTGGGCGATGGCGAGACAGTTACCGAGCAAGCGGCGAGGATGATCAGCAGAAACGCGAACGGCGCGATGCGGGTGCCCATACCCGGCCGAGTCTACAGCCTCGCGCCGGCTTGCCGGCCTAGCGGTCAGACCGGCGGCCGATTACAGCCGGGCCCCGAAAGGACGATGAGTGCAGGCAAGATGGCCAGGAACAGGGCACCCCACGCGGATGCAGCCCCCCCGACGACTGCCCACCACCGGTGCCGATTGCCGACGATGGCTGTGGTCGGCAAGCCGCCGATCGCTACGCCGGCGCCGATCGCCAGCCCGACGATCAGCGAGGGAACAACGAGCTGGCTTGGATCCCTCACCGCCCCGAACTCGCAATCGGGATGGGCGATCGCCAGCCACAACAGTAGGGTCGCCACCGCGGTAACAGCTGTCCCAACCGCGACCGCCGCGACGAACCGTCGCTCCGTCGTTAGCTGCACCCACGTGAAGCCAGCCGCCACTGGTGCCAGCGACCACACGGCGCATGGTACGCGGGGTTCTGGGGGCGGTCCCATACAATGGCGCCTCGCGCGCCCGTAGCTCAGCGGACAGAGCGGGTGGCTTCGGACCATCAGGTCGCGGGTTCGATTCCTGCCGGGCGCGCCATTTCCACGAACTCGGGCGAGCAATCGCGAGTCCGCACAAGATCAGTCGCCGTCCAGGAGCTCGAACACGGGCGCCATCGCGTCGAGCGCGGCCAGCGTGCGTGGCCAGAGCAGGAGCTCGAGGTGCGTGAAGCCGCCGGCGCGAAAGGCCCGGAAGCCGTCAGCGATCTCCTCGGCTGAGCCGCGAATCGGCGTCGCGAGCACTTCGGCGGCGCCCGTGAATGATGTCGGCTCCACCACGATGCCTGCCGACCTCCCAATCGTCGCGGGATCGCGGCCGACCTCGCGGCAGGCTGCTTCGAGCGCCGAGAGTCGCGGCCCGAACTCGTCGAGGTCGCTCCGCTCCTCGACGTACCAGCTCCAGATGTCCGCGTGGAGGGCGGCCTGCCGGAGCATCTTCGGGCCTTTGGCGCCGATCATGATTGGAATCCGACCCGGACGCGGTCCCACCGGGCGCTGTTCCAGGTCTCGCGCAGCGTGGTAGGTCCCCTCAAAGTCTGCGCGACCGGCGCGCAACAGCGGGACGATGATCTCGATCGCCTCCTCGAAGCGGCCTATGACATGATCTTCAGGCAACCCAAACGCGTGGGCTTGGCGACCGGCGTGTCCCGAGCCGAGGCCGAGCACGAACCGGCCCCCGCTGATCTCGTCGAGCGTCTCGACCGCCTTTGCGGTGATGCCAGGGTTGCGGTGGAGCGCCGATAAGATCCACGTGCCGACCTTTATGCGCGAGGTCGCCGCCGCCACCGCACCTGCCATGGCAACGCACTCCCACCAGCCGCGCACCTGACCGTCGGGCGGACGCCACAACAGCTCGTCGGGTATCCAGACGGTGTCGAACCCGACCTCCTCGGCCCGGACCGCGAGCTCGCGGATCTCGACCCAGCGTGGGGTTGCGCCGTCGACCCACGACTCTTCCATGGGGAGCACGAGACCAATTTCGAGCGAGCGCATGAGACGTCCACCTGTGCGGATTACTGCGAGGCTGGCATGGACTCCTATGGAAGGTCCGCGATGACGCTGTTGGGCTTCCGCGTCGGCAGTTCGGGCTCCGCGGTTGGATCGATGCCGCGATCCAGTAGCTCCGTCTCGAGTTGGCTGATGATCGAGGCGGCGGTCGCCTCGTAGATCTCGTGGTACATCGGCGCAAGATCCTGGAACACAGCACGTTCCTTCGCGGTTTTCGGTGGCGCGAACCGGAAGTGGACGGTTGTTCCCGACAAGGTTGGTTCGAGCTCCACCGTCGACAACATCTGGATCGGCCCCGCGGGTGTGGGGATCGTCGAACGATTGGTCGTGTAGTCGTATGGGCGCCAGTCGAGGATCTCCTCGATGACTGCGTTCGGACCGTGCATGCAGTGGACGGTGGCCCCGACACCGCGCCGGTTGCCTGTGCTTTCGGCGAGGATCACGCCAGTCACACCTGACTGCCATCCGGTCCGGCGCCCGGGGACGGTCAGGAACTCCCAGGCGACCTGTGGCGGCGCGCTTGTGGCGGCCGACACCGTAAACGCCGATGCCTCCGATGAAACGAAGACTCGCTGGCGTGCCTCTTCCTCCTGCCAGCGTCGCTCGAGATCATGGACCCACGTGTGGACCTCGCCGAGATGCTCGTACGCTTCGCTGAGTGGCTCCATCTCGAGGGCTGCCGCGTCGATCGCCATCGCATCGGTGCAGGCCTGCGTGAACATCGCGTAAGCGTCGATCCCGAGCGCCTCCACGATCTCGTTCTTGAGCAGCCGATGCACGATGATGACGTCCGACCCGAGCAGCTCCTCGCGACCGGCGACCCTCTGGTGCAGAGCCACGCCGTGGTGGGCGACGAACTTGAGATTGAGATCGGGGATCCGAACGCACGCGTTGCAGCCGCACGATGTCGCTTGGCGGACGTCCCGGCGCCGCCGGCGAAATCCGAAATAGCAGCGTTCGATGATGTCGAGCAAGAGCGACCCGTCCAGCTTCTCGGCCGCCGCGGAGACGAACGCGGCATCTCCTTCGAGCTTCGCGAGACGGAAGTTCGGGCGCAGCGCCGTGACCACCGTCCCGATCAGGTCGGCGAGAATGTCCTGTGCGTGATCGAGCTCAACGCCGGCAAGGTAGCTCGTGTAACCCGAGATGTCGGCGATCAGCAGCCACGTGGGTTCGGGCTGGAGCATGGCATCCCGCACGCCTCATCCTAGGACATGCGGGAGTGGTCGTAACCGATCGCTAGCCGGCGACCGCCGATGGGTCGTCCCGACGCAGCAGGATCCCGAGATATTCCTTCCACGGGCCGACCGTTGCGTCGCGCGAACCGGCAAGGCCCGCGTAGATCTGGCTGACGTGGTTCAGGTCGTGGACCGCCCAGGTCGCAAGCAGCTCCCGCAGCGTCACCTCGCCGAGCGAGGGATGCAGGCCGCGGCGATCGAGGTCTGCGTCGGTGACCAGCTCGCCCAGCGCTGCCAGGTTTGCAGTGCGCAGCGTCGCGAACGTCTCCACCAGGTCGTCGAGCGGGACGCCCGCGTCGCGCTCGAGCATGGCGAAGCGCTCGAATCGGTCGAACGGCAGCGAGGTCCCGTGCTCGAGGATCCTTCGGGTCCGCGCCATCCAATCGGTCTGCTCACCCGTGATCATGTGCCCGACCACATCGCGCGGGCACCAGCCATCGGCGACGTCGGGCGTATCGGTCCAGTCTTCAGGTAGGCCGATGAGCAGGGTGCGGAGGATCTCCGGGGTTCGCGCGAGCAGGGCACTCGTGTCGGCGACGAAATCGGTCATGCGGCTCCTCCAGGATTGGCGAAAAGGTAGGTCGTCATGGGTCCAAGCCCTCTGACATCCACCTGACGCCGTTCAAACGAATGCCGGTCTCGCAGCAGCTCCCAGGTTGCGGCGGCCACCTGGATCCTTCCTGCGATCCCCGATGACTCCATGCGCGCGGCGGTATTCACGGTGTCGCCCCACAAGTCGAAGAGGATCCGTTTCTGACCGATGACGCCCGCCACCACGTTTCCGGATGCCAGGCCGATGCGCAGCTCCAGCTCCAGGTCGTTGGCAGCCCGCCAATCGCCCACCGCGACGAGCATGGCGCGCGCCAGGGCCAGCGCCGCCTCCGCGTGGTCGGGCCGTGGGTCCGGCGCACCGGCAACCGCCATGTAGGCATCGCCCACGGTCTTGATCTTCTCCACGCCGCACGTTGCGCTCGCCTCGTCGAAGCGGGTGAAGAGCTCGTCGAGCAGGCCGACCACGCGGGCCGGATCGGTGCGTTGCGCCCATGGCGTGAACGACGCAATGTCGCCGAAGAGGACCGTCGTCTCAGGGTATGCCTCGGCGATGCGCTGCTCGCCGTGGCGCAGACGGTTGGCGATCGACATCGGGATGGCGTTGAAGAGGACCTCGTCGGATCGCGCCTGTGCCTCCCGCCGTCGAATATCGGTGTAGCGCAGCAGGAAAAAGGTGATGGCACAGGGCCCGCCAATGGCGAGGGCATATGAGATGAGGAGCGTTGGATACGGCGGCGGCGCGATCCTGCTCCTCACCAGGGGGTCGATGACGACGACACCAACCAGCGCTACCAGGAAGAGCACGAACCACTTCGTCGCGGGCCGCGGCCCGAGCGCGATGATCGCGTACACCGGGACGAGAAAGGCCCACATCATCCCGGGGCCGCCGCGCACCCCGCCGTTGAGGATCTGCACGATGACCGTGAAAGGGGTGCCCACCAGGATGAGCGCCACCACATAGCGCTCGAAGCGGTGGGTTCGAGCCAGGAGTACGAGGTTCCCGATGGCGTAGAGGCCCAGACCCACGCCGAGTGCAAATCCCGGCAGCGTGGGGGCCAGCGGGATCACCGTGAGGGCGGCCGGGACGGTCACATACCCGGCAATGACCCCCATCCGCTTGCGCAGGCGGATGTCGTCGTCATCGCCGGACTCGTCGGCGATCGAGATGAGCCGGTTCGGCAGATTTCGCAGCTGCCGACCCAGAGATCCTCGTCCGCTGACGACGCTCATGGGCAGATCCTAGACTCCCAGCGTGACAGCCGCTCCCGCCGTAACTTCGCGAGCGGGGAATCCCACCAGCCGATCGTGGATCGACATGCTGTGGGGCGTCCCACCGGTGACCATGGCCGCCGTCCTGTCCTTGGTCGGGCTGGTCGTCTACTGGCTGACCGGACCCTCGGCGGCCGGTGGCATGTTCGAGCCATTGGCCGATGCGTTCCTGCATGGCCGCCTCTTCCTGGCCGAAGACCGTCCCTGGCTCGAGCTGGTGCCGCGCGTCGGTGGGGGGCAGTACGTGCCGCTTCCGCCGGCGCCGGCGCTCCTGCTCATCCCAGTCGAGGCTGTCCGTCAGCTCCTCGGTGCGGCAGAGCTCCCGAACAACATCCCCACCTCGATCGTGGGCGGCGCCAACATCGGGCTGGCATATCTGCTGCTCGATGCGTGGGGGGTTGCCCCCAAGCC
>JBDTQD010000008.1:0-49160 GCA_039932375.1 Chloroflexota bacterium | reverse complement strand
TCGCCGCCGCTGAACGAGGACAGGCACGCACGCATGAAGAGGACCTACCAGCCCAAGAAGCGCGCCCGGAAGCGGGAACACGGCTTCCGCGCTCGCATGGCTTCGAAGGGTGGTCGCCGCGTGCTTGCCCGTCGCCGGGCGAAGGGGCGCGAGAAGCTCAGCGCCTGACGGCGAAGAAGATCCGAGGTGCCGCATCTTGAGATGCTTCGGCGCAAGGCGGACTTCGACGCCATCGGTCGCCGCGGGACGGCCCGCTCCAGTCGGCTCCTGGTCCTGCGATCGCTGCGGACGGAAGGGTCGACGACGAGGATCGGGCTGAGCACCCCGCGATCGCTCGGCGGGGCCGTGCAGCGCAATCGGGTGAGGCGTCGGCTGCGGGACCTGGTCCGCCATCAGCTGGACGCGACGGATGTGGGCTGGGACCTCCTGCTGATCGCGCGGCCGGAGGCGAGCGCAGCCAGTCACGCAGAGCTGCGAGAGGAATTGCGATCGCTCCTGGAGCGGTCGGGAATCGGTGGATGAGGAAGATCGGACTGGGTTTGATCAGCGCGTACCAGCGGCTCTTCGCGTGGATGCCGCCGAGCTGTCGCTATACGCCGAGTTGCTCGCAGTACACCTACACCGCCATCGAGCGTCACGGGCTGCTGCGCGGGGCATGGATGGGCGCTCGCCGCATCGGGCGTTGCCATCCGCTCCACCCGGGCGGCTATGACCCCGTCAGCTAGAGAGAGCAGCAGGCCTTGACATTCCTGATCGGCGCCGGATTCCTGGGGATCGAGCATTTCACGCCACCTTGGGACGTCTTCTTCCTGCCGCTCTTCAACCTGCTGATTGCCTCGTATCGGATCATCTTCAGCGACTTCGCGTTGGCGATCATCGTGTTCACGGTCGTGATCCGCACCCTACTGGCGCCCCTCTTCGTGCGGCAGATCCGGTCGCAGAAGGAGATGCAGCGGATGGCGCCGCTCATCCGCGAGGTGAACCGAAAGCACAAGGGGAACCGGACCAAGATCGCCGAGGAGACCCAGGCGCTCTACCGCGAGCACGGCGTCAACCCGGCCGCCGGCTGTCTCCCGGTGGTGCTGCAGCTGCCGCTCCTGTTCGCCCTCTACCAGGCCCTGATCCGCGCCTCGAACGTGGTCACCCTATCGGTCAAGGACGCGGCCTCCACCACGTTCACGCAACTGCAGGCGGCGCTGCCGGGCATCCAGAAGATCGGCGAGGTCAAGGACGCTGCCGGCGCGGTGACCCAGATCCAGTACGCCGCGCCGGTGGTCGGGAGCGGAGCGGCCTGCAACCTCCCGCAGCTGGAGGTCTCCAACTTCACCCACTTCCTGCCTCTCAACTGTCAACTGATCGACCCGCTCAAGCTCGCCCATCCGATCAACACCGTCTCGAGCTGGCTCATCAACCCGATCAGCGGCCAGCACCTCAACCTGGCACAGATCGACCACACCTTTGCCGTGATCCTGCCGGGGCTGGGTTTCGCGCTCTCGGGGCTGGCGGTGCTCGCCGCGCTCCTGCAGTTTGTCCAGGTGCGGATGACCAGTCCCAAGCCGAACCCCGACGACCCGACCTCGTCGACCACCAACACCATGACCTACCTCTTCCCGCTCCTCACCATCTGGTGGGGCGGCCTCTTCCCCAGCGGCCTGATCCTGTACTGGGTCATCTACACCTCCTACCTGATCGCGCAGCAGTTCAGGATCATGGGCTGGGGCAACCTCTTCCCACTGTTCGGATGGCAGCCGGGCTTTGCACCGCGCCCAGAGGATGACCTGTCGGGCCCGAGGAAGCGCCTTGATGCGTCGCTGCCCGCCGAGGGGCAGGCGAAGGGTTCCTCCCAGCCATCGAACCCGCGACCTGCGGGTTCGCCCGGCGGCACGAGCCGTCCATCGAATCGCTCCAACAAGAAACGTCGAGGCAGAAAGCGATGACATTCCGAGAGTTCACCGGCAAGAACGTCGAGGAGGCGATCCGCACCGCAATGAAGGACTTCAGCGCGGAGCTCACCGACCTCGACATCGAGATCCTTTCCCAGGGGAGCCGCGGCATCCTGGGGGTCGGCGGCGAGGAGGCTCGCATCCTGGCCGCACCCAAGTCGGCGGTGGCGGCTGCCGATACGGTCCGCGACACACCCGCTCCACCGATGGAGCCTCCGCCCCCAGCGCGTGAGCCGCGACGTGCGCCTGCGCGTGCGCCCGCGCCTGCGCGTGAGCCCGAGCCAGAGGCCACGGAGCAGCCGATCAGCGAGCAGGTCGCGGAGCTGGGGCGCTCCGACGTCGCCCCGCGCTACGAGGGCGGGGGCCGACCTCGAGGTGGCCGCGGCCGTTCGGACCGCGATGCCCGCGGCGGCCGTGGCGATCGTCCATTCCGTGACCGGCCAGCTCGGCCGCCGCGCGAGGATCGGCCGCCGCGCGAGCCCGCTCCCTTCATTCCCGGCAAGCCGCTCGACGAGCTCACCGAGAAGGAGCGCGGCACGCTTCAGGAGGCGAAGGGCGTCCTGGAGGAGCTGCTCCGCCTGATGGAGGTGCCCGGCACGGTCGAGATCGCCACCGGCGGGGAAACGGCCCGTCTCAACGTGCGGGGCTCAGACCTCGGCGTCCTGATCGGGCGTCGCGGCGAGAAGCTCGCCAGCCTGCAGCACCTCGTCAACCTCATCGTGGCCAAGAAGGAAGGCGAGTACCACCGCATCGCGGTGGACGTTGAGAACTACCGCGGCCGCCGCGAGGAGCAGCTTCGCGACGTCGCGGATCGAGCGGCGAAGCGCGTCCTGCAGACCGGCAAGATCATCCAGCTCGAGCCGATGCCGGCGATCGAGCGGCGGATCGTGCACATGGCCCTGGTCGAGAACCCGCAGGTCCGCACGCAGAGCGTCGGGGTCGAGCCGAACCGTCGGATCGTGATCCTCCCCGCCACGAAGGTCGAATAGCCGAGCGCGCGGGCCGTGCAACTGCCAGCGCCCCTCGAGGGGGCTCGCGCCATCGGGCGACTCGAGCCCGAGGGGCCCTGGATCGGCTTCGGCTTCCGGGGTGGAGCCGGCCGGATCGTCCTCGGTGCCCAGGACCGGCTGCTCGATGGACCGGCCGACACGGACATGCTCCTCGCCCTGGCAATCGCCCACTTCGCCGAGGCATTCGACGAAGCGCCGCCGGATCTCGAGGCAACGCAGTTCGACTTATCCGTCCTGGTGCGTCACCTAATCGGCGCCGAACCTGACCAGGGCAGGGTGGCGCTCCTCAGCGAGGCGCTGGATGCGATCGACGACGGGCTCGCGGGCGATGCCGTGGCGGGGCGCCTGGCCGCCGCCAGGTCACCTGCGACCGACCGAATCGACCCCGTAGAGCTGCTACTGGCCCGCGTGAACGAGTTAGCGGCCAGAGGCTAGGACTGCGGCTCGTCGTCGCGGCTGGTGTCGCCGGCCATCGGCTCCGACATCGGCGGTGACATCGGCTCCTGCATGGGCGCCACGGGCGGTGCCATCGGAGGCGGAGGCGAGTAGGTGGGGGCCGGCGGAGCCGGAGGAGCGGGGGGAGCGCTGCTCGCCATCCCGACGTTGAACTTGCCGCCCTCAGACTGGAATTCCCGCCAGCTGGCCCAGCCCATCAGCAGGCCGCCCACGATGCTGACCAGGAGGCCGATGAAGACGCCACCGAACAGCCCCAGGTACGGGAGCCACGCCAGCAGGGCCAGCAGGGCACCGATCCCGGCCACGCCGCCGACGATCAGCATCAGGCTTCCCTTCGAGCCAGGGAGCTTGGTGTTCGGCGAGAACTGCGGCAGGAAGATCACGATGAGCATCGCGATGCCAGTCAGCACGCCGAAGGACCCACCCCCGCCGAAGCTGAGGAACGCCCCGACGATCGCCGCGACTGCGCCGATGGCTGCCAGCTTCTCGTTCGAGCTGAGCTTGGACAAGTCCATGTGAATCAACGCCTCCAAATGTCAGCGCGGCGACGATGCGTGGTGCGCCATGGGCGTGCCGCTTGGCTGGCACCTTAGCACAGGGATGAGCTGCTTCATAGGTATTGGGGCGCCGATTCCGGGACCCGCAAAACGCGCTTCTGGTCAGCCCTGAGGCTCGTCGCGCGAGCCGGTGTCGCCATAGGTCGGCGGTGGGTTGGGCGGAGGCGCGGCCGGCGGAGGGGGAGCGGCAGGCGGCCCAGGAACTGACGCGCTCGCCGGTCCGCTGCCGGCGACCCCGAGCTTGAAGGTCCCGCCCTCGGCCTGGAACGCCTGCCAGCCGATCCAGCCCATAGCCAGTGCTGCGATGAGGCCGACCAGGAACTGGAGCGTGTCGAACGACACGAGATGCGCCAGGATCCAGTCGAGCCATCTGATCGCCGAGATGGCCCAGAAGACGGCGGCCACCCCGCCGCTCACCAGCAGCAAGGTCCCCTTGGACCCGGGCAACTGGATGCCCGCCATGATCGCCGGCCAGAAGAAGACCAGGAGCATGCCAACCGAAGCCAGGAGCGGCAGGAGGAGGAGAAAACCCCAATCGTTGATGAGGCTGACGGTCGCCGTCACGAAGACGACGGCCGAGGCATACGACCCCATCTTCTCGTTCGAGCTGAGCGTGGCGAAGTTCATGTCGGCCATGCCTCCGTGTGACGCCGCCGTTTCGATGAGTGCTGGTGGAGATGGGGGAGAATCGAACTCCCCGTCCAGAACCGAGTCGCCGGGAACGTACTACAGATATTTCCGGCCTACTTAAGAGATTCGCCTGCGGGCCCCCGACCGGCGGGGTGCTCCGTTCGCTATCCGGCTGACCTTTCGGCCCTTTGACGCTGCTCACCGGAGTCGGCCGCGCCGCATCTCACCTTATGACGCCTTCACGGCCCGGTGAGAGGAGGCCGTGTCGGCGCTCGTCGCTATTTAGGCGGCGAGAGCGTAACTATTCTTGCCAGTTACTGGCTTTGCCCGCGGTTTTACGAGGCCATGCGGGCGACCTCGACCTGCAGTTCCCGGTCCCTGAGCCCTGTCGAAACCTGACATCCCCACGGACCGAACGAGCTCCCATGGTAGCACGGGGCCTAGGCTGGCTCGACGTTCCCCGTATTGCCGTCGACGGTCACGCGCATGCCCGTCGTCAGGCGGGCGGTGGCGTCGCCGCAGCCAACGACGGCCGGGATGCCGTACTCCCGAGCGATGATCGAGGCGTGCGCCGCCGCACTCCCGACGTCGGTCACGACTGCGGCCGCACGTGTGAAGAGCGGCGTCCACGCCGGCGCCGTGAGCGGGGCCACGAGGATCTCGCCGGGTTGCAGTGCATCGAACTCCTCCGGGCCGCTGACCACCCGAACCGGACCCGTGGCCCGGCCGGGTGATGC
Source organism: Chloroflexota bacterium (assembly GCA_039932375.1). Classification (GTDB taxonomy): domain Bacteria; phylum Chloroflexota; class Limnocylindria; order QHBO01; family QHBO01; genus CF-167. The sequence goes on along the minus strand of JBDTQD010000008.1, from coordinate 43,827 downwards.
CGGCACGCCCGTCACCAGCGCAGTGTCCGAGGGGACGGCCCCGAGGGTTCGGGGGAAGGCATCCCACATCCTCTTCAGCACCGGACTCAGTCGCCCGATGACCTGGGGCGGCATGAGCCTGGCCTGCGCTTCCCATGTCGCCCTGCGGGCTGCCACATCGATTGCCGGGACCGGCCCATCCCTCCGCAGTGCGGCCAGAGCCTCGTCACGGGTAAGGAAGAAGACATCGTCCGGCTCTCCGAGCGCGCCATTGCCAGCGAGCTCCTCGCCGATCCGCAGCACGGCACGCCGCATCACTGGCCAGGGAAGGGTCAGCTCTGCGGCCTGTTCCTCGCGCACCGGAACAAGGTGCTGCGCATCGGCAAGCAGGCGGCGAAATGCTGCGAGGCGGCGTGGTGAGGACGACAGTGCCTCGAAGGCAGCTGTTTCCGCCGCGTGCCTTGTCGCGACCAGGCGCGCGTGGTCGGTGGCCGGCGCCACCCCCGTCCCGACACGGTCCGAGGGGGCCTGCCGCCAGTCCAGAGTGGCCACCGCATGTTCGGCTGGACCGGTTGGGGCCTCGAAGCCGGTAAGTAGCTGGAGGTGACTGCCTCCCAGGGAGGAGGCCAGGTGGCGACGGTAGAACCCGGCGAGGTTGACCTCCATCTTGTAGGCCGCCCCGCCAAGGGCGGCGATCCAGGTGAAGTACTCGCCAGCCAGATCGGCCAGCTCGTCGATCAGCGCCGGCAGCTTGGCGACGGGCAGCGAATCAGCGCGGGCTTCGGCCGCCGTGACCGCGGCGCGATATCTGGGTTGAATGTCCTGGCGCCACATTCGTTCGCTGAGGGGGAAGCTGTACCGAACCGTGGCGGGCAGCACACCGGCAACGTAGCGTGGCGATCGGACCAGGTGCCACAGGATACGTGGCAGGTTGCGACCCATGGCTGCCGGACTGGCCCACGCGATCGAGTAGAAGTACCAGCCGTTGACGACCACGTGGTAAGGGCGCGCAATGCGCTGCCCGATCATTCGCAGGAACTCGGCGTGCATGCGCTCTTCCATGGCGGTCAGCAGCCACGACTCGAACAGGGGGGTGACCGGCCCGGAGATCCACTCGCCGAACCGCAGCTGGCGGGTGTACGGGCCGCCAGCGGGGGCGTCCCAGGACACCTCAGGCGGCAAGGCTGTCATCGGCCTGGCCTGGAGGATCCAGAGCGTGCCTTCGGCGTCGACCGCCCATTCGATGTCCTGCGGCGCCCCGCGCAGATCGGCGATGCGCCGCGCCTCGGTGGCCACTTCCTCCGCCTGCGGGCCGCTGATTGCATGCTCTGGCTGGCGGCGGGCGGTGGCGGTGCCGTTTACGACAGCCCACTCATCACCGAGCGCCGCGCCGGAAACCAGCCTGTCCGCGATCCCGCGCACCGCGGTCACGACGCACGTCTGGCGGTCGCCCGTGATCGGATCCGCCGTGAGCGCCACGCCGGCCGCCACGGCCGAGATCATGCGCTGCACGATCACGGCGATCTCACCGTTGGCCCCGCCGCCTGACACCTCGTAGCCGGCCACACGCGTGCCGCGGCGGCTGGCAAGAGTCTCCTCCATCGCCTCTCCAAGGTCGGCGGCTGAGACATTGAGCACCGATTCGTACATGCCCGCGTACGAGCGCTCGGCGCTGTCCTCCCCCACCGCGCTGGATCGGACCGCGAACGGACCGTCGCCGAGCCCGGCGATCTGAGTGCCCAGCAGCGACCCCCGCTCGTCGGCCGGCAGATGAGCGCCGCCAACGGTCAGCACTACGCCATCCGGCACCCGCGCCCCCGCGGCCAGCAGCTCGCCCAGCCCGGCCGCCTTGCCACCCACCTCGGCGACATCGGTCATCCGCACGTCCTCGAGCTTCCGAATGGCGTCGCTCATCGTCCCTTCCTCCTGCGGGCGGCGGCGACCGCGGCGCGCACCACCCAATCCACGTCATCGGCCGTCTGGTCCACCGACGCACCAAGGTGATCGCGCCACATCCGCATCGACGAGGAGGTCAGAAGGACCGCCAGCAGGCGAACGAGCCGATCCCGATCGGCTGGGGCCAGCCTGGGTTCTATCGAGTCCACCAATTGGTGCCACACCGCGATCCGACGCGGCATGCTGAGCTGCCGCGGCTCCGCCGATGCCGGGCTGGCCATGGCCGCCCGATCGAGGTCGTCGAGCGAGTCGAGCTGGCCGAGGTACGCGCGTACGCCTTCGCGGATCTCATCAACAGTGCGCGGGAAGCGAAAGTCCCGGATACCCGCGCGCGCCATCGCGTGCGGATAGATGGCGGCGACCAGTTCTTCCTTGGTGCCGAAGTGCCGGTAGACGGTGGGCACTGAAACGCCCGCCTCACGTGCCACGGCGGGGATCGATAGCTTCAGGATGCCGCGGGCCATCACCCGCCCTGTGGCATCCAGGATCCGCGAACGGGTCTCGTCCGCCTGCTGGGCACGCAGCTCGCTGCGGTATTCGCGTGCCCTGCTATTGGGGATACGAGGCATAGTGTCAATATATGACTCGTGTCAATAAGCCCTAGAGCTTGATGCGCTCCTTCGTCGTGCGCGCCAGGTCGCGGCGCATGTCGCGCTCGGCGATCGCGCGACGCTTGTCGTGCATCTTCTTCCCGCGCCCCACCCCGAGCTCCAGTTTGGCCATCCCGTTGCGGATGTAGAGCTTCAGCGGCACGAGGGTGAAGCCCTTCGCCTGGGTCCGGCCGATCAGCTCGGCGATCTGGTCGCGATGGAGGAGCAGCTTCCGCGTCCGCGTCGGCTCGTGGTTGTTGCGATTCCCCTGCTCGTACGGGGCGATGTGCGCGCCGATGAGCCACGCCTCGCCGCGCTCGATCCGCGCGTAGGCCTCGGCCAGGTTGACCCGCCCGGCGCGGATCGACTTGATCTCGGTCCCGGTTAGCACGATGCCCGCCTCGAGGGTCTCCTCGAGCGCGTACTCGTGGCGGGCGCGCCGGTTGACGGCAACGGTCTTGTCGGGCATCGGCTCAGGTGTCGTTTGATCCTACCGGGGAGTGGCTGGGAGAAATGAAAGAGCCGACCGTATCGGCCGGCTCTCTCGTCGCTACCACGCGAAGGGGTGCTAGCGCACCGCCTCGGTGGTGGCGTGACAGGAACTACTCACTGCACACCACCTCCTTTCGTTGGGCGCGATGCTAGCAGCCGTCAGGCCGGCGCGCAATGCCGCAGATCAGGCCGCCGCGTCGAGCCACGAAATGGCCGCCACTGGCGCCGTCAGCTCCTTGATCGCGCGCTCCAGCACGAGGTCCCTGTCGGGTGGCGTGCCGTCCGGGATCACAACCGCGATGTCCGGCTGCACGCCGTCTGGATGGACAGAGTTGTGGTCGGGCGTGAACCAGCGCGAGATGGTGATCCTGACCCCGCCCTGGTTCTGGAGGTCCGTCCAGACCTGGACCGTGTTCTTGCCGTAGCTGTGCTGCCCGATGATCGCGGCGCGGTGCCGCTCCTTGAGCGCTGCAGCGACGATCTCAGAGGCCGATGCGCTTCCCCCGTTGACTAGGACGACGACCTTCAGTTTGGGGTCGGTGGCGATCCCATCCCCGGTCGACTCCCAGCGCCGCAGGTTGCCACCCGAGGACTCCTGGCTGAAGATAAGCCCGGAGCCGATGAACTCCGATGCGATCCGCTGTGCCGCGTCGATGTAGCCACCGCCGTTGCCGCGCAGGTCGAAGACGATCGAGACCGCGCCGTCGTTCAGCAGCGTTTTCAGCGCCGCGTGGAACTCGTCCCCGCTCCCTTGGCTGAATCCGTGCAGCGCGATGTAGCCGATCTTGCCGTCGAGCATCTTGCTCGTCACTTCGTTGGTGGTGATCTTGGCTCGCGTGATCGCCAGGTCGAACGTCTGATCGGCGCGGCGCAGCGTGAGCGTCACCTTCGTCCCTGCATCGCCACGCACCTTGCCGACCTCGTCCGACAGCGCGGCTCCGTTGACCGTCACCCCGTCGATGGCAAGCACGATATCTCCCGCCTTCAGGCCCGCCACCTCGGCAGGGGAGTCGGGCAACGGCGCGACCACAACCAGGGCACAGGTCTCCGAGAGCGTGGTGCAGGCCGTCACATCGTCGGGCTTGGCCAGGTTCTTGATCGCCATCGACGCCCCGATGCCGCTGAACTGCCCCGACAGCGATTCCTTGGCCCGCTGGTACTCGTCGGGCGTCATGTAGCCGCTGAAAGGATCCTTGACGCCGTATTCGAAGAGCCCGCGGATTGCGCCATCGGCCAGCTGCATGTCGTCAAGCTTGTCGACGTACTGCTTCTTGAGGTCGGTGTATGCCTCGCACAATGCAGCGAATGCATGGCTCGGCGCGGAGCAGGTCCCCTGCTCGTTGGCCGCGCCACCGGCGAGGTACCCGCCGGCGAAGAGGATTGCTCCGAGCATGCTGGCCAGTACCAGCGAGATGACCCACGGAATCGGCGACCCGCCGCGCGCTGGGGGGCGCTCGGGCAGCGGGGCCGGGGCGAGGGTCTGGTCGGGGGTCTGGTCGGTCATCGGCGCCGGAGTCTAGCACTGGGTCCGCGGGTGCCCGGTTACGCCGCCATTACGTTTCGCTTACCGCAGTCGACGAGGTCACGCAGCAGATGCGAGGTTGGCGCGCACGCTGATCCAGCTGCCGATCGCCCCCAGCCCCAGTCCGACTCCCAGGATCACCGCCGACAGGAAGGCCAGGAAGTCCGCGCTCACCGCGGTGGGCATCTGGAAAACCCGCACCATGATCGGCTGGATTGGCTCCCAGGCGACTGCCACCAGGATGATGGTTACGGCGGCCCCGATGAATCCGCACAGGATCCCTTCCAGGATGAATGGCCAGCGGATGAAGGAGTCGCTGGCGCCCACCAGGCGCATGATCTCGATCTCGTTTGAGCGGCTGTAGACCGCGATCCGGATCATGTTCACGATCATGAACAGCACGGTCAGGCCGACCAACGCCAGCGCCGCGATCCCCGCGGTCCGGATCACGCCGATGATCCCCAGCAGCTTGTCGTAATCGACCTGGCGGGTCGTGATGATGTCGACCTCGGGCCGTCCCCGAAGGGCCTCGGCCACGCTGCTGGCGCGATTGGCGTCAGTCAACTTGATCTCCACGCTCGCGTATAGCGTGATATCTCCGCCTCCGCCGAGATCGAGGGTCATCCCCTGGTCGCGATATGCCTGCCGCAGCCGGTCCATCGCCATCGCCGGGCTGACGTAGTCGACCTTCGCAACGCCCGGCAGCTGCCGAATGTCGGCCAGCAGCGTATCGAGCTGCGCCTGCGGAAGGTTGTCGACCAGGCGTGCCGTGACCCCGACCTTCTTCTCGATGAAGGCGAGACCGCTGTTCAGCCCGCCGATCACGATGAACAGGCCGGAGAGGAGGACGAGCATCAGGACGACCGTGGCGGTGGCAGCCAGGCTCATCATCGCGTTGCGCCAGAATCCCTGCCAGGCGCGGACCACCGCGAAGGCCACGAAGCGAAACAGGCGCATCGGCTAGTACTCGTGCTCGTACGCGGCGCCGGACTCGTCGCGAACCAGGGTGCCGTGCTCGAGCGCCAGGACTCGGCGTCGCATGGCATTGACGATCTCCTGGTTGTGTGTAGCCATCAGCACGGTGGTGCCCATCGAGTTGATCTGGATCAGGAGCTGGATCAGGTCCCAGCTGGTGACAGGGTCGAGGTTCCCGGTCGGCTCGTCCGCGATCAGCATCTTCGGGTCGTGGACCAGGGCGCGGGCAATCGCGGTCCGCTGCTGCTCGCCGCCGGAGAGCTGCGCAGGCAGGTGGTCATCGTGCTCGTGGAGCCCCACCAGGTTCAACAGGCGCGGCACCCGCTGGCGGATCTCGGCGCTGGTCGCCCCCGTCACCTCGAGGGCGAATGCCACGTTCTCGTAGACCGTCTTCGACGGCAGCAGCCGGAAGTCCTGGAAGACGATCCCGATGCGCCGTCGCAAGGCGGGCACCTGGCTGCGTCGCATGGTGGCCAGGTCGCGCCCTGCCACCACCACCCGGCCGGTCGTCGGCAGCTGCTCACGGATGAGGAGCCGGATGAACGTGCTCTTGCCGGCCCCAGACGGACCTACCAGGAAGACGAAGTCGCCTTCCGGGATGCTCACGTTCACGTCGGCGAGCGCGACCTTGCCGTTCGGATAGGTCATGCCGACATCGACCATGCTGATCACCGGCTCGATCAGCGCCGGGCGAGCCACGAAGGGTCGCTGCAGCGTATTCGTCATGTGGCGGCGACCTCACCGATGCGCGAACGCAGGTACCCCTCGATGAACGCGTCCAGGTCCCCGTCCAGAACGGCGCCCGGGTTCGACGTCTCGACGCCGGTGCGCAGGTCCTTGACCATGGTGTACGGCTGCAGCACGTAGCTGCGGATCTGGTTCCCCCATCCCGCCTCGACGTGCTGGCCGCGGAGGCGGGCCATCTCGGCCTCGCGCTCCTCCTCCGCCCGCTCTGCCAGCTTGGCGCGCAGGACCGTCATCGCGCGTTCGCGGTTCTGAGTCTGGCTCCGCTCGTTCTGGCAAGTGACCACGATGCCGGTCGGCAGGTGGGTGATCCGCACCGCGGAGTCGGTCTTGTTGACGTGCTGACCGCCGGCGCCGCTGGCCCGATACGTGTCCACCCGCAGGTCGCGTTCGTCGATCTCCACCGCGGCATCCTCGGGGACCTCCGGCATCACCTCCACCAGCGCGAAGCTGGTGTGGCGCCGGTTCTGTGAGTCGAAGGGGCTGATCCGCACGAGGCGATGGACTCCCCGTTCGCTCTTCAGCCGACCGTACGCCCAGCGACCGTCGATCGCCGCGGTGACGCTCTTGAGCCCGGCCTCCTCTCCCTCGGTCTGGTCCAGGATCTCGGTCCGGTACTTACTGCGCTCGGCCCAGCGCAGGTACATGCGCAGCAGCATCTCCGCCCAGTCCTGGCTCTCCGTTCCGCCCGCTCCGGCATGCACCGATACGATCGCGGGGCGCTCATCGTATGGCTCGGAGAGGAGAAGGCGGCTCTCCATCCGGTTCCAATCGGCGGTGAGGGTGCCGAGCTCTTTGTGGAGGTCCGCCGCGAGCGCTTCGCCACTATCGGGCTCCGAGGCGGCGAGCTCGGCCATGTCGGCCAGGGCTCGTGCACGTGCCCCAAGCTCCTGCCAGGCGCCGATCTCCTCGCGCAGCTCATCGGCTCGGCGCAGGAGGGCCTGCGCGGCAGCGGGATCGTCCCAGAGACCGGGATCGGAGGAGCGCGAGGTCAGCTCTGCGAGCTCAAGTTCCTTGGCGGGCAGGTCAAAGTCGCACCGCCGTGTCGGCCACCAGGCGAGCCAGCCGGAGCGCCTCGTCCTTAATTGCGTCCAACGGCCGCCACCATCGGGAGCTCCATCTCGCTCAACCGCACGCTCTTGCTTCGGACCTTCGCCGGGTTGACGCACGGGCAATAGGTCTTCCGTGGACATGACCCGCAGTTGCCATCGCAGTCGAGCGTCATCGCGTAGCTGCATCGCATGCAGTCGCGCTCGCAGATGATCAGGTCTTCGTAGGGGAGGGCGGGGTCTCGGAAGCGGGTGACCAGCGGGAGAGGGGTCGTTGGAGGGGTGGAGGTGAGAGTGTCGGGGCCTCGACCAGGGGTGGTCAGCTGCTTCACGTAGCACTCCATTTTCGCAAGCCAGCGAGGTCACCGCGCCTCGTGGATCGTGCGCGGACATCGTACCCGGTATGCGGCTGTTCGCCAACCCCCAAGGATGGGGAAATACCTCACGCGCCGTGGCAGCGCTTGAACTTCTTCCCCGATCCGCACCAGCAGGGGTCGTTGCGCCCGATCTTGGGCCCCGCCTTGCGCGGCTGAGCGCCCGGCCCCGAGCCGTTCCCGCTCGACGTGACCTCCATCGCCGTCGCCGAAGCGGCGGCGCCGGTGACATCGGGCCGGCTTTCGAGCATTGGTTGCGCCTGGCGCTGTGCCGGCTCCCGGGTGACCGTCACCCGGAAGATGGTGTGCGTGATGTCGTGGCGGATGGTCGCCTTGAGCTCGTCGAACATGCGATACGCCTCGACCTTGAACTCGTTGAGCGGGTCGCGCTGGCTGTAGGCACGCAGCCCGATGCCACGTCGCATGTCGTCGACCTCGGTCAGGTGGTCGACCCAGAGCGAGTCGATGACCCGCAGCAGGACCAGCCGCTCCAGCACCAGCATCCCGTCGTCGCCCGCCTCCCCGCGCTTCTGCGCGTAGGCGTCCTCGACCAGCCGGGTGACCAGCTCGGCCATCTGGTCAGGGTCGACCAGGTCATCGATCGCGGCCAGCTCGCGCTGATCGAGGGTCGGCACGATCGCCAGCAGGCGGGTCTTGAGACCGTCACGGTTCCATTCGGCGGGGAACTCCCCGGCCGTGTGCTCGGCGACGACTGAGCGGACCTCCTCGTCCAGCATCGCCAGCACGGTCGATGCCAGGTCATCGGAGCGAAGGATCCGCTCGCGCTCGTGGTAGATCGTCTCGCGCTGGCGGTTGATCACGTCGTCGTACTCGACGACGTGCTTGCGCGTGTCGAAGTTGAAGCCCTCGACGCGGGTCTGCGCCCCTTCGATGGTTCGGCTCACCATCCGCGATTCGAGGGCTGTGTCGTCGTTGAAGCCGAGGGTGCGCATGATCGACTGGACCCGATCGCTCGCGAAGCGCCGCATCAGGTCGTCCTCGAGGGAGAGGTAGAAGCGGGTGCTGCCGGGGTCTCCCTGGCGCCCGGCGCGCCCGCGCAGCTGGTTGTCGATCCGTCGCGCCTCGTGGCGCTCGGTGCCGACGATGTGCAGCCCGCCCGCCGCGATCACCTTCTCTCGGTCCTGGGCGCACAGGCGATCCGCCTCGGCGAGGGCGGCCGCGTACTCATCAGGGGAGGCGTCGATGACGGTGGTGCCCTTCTTGTGCAGCAGCTCCGCGGCCAGCATCTCGGGGTTGCCGCCGAGCAGGATGTCGGTGCCGCGGCCGGCCATGTTGGTGGCGATCGTGACGCTGTCGCTCCTCCCGGCCTGGGCCACGATCTCGGCCTCGCGCTCGTGAAACTTGGCGTTCAGCACGCTGTGCTTGATGCCGCGTCGCTTCAGCATCTCGCCGAGCATCTCGCTCACCTCGACGCTGATGGTGCCGACCAGGACCGGCCGGCCGCGCTCGTGCTCCTCCACGATCTCGTCGACCACCGACTGCCACTTGCCCTTCTGGCTGGCGAAGACCAGGTCGGCGAAGTCGTCCCGGATCATCGGCCTGTTGGTTGGAACCGCGATCACTTCGAGGTCGTAGATCTTGTGGAACTCCTCGGCCTCGGTCTCGGCGGTGCCCGTCATGCCGGCCAGCTTGTCGTACATCCGGAAGTAGTTCTGGAAGGTGATCGTCGCCAGGGTGCGGGATTCGTTTTGGATCTTGACCCCCTCCTTGGCTTCCACCGCCTGGTGCAGCCCCTCGCTCCAGCGTCGCCCGGGCATCAGGCGTCCGGTGAATTCGTCGACGATCACCACCTCGTCGTCCTTGACCACGTAGTCGCGGTCTCGCTTGTACAGTGCCTCGGCCTTCAGCGCCTGCTCGAGATGCCTTGCCATCGAGAAGTCGTCGTCGAAGAGGTTCTCGACCCCGAGCCAGCGTTCCATCTTGTCGGTCCCGGCCTCGGTGATCGCCACCTGGCGGAACTTCTCGTCGACGATGTAGTCCTCCTCGCCGCGCAGCCGTGGCACCAGCCGGGCGAACTGGACGTACTTGTCGGCCGATTCCTCGGCGGCGCCCGAGATGATCAGCGGTGTCCGCGCCTCGTCGATCAGGATGTTGTCGACCTCGTCCACGATCGCGAAGAAGTGCCCGCGCTGGACCCGCTGGCCCAGGTCGATCACCAGGTTGTCGCGCAGGTAGTCGAAGCCGAACTCGTTGTTGGTCCCGTAGGTCACGTCCGCCGCATAGGCCTCGGCCCGGGGCACCGGTCGCAGGCTGCGCAAGTGCTCATCGGTCTGGGGGAAGTCGGGGTCGACCAGGTAGGCGGCCTCGTGCTGGATCGAGCCGACGCTCATTCCCAGCTGCCAGAAGACCTGCCCGATCCATTGGGCGTCGCGCTTGGCGAGGTAGTCGTTGACGGTGACCACGTGCACGCCGCGCCCGGTCAGCCCGTTGAGATAGGCCGCCAGTGGGGCCACGAATGTCTTCCCCTCGCCGGTCTTCATCTCTGCGATGGCGCCGGCGTGGAGGACGCCTCCCCCAATCAGCTGAACGTCGTAGTGGCGCTTGGCCAGGGCACGTCGCATTGCCTCTCGAACGGCGGCGAAGGCCTCGGGCAGGATCTCGTCCAGGGCGGCGTCGATCTCCTTCCGCTCGCGCTTGTGCTGCTCCTTGCGCTCCTCGCTGATGCGGGTCGGGTCGGAAACCACCAGCTCGGATTCGGCCGCCTCCTCGGGAGTCAGCGCCCGCTGCTCGATCGGAACCAGCAGGTCGCCGAGCGAGTCGCGCAGGCGCGCGCGAAACTGGTCGGTCTTGGCGCGCAGCTCGGCATCGGTGAGCGCGGTGTACTCCGGCTCGAGGTCGTTGATGAGCGCCACGGAGGGTTCGAAGCGACGGACCTCGCGTTCATTCGAGTCCGTCAGCTTGGAGAGGAACTTCAGCATCGGGAGCGCGAGTATAGCCCGATGAGCACGACGGCCCCCGAGCCGTGCCTGGCCCGGCGGCATGCGCTACCCCTTGGCTGCGACCTCGGCCGGCTCCTCTTCGTCCTCCGAATGGCTGCCCCAGAAGGTCATCTCCTCGACCAGCTGGACCTCGGACGAGAAGAGCGCGCCGACGCTCTCGCCGCGATGGATCCGCCTGATCGCCTCTCCGAAGAGCGGCGCGATCGAAAGGACCGTGACCCGCTCGTGGGTAACGTCGGGCGGGAGCGGGATCGTGTCGGTGACGATCACCTCCGTGAGCGGGCTCGCCTCGATCCGCTCAAGCGCATCGTGGGAGAAGACGCCATGCGTCGCGCACGAGTAGACCGCCGTCGCCCCCTCGGCGACCAGGGCGGCGACCGCCTCGAGCAGCGAGCCGGCGGTGTCGATCTCGTCGTCGATGATGACCGCGGTCCTGCCCGCCACGTCGCCGATGATGTTCAGCAGCTCGGTCCTGTCCTGGTTGCCGACCCGCCGCTTCTCGACGATCGCGAGCGGCGCGTGCAGGATCTCGGCGAAGTTGCGCGCCTTCTTGGCGAAGCCGAGCTCGCTGACGACGACGATATCCTGCAGCTCCTTGGTCTTGATGTAGCGCGACAGGATGTTGATCGCCGTCAGCTCGTCGACCGGGATGCTGAAGAAGCCCTGGATCTGCCCCTGGTGCAGGTCCATGGTGAGGACCCGATCGGCACCGGCGACGGTGAGCATGTCGGCGATCAGGCGTGCGGTGATCGGGACCCGCGGCTGGTCCTTCTTGTCGGAGCGACCGTAGGAGTAGAAGGGCATCACTGCGGTGATCCGGCCAGCGCTGGCGCGCTTGAAGGCGTCGATCATGATCAGCAGCTCCATGATCGAGTCGTTCACCGGCCGGCAGGTCGGCTGGACCAGAAAGACATCCTGCTCGCGCACGTTCTCCATCACACGCACGAAGATGTTGTCGTTCGCGAACTTGAAGACCTCTGCCTCGCCGAGCTGGGTGCGCAGGTAGCGGCAGATCTGCTTCGCCAGCGGCTTGTTGGCGTTGCCGGTGTAGATGCTGAACTCGTCGGCGTACATCGGCTCTCCTGCGGAGGGTCTCCCTGCGCCGATTCTAGCCGCTCCGCGGCACAGGTCAGGCTTCGGTTTCGGCGTCTTCCTCCGCGAGCGGCGGCCGGTCATCAACGAAGACCGCTATCGACACGATCCGATCTCCCTCGCCCGGCTTCATGACGGTGACCCCGCGCGAGGCGCGCCGATAGCGATTGACGCTGCTCACCTCGGTACGCAGGATCGTCCCCTCCTGGGTGATCACCATCAGCTCCTCGTCGTCCCGGCCGACGACCCGCACGGCGGCAACCTTGCCGGTCTCGGCGTTCAGCGAGTTCGCGATTACCCCACCGGTGGCCCGATGCTTGACGGGGAACTCCTCCAGGACCGTGCGCTTGCCGTAGCCCTGCTCGGTCACCACCAGCAGCTCGGAGGTCGGTCGCACCACCTCCATCCCGATCACCTCGTCGTCCTTGCGGAGGCGGATCCCCGTGACGCCGCGCGTGTCGCGGCCCATCGGGCGGACCTCCGTCTCGTGGAAGCGCGCGGCCTGCCCGTTGCGGGTGGCCAGGATGATGTCGTCGTGGCCATCGGTCAGGCCGACCCAGCGCAGCTCGTCGCCCTCGACCAGGCTGATGGCGATCAGGCCATTGCTGCGGATCTTGGCGTACTCCGCCAGCGAGGTCTTCTTGATCATTCCCCCGCGAGTCGCCATGGCCATGTAGTTATCGGGCTCGAAGCGCGGGAGGGTGATGATGGCGCTGACGTACTCGCCCGAGTCGACCATGACGCCGGGCAGGTTGATGATTGGCAGCCCCTTGGCCTGGCGGCTCGCCTCAGGCAGGGTGTGCACCTTGGTGATGAAGACCCGCCCACGGTTCGTGAAGAAGAGGATGTTGTCGTGCGTGTTCGCCACCAGCAGGTGACGGACCGCATCCTCCTCGCGCGTGATCATGGCCAGCTTGCCCTTTCCGCCGCGCCGCTGCGAACGGAAGGTCCCGATCTGCTGTCGCTTGATGTAGCCGCGTTGCGAGAGGGTGACGACCACGTCCTCTGCCGCCACCAGGTCCTCGGCGGTGAGCTCGCGGTTGGCGTCGGACTGGATCCGCGTCTTCCGGTCGTCGCCGTACTTGCGGATCAGCTCGTCGAGCTCGTCCCGGATCGCCTGCATGATCTTGCGCGGGTTGGCGAGCAGATCTTCCAGCTCGGCGATGAGCCGGATCACCGCCTCGTACTCGTCTTCGATCTTCTTCCGCTCGAGCGCGGCGAGGCGGCGCAGCTGCATCTCCAGGATCGCGTTGGCCTGCGCCTCGCTGAGCTTGAACTGCTTGACCAGTGCTGCCCGGGCTGCCTCGCTGTCGGCGGAGGCGCGGATCGTCTTGATCACCGCGTCCAGGTTGTCGAGCGCGATCTTGAGGCCTTCCAGGATGTGAGCCCGTTCCTGGGCACGGGCCAGATCGAACTCCGTTCGGCGCCGGATCACCTCGCGCCGATAGGCGATGTAGTGCTCGAGCATCCGCTTGAGGCCGAGGGTCTGCGGCTGACCGTCGACCAGGGCGAGCATGTTCGCGCTGAAGCTCGTCTGGAGCGCCGTGTGCTTGAAGAGCTGCTGCATGACGGTGTGCGGCGAGCCGTCGCGCTTGATCTCAATCACGATCCGCATGCCGGTTCTGTCGCTTTCGTCGCGAATGTCGCTCACGTCTGTGATCCGCTTGCCGCCGACCAGCTCGGCCATTTTCTCGATGAGCGTGGTCTTGTTGACCTGGTAGGGCAGCTCGGTGATCACGACCGATATCCGGCCGCGCTCGTTCTCCTCGAAGGCGACCTGGCCGCGGATCACTACGCGGCCTCGCCCGGTCGCGTACATGTGGCGGATGACGTCGACCCGCTCCTTCTCGCCGGTCAGCGAGTTGCGCTGGTCCTCGACGCGGAAGATGGTGCCGCCGGTGGGGAAGTCCGGGCCGCTGACGATCTCGCACAGGTCGTCGACGGTCATCTCCGGGTTGTCGATCAGCGCGATCACCGCCCGGCAGATCTCCGTCAGGTTGTGCGGAGGAATGTTGGTCGCCATCCCCACCGCGATCCCCGAGCTCCCGTTGATGAGCAGGTTCGGGAGGCGGGCGGGCAGCACGGTCGGCTCGCGCAGGCGCCCGTCGTAGTTGTCGACGAAGTCGACCGTCTCCTTCTCGATGTCCGCCAGCATCTCGTCGCTGATGGCGGTGAGGCGCGCCTCGGTGTACCGGTAGGCCGCCGCCGGGTCGCCATCGATCGACCCGAAGTTGCCCTGGCCGTCCACGAGCGGGTAGCGGAGGCTGAAGTCCTGCGCCATGCGCACCAGCGCGTCGTACAGCGCCACGTCGCCGTGGGGGTGGTACTTGGCCAGGGCGTCGCCGACCACGCCGGCGCACTTGCGGAATGCAGCGGTGGAGCGCAGCCCCATTTCGTGCATCGTGTACAGGATTCGCCGATGCACCGGCTTCAGCCCGTCGCGGACGTCCGGCAGCGCGCGTGCGACGATCACGCTCATGGCGTAGTCGATGTAGGCCGAGCGCATCTCGTCCTCGATCGAGACGCGGCGGACGGCGTCGATCCTGTTTGAATCCATCGGTCCTGCTCGCTACTCCTGCGTGCGTGTCGCGTGTGTCGTGGTTGTCATTCTCGGCGAGCGCCCGCAGCGGGCACATCGGCCGGCATGCCATATCGGGCCTTGAGCTCGGCCTTGAGCGACGGACTTGCCCCCAGAAACGTGCCGTGTCCCTCGGCGACGACACGGCCGTCCGAGCCCCTGACCTCGCCCCGGACCTTGTAGATCCTTCGGCGACGCTCAGTCACCCATCCTCGCGCGGTCAGCGGTTCCCCGGGATTTGCGGGAGACCGGTAGCGAACCGAGATCTCGGCCGTCACCGCCCATGAGTCGAAGCTGGACGGTGCCCAGGCCATCACCTCGTCGAGGAGGGTCGCCAGCAGGCCGCCGTGCACCTTCTCCTCCCACCCGACGTAGTTCTCGCCGGGCAGCCACATCGTGCTGGCCGTTCCCTCGCCGAGTTCGATCGCCAGGTGCATGCCGATCGGGTTCGTCCCCCCGCAGGCGAAGCAGTTGTGGTCGGCGAAGGCATAACGACGCCCGTCCGCTGCCTCGATCAGCCGGCTGGTGCCGATGGTGGTCGCCTCGCTCTTCTCGCCGCTCACCAGCGGTCCTCCTCCTCGTCCCAGAAGCTCTCGACGCCGAACTCGTCGGTGCGGGAGCGTCGGAGGCAGTGGTCGGCGATCGCCAGGGCCACGGCGTGGCTGATGGCGTATCCGTCGCGGAGGAAGTTCACGGCATCCCGTCGCTCGCCAACACCATTCGCCTCGAGCAGCGCACACCACTCCTCGACCTTGCGGCCGGTCTTTCCCTCGACCTGGCGGATATCGGCAACGTGTCGGCTGGGCATCGGTCGTCTATCGGCTCCCGTTAGAAGTCCAGGTTGCGGACCTTGCGGGCCTCGCCACGAATGAAGTCGCGCCGGGGCTCCACGCGTTCGCCCATCAGGGTGCTGAACACCTCGTCCGCGTCCGCGGCATCTCGCACGGAGATCTGCAGCAGTGTCCGCGTGTCGGGGTTCATGGTCGTCTCCCACAGCTGCTCGGGGTTCATCTCACCCAGCCCCTTGAAGCGCTGCACGCTGACGTTCTTCGTCTTCCCCTCACGCGAAAGGTCCTTGACTGCCTGGTCCCGGGACTTCTCGTCCTTCGCATAACGGGTCACCTTGCCAGTGCTGACCCGATACAGGGGCGGCTGGCAGAGGTACAGGTAGCCCTGCTCGATGACCTGAGGCATGTGCCGGAAGAAGAAGGTGAGCAACAGGGTGCTGATGTGCGCGCCGTCGACGTCCGCATCCGAGAGGAGGCAGATGCGGTGGTAGCGGAGCTTTGCGATGTCGAACTGGTCTCCAATCCCGGCTCCGAGGGCGATGATCAGCGGCCTGATGTTCTCGCTCGAGAGGACGCGATCGAGGCGAGCCTTTTCGACGTTGAGCAGCTTCCCGCGAAGGGGCAGGACCGCCTGTGACCGCCGATCGCGGCCCTGCTTGGCCGAGCCGCCTGCCGAGTCGCCCTCGACGATGTACAGCTCGCTCCGCGCCGGGTCGCGTTCCTGGCAGTCGGCCAGCTTCCCGGGCAGCGCCATCCCGTCGAGCGCCCCCTTGCGGATAACCAGGTCGCGAGCCTTGCGCGCCGCCTCGCGGGCGCGGGCCGCGGTGACCGACTTCTCGATGATGCGTCTGCCGTCGGCCGGGTTCTCCTCGAGGTGCTGGATGATCCCATCGGTGACAGCTGCCTGGACGGCGCCCTTGACGTCCGCATTCCCCAGCTTCGCCTTCGTCTGGCCCTCGAACTGCGGATCGGTGAGCTTCACGCTGATCACCGCGGTGAGGCCCTCACGCACGTCGTCACCACTCAGGTTGGCGTCCTTCTCCGACAGGATCGCCGCCTTCCGCGCCCAGTCGTTGAGGGATGAGGTGAGCGCAGCGCGGAACCCGGTGACGTGCGTTCCACCGTCGACGGTGTGGATGTTGTTGGCGAAGGCAAGCACGGTCTCGGCAAAGCCGTCGTTGTACTGGAGTGCGACCTCCACGCTGGTGGTGTCGACCATACGCTCGACGTGGATGGGGCGCTGGTTCAGCACCTCGCGGCGCCGATTCAGGTGCCGCACGAAGCTTGTCACGCCACCTTCGAAATAGAAGTTCTTCTCGCGCTCGATCCGCTCGTCGCGCAGGCAGATCCAGAGTCCCTTGTTGAGGTACGCCGACTCGCGCAGCCGGGTCGCGATCAGGTCCCACTCGAAGTCGAGCTCCTGGAAGATCTCGGGGTCTGGCTGGAAAAGAGTCCGCGTGCCGTGCTGCCGGGTCTTCGCCGTGACCAGGCCGCGGTTTGCCTCGGCGGCCCCACCCTGCTGTCGGACCGGCCCCTTTCGGTCGCCGCGGCTGTACTCCTGGATGTAGCGCTTGCCATCGCGCAGCACTTCCACCCGCATCGCAACCGAAAGGGCGTTCACGACGCTGACGCCCACGCCGTGCAGGCCGCCCGAGACCTTGTAGCCGCCGCCACCGAACTTGCCGCCGGCGTGGAGGACGGTGTGCACCACCTCAAGGGCATCCTTGCCCGATGCGTGCTTGCCGACCGGGATGCCGCGGCCGTCATCGACGACCTCGACCTGCCCGTCGCGGTGAATCGTGACGTCGATCCGGGTGGCGACATTCGCCATCGCCTCGTCGATGCTGTTGTCGACCACCTCCCACACGAGCTGGTGCAGGCCGCGGGAGTCGGTTGACCCGATGTACATGCTCGGGCGCTTCCGAACGGCGGTGAGCCCCTCAAGCACCTGGATGTTCGCGGCGGTGTAGTCCGACACTGCCTTGCTGCGACGAGGCCGTCGCTCGGGCTGCGCGCTCATACGGCACCTCCGCCGGCGCCACGCGTGATGATCGCGTAGAGGCGATCGAGCTCCTCGTCGGAGTAGAAGTCGATGACTAGGCGCCCGCCGCGGCGCGTGCGGACGATTCCGACCCTGGTGGCCAGGAGCCCTCGCAGCTGCGCCTCCAGATCGGCCAGGTCGGCGGAGATCGGTCGGTTTGGCCGGGCGGCGCCGGTATCGCGCTTGCGCCGGACGAGCTCCTCGGTCTGACGCACCGACAGGTGGCGGTCGAGCACGACCTGGAGGGCGGCGCGCTGAAGCTCCGGCACCGTCAGCGCGGCGAGAGCGCGTCCATGCCCCTCGCTGATGCGGCTGTCGCCGATCGCCTCGCGCGTCTCGGGGGCTAGGTCGAGCAGCCGGAGGGAGTTGCTCACCGCGACGCGGCTCTTCCCGACCCTGTGGGCGACGTCCTCGTGGGAGAGGCTGAAGCGATCGATCAGCTCGCGATATGCGGTTGCCTCCTCGATCGCATTCAAGTCTTCCCGTTGCACGTTTTCGACGAGGGCAATCTCGAGCGACTCTGCGCCTGCCGACTCTCGCACCACGGCCGGGATATGCGTGAGGCCGGCGATTCGTGCGGCGCGCAGCCGTCGCTCGCCCGCGATCAGCTCATATCCGCCATCGGCCGATGCGCGCACGACGATCGGCTGCAGCACGCCGTGCTGAGCGATGGACGCGGCGAGCTCGGCCGTCTCGTCGTCGTCGAATCGGCGCCGAGGCTGATGGGGGTTGCGTGCGATCCGGTCGAGCGGGATCTCGGACGTCTCATTGCTGGGAGCGGAGCGAGGAATCAGCGCGTCCAGGCCACGACCAAGGCCAAATGTCTTAGCCACGCGCCGTCACCTCCGCCGCCAGGCGTCCATATGCCTCAGCACCTCGAGACGAGGGGTCGTAGAGGGCGATCGGCACGCCGTGGCTGGGTGCCTCTGACAGGCGGACGTTGCGTGGCACCACCGTCTCGTAGACGGCGCCGTCCAGGTGACGGCGCACTTCTGCGGCGACCTGCACGGACAGGCGCGTCCGACCGTCGAACATCGTCAGGAGCACCCCGTCGATCTCCAGCCGTGGGTTTAGCCCCTCGCGGACCATGCGGATCGTATTCACCAACTGGCTCAATCCCTCGAGCGCGTAGTACTCGGTCTGGATCGGGATGAGGACCCCGTCCGCCGCTGTCAGGGCGTTCACCGTTAGCAGCCCGAGCGACGGTGGGCAATCGATGAACACCCGGTCGTAACGTCCATCCAGGCCCGCAAGGCTGGCCGAGAGCCGATGCTCGCGTGCCGGGAGCCCGACCAGCTCAACCTCGGCGCCCGAGAGCGCCGGAGCGGCAGGTACCAGGTCCAGACCCGCAACCGATGTTCCGAGCACGAGCTCGCCGATCGGGACCTGGTTGATGAGTGCGTCGTAGACCGACCGATCGAGCGACCTGCGGTCCACGCCCAGGCCACTCGTCGCGTTTCCCTGCGGATCGAGATCGACGACCAGGGTCGAGATTCCGGAGAGGGCCAGATAGGCCGCCAGGTTCACGACGGTCGTCGTTTTACCAACGCCGCCCTTCTGGTTGGTACAGGCCGTGACCCTGATCACGGGCACTCCGCTGCGAGTTTCAAATGGGCCCCCCTATTCTACCAGTCAGGGGCCTTATCGATGGCTTATCGCAACGTTATGTAGAGCGATTGTTTCACGTGAAACAGGCACATCGTGGCCCGTCTTCGGTGGCCCGCTCGGTATACTCGAAGACGCCGCCCGCCCACCACCGCCAGCCGTCGCCAAGCCGGTTGAGGAACGCAGATCAGCTACACCGGACTCCTTCTCGCAGTCCTGATCGGGATCCTGCACGCCGCAGCCTCTCCCGTGATCGCGGTCGGCGACGTCCACCCCAATGTCGTCCTCGTGGCCGTTGTGCTGGTCACCGTGATGCGGGGATTCGGGCCCGGCGTGGCCTGGGCCTTCGTCGCCGGCCTGACCGCCAATCTCCTCACGCGCGAGCCACTCGGCAGCGTGCCGCTCGGCCTCCTGGTGGTGGCGGCCGCCGTCGCGGGCGGGGAACGCCTCTTCGGGCGACTCACGTGGGTCTACCCGATCGCGGCGGTGGCGATCGGGTCGATCGTAGTGGACGTGATCAGCCTTGGCATCCTGCATATGGTCGATCTGCCGCTGGCCGGAGGTGTTCCAGGTCAGCGCATCCTGGTGGCGGCCCTGCTCAACGCCGTACTGGCAGCGCTCGCCATCGTGCCCGCTCGGTTCCTGGCAGCCCGCACGTCCGCGGAAGAGAAGGCGGCCTGGTGAGCGCCTGATGGCCGATCTCGAGAGCACGCCGAATTCGCCTCCTTCACGGGCGCGGTTTGTGGCGGCAGCAGTTGTCGCAGCACTCCTGTTCGGCGTGCTCGGCGGACGCCTCTACCAGCTGCAGGTGATTGATGGGGAACGCTATGCGGCCCGGGCTGAGGCGGCCCGCACGATCGAGGTGCCGATCCCGGCGCCTCGAGGCCTCATCTTCGACCGTGAGGGGCGGCCGGTGGCCGTCAATACGCCGTCCTGGACCCTCTTCGCTCGCCCTGCCGACCTTCCCAGGGACGCGTCCGCGGAGGGGGCAGTTCTGGCACGCGTGGCAGTCCTATCGGGGACCGAGGAGTCTGCGCTCCGTCGACGCCTGGTGGCATTCAACGGGTCGCGCTATGACCTAGTGCCGCTCGCTCGGGATATCAGCCGGGATGCCGCATTGTTGATCGGTGAGGAGCACGACACCTTGCCGGGGATCGTGGTCGGCGCCGAGCCCACGCGCCAGTACCTTGACGAGGCCGGGAAGGTGGATGGCGCGCTTCTCGCCCACCTGGCTGGGTACACCGGGCCCGTTTCGCAGAGCGAGCTGAACAAGCTCGCGGCAGAGGGATATCTGCACGACGACGTGATCGGTCGCGACGGCGTGGAGGCGGCGTTCGAGCTGCAGCTGCGCGGGACGTACGGCAGTGACCTGTGGGAGCGCGACGCGGCCGGCCGAGCGGTGAAAGCGCTCGAGCGGCTGCGCGACCCAGTGCCGGGCAAGAACCTGATGCTCACCGTGGATTCCCGCCTGCAGCGGATCGCGTCCGAGACGCTGCAGTGGGGGCTGCAGGCCGCGGGGGTGACGCAGGGAGTCACGATCGTGATGAATCCGCAGACTGGCGAGATCTTGGCGATGGTCTCCTTGCCGACGTATGACAACAACAAGTTTGCGACCGGAATCTCGCCCGCGGACTACGCGACCTACCTGGCTGACCCGACCAAGCCGCTGCGGAACCACGCCATCTCTGACATCTATCCGCCTGGGTCGACCTTCAAGCTCGTGACCGGGCTCGCGGCCCTCGAGGAGAAGGTGACGACGGTTGCCCAGCGCTGGGCGACCTACGGCTGCTACCAGCTTCCCAACGCTCCGGCGGGGCAATGCCTGTTCGACTGGAATCACAGGGGCTTCGGGCCGTTGAGCATCGTCGATGCCTTCGCGAAGAGCTCGGACACCTTCTTCTACCAGATGGCGGTCGGGCTCGGGGTCGATCGGCTCGGCAGCTGGGCCGGGCAGCTGGGGTTCGGCGAGCGGAGCGGGATCCGGCTGCCTGGCGAGGCAGCCGGCACCGTGATCAGCAAAGCCTGGGCGCAGGCACAGGGACGGCCCGATGTCTTCACCGGCGAGCTGGCCCAGGCCGGAATCGGCCAGAACGCGGTCGCCGTGACCCCGCTGCAGCTCCTTGATGCCTACGCGGCGGTCGCGAATGGAGGGCGTTTGATGCGCCCGATGATCGTGCGCGGGGAGACTGATGGAGGCGGGAAGCTCACCAGCTCCTACCAACCCGAGGTGATCCGGACGTTGACCGCCAGCGCGGCGAACATGCAGACAATGCGTATCGGAGCTAGGGAGGTCATCACCAGCGGCCACGCCTCGAATATTCGCGATCTCCGACTGCCGGCAGCGCTCTCGGGCAAAACAGGGACCGCGGAGTTCGGCACGCGTAACAGCGAGGGGATCCTGCCGGTCCACTCGTGGTTCGTGGCGTACCTGCCGTCCAAGGCCGGCGCGACTGACGCCACACTGGCGATCGTCACGTTCACTTACTCATCGATCGCGCGCGGAAACGCCTCGCTCGAGGTGGTCAAGTATTTCCTCCAGCAGTACTTCAAGCTTGACCAGGATCTGCGTCGCCAGTTCAGCCTGACGGCCAACTAGGGATGAGCACGGCTATCGCAACCTTTGTTGAGACGAGCAAGGCGCATCGGTGGCGCGCATTCGACCGGCAGCTGGTGCTCTACCTGGTGCTCCTGATCGGGTTCGGCGTGGTGATGGGGTATTCGGCCAACTACCAGGCAATTGCGGGGGCGAGCGGGCTGTCGCAGACGGTCAGGACCCTGATCTGGACCGGCATCGGCTTCACCCTGTTCTTCGTGGCGGCCAGCATCGACTACCACTGGCTACAGACGTTTGCGACGCCGATCTACCTGGTGGTCCTCGGCCTTCTGACGGCAACCGGGCTGATCGGCACGAACCTGTTCGGCGCACAGATGTCGATCAGCGTGGGCGGGCTCGATTTCCAATTCAGCGAGATCAGCAAGGTGCTCATGATCGTCGTCTTGGCGACCTTCCTCGCCTCGCGCCGGGAGCGGATCGGCCGCCTCAGCACCATCGTCGGCGCGGCGCTGCTGATGGCCGTCCCGACCTTCCTGGTCTATCGCCAGCCGGACCTCGGCACCGCGCTCGTCTTCGTGGCGATCCTGTTCGGCATGCTCTTCATGAGTGGGGCTGGGATCGGCTGGCTCGCGCTGCTGAGCGGGGCGGTCGTGGCGGTGGCTCCGATCGCAGTCGGCTTGCTGCATGCATACCAACGCCAGCGCCTCTTCTGCTTCCTCAATCCCTCGACCGACCCGCAGGGGGCCTGCTACCAGCTGATGCAGGCGCTCAATGCGGTCGGGTCCGGCGGGCTGCTGGGGCAGGGGCTGACGGCGGGACGGCAGAACCAGCTCGGATTCCTGCCGGTCCAGTCGACGGACTTCATCTTCACGGTGGTGGCAGAAGAGCTCGGCTTCCTGGGAGGGCTGATCCTGCTGGCGCTCTTCGCGCTCCTTGTGTGGCGGGTGCTGCTCATCGGTTGGGGGGCGAGAGACCCGTTCGGGAGAGCGTTGGCCACCGGCCTGGCCAGCATGCTGCTCTTCCAGATCACGGTGAATGTCGGGATGGTGACCGGGATCATGCCGGTGACGGGCATCCCGCTGCCATTCATCACCTACGGCGGGTCATCGATGATCTCGCTCCTCTTCGGAATGGGCATTCTCCAGTCGGTGCGCATGCACGCCTGGAGACCGACTTTCTAGCTCTTCCCTGTTCCTTCCGGGGATCGGGCGTTACCATCGAGGGACCGATGACCACCAGACCGACCGATCAGCCACGCCAGCGCTGGCAGCTCCTCTTCGCGCGGCGGCAACCCGCGCTTCGCGTCCGGCAGGCCGAGCTGCTCACCGAATTCGAACGCGCGTTTCGGGAGGCTGGGCTGCCGCTCTCGCAGTCGAACGCCCAGCGTCCACGGCCTCGCCTGAAGTTCGCGGCCAACCTGCCGGTGGGCATCGAGCTCCGCGGAGAAGTGCTCGATGCCTACTTCGACGACCTGGTCCCGCTCGAGCGGATCCAGGCCGCCGCGGCGTTGCTGCCGGAGGGGATTGAGATGGTCGATGCGCGAGAGGTGTGGCAGGGCTTTCCCTCGGCGGCATCGCAGCTGCGGGCAGCGGAGTACGAAGTTGACGTGCGCGGCGGTCCCGATCTGACCAGCGACGCCCTGCGCGGGGCGGTGGTCCGGCTGCTCGCTGCACGGCAGCTCCCGGGGAAGCGCCGCCGTGGCGAGAGCGAGCGACGCGCCGATGCCGGGCCGCGGGATCTGCGGCCGCTGTTGGAGGATGCCGAGGTGCTCGAGGTCGACGAGGAGGCGCACACCGGCAGGCTGCGGATGGTGCTGCGGCTGGATGCGAGTGGTGCCGGCCGGCCGGAGGACGTGGTCGGGGCACTCGACCTGTCGCTGCGCGCCGGGCCGGCCGTTCGCACCCGCCTCCTCTTCGTTGACACTCCTCCGATCGCCCGGTAACATCGATGTCCCGCGAGCGCATCGTCTGCCCGCTTCGCCGTGCGTCTGGACACGTCGGATCGGCGCGCATCGCGGATACCCATTGCAATCCCTGGAGATGACCATGTACGCCGTCGTCAGCAGCGGCGGAAAGCAATACCGGGTCGAGGCCGGCAGCACGCTCACGCTCGAGCGTCTTGACGGGCAGCCCGGCGAGCCCGGCGCATCGGTCACCTTTGATCGCGTCCTCCTCATCTCGGATGGCGACGCGGTGACGGTCGGCACGCCGATCGTGGCCGGTGCGTCGGTGAGCGCAACCGTGATCGGCGAGGCTCTCGGTCCGAAGCTGGTCATCTTCAAGTTCAAGCAGAAGGTCAAGTATCGCCGCCGCAACGGGCACCGGCAGCACCTGACCCGGGTTCGGATCGACACCATCAACCCGACCGAGGCGAAGCGCCAGGCTGCCGCGGCCAAGGCAGAGGCCCCGGCAGCGAAGGCGGCTCCGGAGAAGAAGGCCGCTGCGGCCAAGTCCAAGGCGGCGCCCCGCCGCAGTGCAGCGTCGAGGGCCGCTAAGGCCGGCGCAGCAAAGGTCGTCGCACTAAAGGCCGCCTCACCAAAGGCGGAGGCCGTCGCCGAGAAGGCAAAGGCACGGCGAGCGACCAGGAAGTCCGCTGCTCCAGAGGCGGCCACGGCCGAGAACCCAAAGGCGCGCCGCGCGGCCAAGCCCAAGGCGAAGGAGTAGCGAGCCAATGGCACACAAGAAGGCAGGCAGCTCGAGCCGTAACGGCCGCGATTCGGTCGGACAGCGGCTGGGCGTGAAGCGAGGCGATGGCCAGCGCGTGCTCTCCGGCACGATCATCGTTCGGCAGCGGGGGAGCACATTCAATCCCGGCGAGAATGTGGGGATGGGTCGCGATTACACCCTCTTCGCCACGACCGACGGCACGGTCAAGTTCAGCCATGAAACGCGCCACAAGAAGCGGGTCAGCGTCCTCAGTCCAGAGCACCCGGCGGCATAAGGCCGCCAAGATCCCAGGAGCCAGCCATGAAGACCGATATTCATCCGCAGTACCATCAGGCGCAGGTCCATTGCGTCTGCGGGACCACCTTCACCGTTGGATCGACCGCCGAGTCGATCCGCGTCGAGGTCTGTGCCAATTGCCACCCGTTCTACACAGGTACCCAGAACATCGTCGACACCGCCGGCCAGGTCGAGCGGTTCCAGCGGCGCATGGAGCGGTCCAAGCACTAGCCGTGCGATGCGCCGCCACCTGACAGGTTGGCCGGTGCGCCTGGCCCCCCACCTGGCCTTCCTTGTTCCGGAGCTGCTGGTCGCTGCCGGGCCGTTCGTCATCAACTCGATCTCGCGCCCCGGCGAGCGGCAGCGGTTCAGGATGCCCGACTTCTTCTACGGCGGCCAGGCGCTGATCGAGGGCGTGATGATGCGCGGCCGCACGACGGTGGCGATGAGCGTGCGTCCTCCCTCCGGCGAGATACGTACGTACAGCGAGCCGCTGCCAAGGGCGATGTCCCCTGGCGGATGGGCGAAGGTGCCCTTGGCCCGAGGCGTGGTCGTCCTGTACGAAGCGCTGGTGATCGGGACCCGCATGCTGATGCGCTCGGCCGCGATCGCGGCGGAGGGCGAGGACATCCAGATCGGCAAAACGACCATGGCGATCACGATGGTCATCTCGCTCGGCTTCGCGGTTGGCCTCTTCTTCATCCTCCCTCTTTTCCTGTCGACCTTCGCGGAGCGGGCCACCACCAGCGACGTGCTTGCCAACCTGGCCGAGGGCGGCATCAGGCTGGCCGTCTTCGTGGTGTACATCTGGCTGATCGGCCGGATGGCCGACGTGCGGCGGGTCTTCGGCTACCACGGCGCGGAGCACAAGGCGATCAGCGCACATGAAGCGGACCGACCCCTCACCCCGGAGGAGGTCGATCAGTTCAGCACGGCTCACACCCGATGCGGGACCACATTCCTGCTGATCGTGGTGGTGGTCAGCATCGTCGTCTTCGGCCTCATCCCGCGGGCGGGGGTCCCATTCCCGCTCCTCTTTGCGTCGCGAATCGTGCTGGTGCCGGTGATCGCCGCCTTCGCCTACGAGCTTGTTCGCTTCGGGGCGAGCCACTACGGCAACCGCCTTGTACGGGCGATCTACGCGCCCGGACTCTGGCTGCAGTCACTCACCACTCGTCCACCCGACCGCAGCATGCTCGAGGTGAGCATCGCCTCCCTCGAGTCGTGCCTGGCGTCGGATCGTGAGGCCGCCCCGTCGCCGGACCGATGATCGATCAGCTGCGGCAGATCGAGTCGAGCTACGAGGCGGTCGTCTCCGAGATGTCCACCCCGGAGGTGGCGAACAACCCCGCCCGGCTGCAGGTCCTCGGGCGAGAGCTCTCGCGGCTGGAGCCGATCGTGGAGGCGATCCGCGCCTGGTCGGCCGTCCGGGACGAGCTCGAGTCGACAAGATCGATGGCCCTCGACCCCGACGAGGAGGTTCGCGCCATGGCCCGCGAGGAGCTGACGAGCCTCGAGGCTCGCGAGCAGGCGCTCCAGGGGGAGCTGCGCCGCCTCCTGGTGCCGCGCGATCCGAATGACGACCGCGACGTGATCCTGGAGGTGCGCGCTGGGACCGGCGGCGACGAGGCCGCTCTCTTCGCCGGCGACCTGTATCGGATGTATGCGCGCTACGCGGAGCAGCGCCGTTGGAAGCTCGACCTGATCTCGGTCAGCGAGGGGCAAGGCGGTGGCGTGAAGGAGGCGATCGCCGAGATTGCCGGGAACGGCGCTTACTCGCGGCTGAAGTACGAGAGTGGGGTGCATCGCGTGCAGCGCGTGCCGAGCACCGAATCGGCGGGCCGCATCCACACCTCGACTGCCACCGTCAGCGTGCTCCCCGAGGCCGATGAGGTGGAGATTCAGATCCCGGAAAAAGACCTGCGGATCGATGTCTATCGGTCCAGTGGTCCCGGCGGCCAGAGCGTCAACACCACGGACAGCGCGGTGCGTGTCACCCACCTGCCCACCGGCATGATCGTGACGATCCAGGATGAGAAGAGCCAGCACAAGAACAAGGCCAAGGCGCTGGCCGTCCTGCGGGCCAGGCTCCTCGACATTGAGCGCGCCCGTCAGGCCGAAGAGCGTGGGGACCAGCGACGGTCGCAGGTCGGCAGCGGGGAGCGGGCGGAGAAGATCCGCACCTACAACTTCCCCGACGATCGTGTCACGGACCATCGGGTCGGCGTCACCGTGCACAACCTGCCCGGGCTGCTGGAGGGCGACCTCGACCGAATGATCGAGCCGCTGGTCGAGGCCGATCAGGAGGCGCGCCTGGCGAGCATCGGGACCCATGATGCCGAGTGAGTCGGGGGGCGCGACTGTCGCGTACGGAGCCACCGCGGGTGAGCTGGTGGCGGCGGCCACCGGCGCGCTGCGGGACGCAGGCATCCCGTCGCCGCGGCTCGATGCCGAGCTGCTGGTGGGGCATGCGTTCGGTCGCGATCGCGCCTGGGTCCATGCGCACCCCGAGGCCGAGCTCGATCGTGTCGCCGCACAGGTTCTCGGAACGTGGGTCGAGCGTCGGGCGGCCGGTGAGCCGATCGCCTACATCCGGGGCTTCAAGGACTGGCTCTCACTCCGGATAGGGACCGATTCGCGTGCCCTCATCCCCCGCCCGGAAACCGAGCTGCTGGCAGAGGCCGCCATCAGCGAGATCGCGGCGCGACTGACCGGCAGCGTTGCCCCTGTCCAGGTCTGGGAAGTGGCAACCGGAAGTGGTGCGGTGGCGCTGGCCGTGGCGCTCCGCTTCCGCTCCGCCATCGCGCTCGGCAGGCTTCGCCTGGCTGCCAGCGACCTCTCGGCCGACGCGCTCGAGGTTGCCTCGGAGAACCTCGCCGCGCATGGGGTCGGCGGCCTGGTGACACTGGCGTGCGGCGACCTGCTCGAACCGAATGCAGTCGTGGCCGGCAGGGCCGATCTGCTTGTTGCCAACCTGCCGTACCTGACCACTGACGAGGTCGAGTCCGGCACAGGCTCGCTGGCATGGGAGCCGCGGCTTGCGCTCGACGGCGGACCCCAGGGCCTCGACCTCGTGCTCCGACTTGTTGATGCGCTGCCCGATCACCTCGCGCGCGATGGGGTCGCGCTGCTGGAGATCGGCCGGGGCCAGGCGCACGCCGTTCGCGAGCGGATCGCCGCCCTCCCCCAGCGTACAACCGTCACAACGCTGCCTGACCTGGCCGGGATGGAGCGGGTGATCCGCGTGGCGATCGTCTGAATGCAGGCCTCCTGACCGATGCCCGATCGCCTCTCCCCCGACGCCTCCGGTATCGCCCGAGCCGCCGAGCTGCTGCGCAACGGGGAGCTGGTCGCCTTCCCGACGGACACCGTGTACGGCATCGGCTGTCGAGCAGGCGACCCCGATGCCCTCGCTCGGCTCTTTGCCGCCAAGCGACGCCCCCCAGAGAAGGCCGTTCCCTGGCTGATCGGCTTCCTGGAGGAGGTAGCGAAGCACGGCTTCCTGGCCGACGAGCGGGCCACGCGTCTCGCCGATCGGTTC
Organism: Chloroflexota bacterium; assembly: GCA_039932375.1. Lineage (GTDB taxonomy): Bacteria > Chloroflexota > Limnocylindria > QHBO01 > QHBO01 > CF-167. The sequence continues at coordinate 16,045 of JBDTQD010000008.1, read as the reverse complement.
TGGCCGGGGGCCCTGACCCTGGTCCTGCCGGCCGCCGATGGGTCGGGGACGCAGGCATTCCGCGTTCCCGATCACCCGCTGACGCTGGCCCTCCTCGCCGCGGCGGGACCCCTGGCCGTCTCGAGCGCAAATCGCTCAGGCGAGCCGGAGACGCGCGACGCCGACGACGTGGCAGTCGCCTTCGCCGACTCGGACGAGCCGGCGGCCACCCTCGACGGGGGCCGGGTGCCGGGTGGCGTGGCGTCGTCGGTGCTCGACCTGGCCGAGCCTGGCGCCCGAATGCTGCGCGAGGGGGCACTGCGGCGCGCCGAGATCGAGGCCGTGATCGGGCCGATAGACTAGCGACGCCATGCGCGTCGCGATCGGCTCCGACCATGCGGGATTCGCCCTGAAGGGCGAGCTGTGCACGCTCCTCGACGAGCTGCGCGTCGAATACCACGACTTCGGCACCTATTCGACCGAGACCGTGGACTATCCCGATTACGTGGCCCCCGTGGCCCGCGCCGTCTCGCGCGGCGATTACGAGAGGGGCATCGTGATCGGTGGGAGCGGCACCGGCGAGGCGATCGTGGCCAACAAGGTGCGCGGCATCCGCTGCGTGCAGTGCACGAACCCGGTCGTGGCCCGCCTGGCGCGCGAGCACAACGACGCGAACGTGATCGCTTTCGGGGCGCGGATCATCGGCACCGAGGTCGCCAAGGCCTGCCTTCGGGAGTTCCTGACCAGCGAGTTTGCCGGCGGCCGGCACGTAGCTCGACTGGCGAAGCTGGCGCGCATCGAGGCCGAGGAGGCCGGGCACTGAGCCTCGTCCTGGACGAGCGTGATCGGCAGATGCTGGGCGGCGCCTCAGGCGAAGGTGCCGCCCTGGCAATGCGCCTGGTGATCCGGGCCGCGGAGTCGCTCGACGCCAAGCGGCTGATTCCCATTATCGGGGCGCACGTCGACTCGTGCCTCTATCACGGCGAGGCGACGGTCGACTTCGTCGATCGTCTGGTCGACGGCGGGGCGCAGGTGGCCGTGCCGACCACCCTGAACGTTGGCGGGCTCGATCTGCTCCACCCCGAGCTCTGGCACGGGGATCCGCGAAAGGCCGAGCGCGGACGCCTGTTGATGGATCGCTACCGGTCGCTCGGTTGCGAACCGACCTATACCTGCGCCCCCTACCAGCTCCCATTCGCGCGGCCTGCCTTGGGCGATCAGGTGGCGTGGGCCGAGTCGAACGCGATCGTCTTCTGCAACAGCGTCATCGGCGCGCGAACGGAACGCTATGGCGACTTCACCGATATCGCCTGCGCGATCGCCGGACGGGTTCCTGACGCCGGCCTCCATCGAACTGATGCCCGACGCGCGACGCTCGTCCTGCGCCTGGCACCCGATGTGCCACGCGCGCTTCTCGATGACGACTCCTTCTACCCGGTCCTCGGCCTCGTGCTGGGGCGCCGCGCGGGAAGTCGCGTCGCGGCGCTCGACGGGCTGCCGCCGGCTCTGTCGGAGGGGCGGCTCAAGGCGATCGGTGCGGCCGCGGCCTCCTCCGGAGCGGTCGCCATGTTCCACGCCGTTGGTTCGACGCCCGAGGCGCCTAGTCTGGAGGCGGCGCTGCAGGGCCGTGCCGCCGAGGAGACCGCCGATGTCGGGGTGGCCGAGCTGCGGGCCGCGCGCGACGAGCTGACGACTGCAGGCGGCGCGGCCCCCGCCGGGACACCGATCGGAAGTGTCTCGCTCGGGACGCCGCATGCCTCGCTGGCCGAGCTGTGGGCCGTGGATCGGGAGCTGGGCGGCCGGCGCTCGGCCGCCGGCGTGGAGTTCCTGGTCTCCACGGCCCGCCACCTGCTGGCCGAGGCCGAGGCGGATGGGCTGGCCTGGCGGTTGCGGGCGGCCGGGGTGGAGCTGCTGGTCGACACGTGCAGCTACATCGCGCCGGTGCTGCGGCCCAGCTCGCTGCCGGCAATGACCGATTCGGCCAAATGGGCCTTCTACGCGCCGGGGAACATCGGGGTCGAGGTCGTCTTCGGCAGCCTGCGGGAATGCGTCCGCTCCGCCGTCGAGGGGCGAGTCTGGCGCGACACCAACCTGTGGGGCTCGGCATGAAGGGTCGGGTCCTCGCCGAAGGATCCTCCGAGGGGGTGGCGCTGGTCCTGCGCGAGCCGCTCTCGCTGTGGGGTGGCATCGACCCGGCCAGCGGCGTGATCATCGACGCGCGGCACCCGCAACGCGGCGCATCGACGGCGGGTCGCGTGCTGGTGATGCCGGCGGCGCGCGGCTCGTCATCGTCGTCATCGGTGCTGGCCGAGACGATGCGTGCCGGCTGTGCCCCGGCGGCGATTCTCCTGGGCGAGGCAGACTTGATCCTGGCAGTCGGTGCGGCCGTCGGGCAGGAGCTCTACGGTCGCCATGTCCCGATCGTGGTGCTGCCCCCGACCGACCTTGCCGGCATCGCCGACGGGGCACGCGTTCGGGTGGATGGGGCAGAGGTGACGAGCTCGGCCGATGAGCGCGAGACATCGGTCTAGACTGGCCTCCCACCACCCACCAGGACGAGGCTGACCGATGGACCCCTGGGCGCCGCTCGAGACCGAGGATCCCGAGATCTACCGCGTGGTTCGCGACGAAGAGGAGCGGACGCGGTCGCACCTTGAGCTGATCGCTTCCGAGAGCTACCCGTCGCTCGCCGTGCTGCAGGCGACCGGCTCGATCCTGACCGGCAAGTACGCCGAGGGCTATCCGGGGCGCCGCTACTACGCCGGCTGCGAGGTGGTCGACGTCGGCGAGGAGCTTGCCCGGGAGCGGGCGAAGGAGCTCTTCGGCGCAGAGCACGCCAACGTGCAGCCGCACGCCGGCGCGCAGGCCAACATGGCCGTCTACCACGCCCTGTTGGAGCGGGGCGACACCGTCCTCGGGCTGGCCCTCGACCAGGGCGGCCACCTCACCCATGGCTCGCCGGTCAACTTCAGCGGGCAGTACTACAACTTCGTCCCGTATCACGTCGACCGCCAGACGCACCTGATCGACATGGATGAGGTCCGGGCGCTCGCCCGCGAGCATCGGCCAAAGATGATCGTCACCGGGGCGACCGCCTATCCGCGCTTCTGGGACTTCGCCGCCTTCCGGCAGATCGCCGACGAGGTGGGCGCCTACCTGATGACCGATATGGCGCACTTCGCCGGCCTCGTGGCGGCGGGCGTTCATCCGAGCCCGGTGCCCCATGCGCAGGTCGTCACCACCACCACGCACAAGACGCTGCGCGGCCCTCGCGGCGGCATGATCCTCTGCCATGCCGACCTGGCCAAGGCAATCGACAAGGCGGTCTTCCCGGCGCTGCAGGGCGGCCCGCTGGAGCACGTCATCGCGGCCAAGGCGGTCGCCTTCAAGCAGGCGATGAGCCCCGAGTTCAAGCGGGACGCGGCCCAGACGGTGGCCAACGCCAAGGAGCTGGCGGCCGGCCTGGTGGACGCTGGAGCGGCGGTCATCACCGGTGGGACCGATAACCACTTGATGCTGGTCGACGTTCGCCCGCTGGGAGTCACGGGCAAGGAGGCCGATGTGGCGCTGAGCGAGGTGCAGATCACCGTCAACCGCAACGCGATCCCGTACGACCCGAATCCCCCGATGGTCGCCAGCGGGATCCGCGTCGGCACGCCGGCGGTGACCGGGCGTGGCATGCGCGAATCTGAGATGCGGCTCATCGCCCGCCTGATCGTGGACGGCATTGCGGCACGCGGTGATGAAGCTGCCCAGACCGCGATCCGAGATCGGGTTTCGGAGATCACCGATCGATTCCCGGTTCCGGGCTTACCGGAGACGCTTGTGCGCAGCCCAGCGAGCGTCTAGCACCACGGTCGCCGGGCCCGGCGGCCCTCCGCTATACTCGCGCCGTCCGACCGCTCTGAGTCGAACTCAAGATGGCACAGTTGACCCCGACGGGGCTCATCAAGATCCTCGGCCTGGTGACCCTGATCATGGTGATCCCGATAGTGGGCGGCTCGGTCGCCGGCCTGGTCCTGGATCGGGTCTTCGGCACCTCGCCGCTGCTGGTGCTGCTCGGTCTGGCGATCGGGAGCCTGATCGCGGCCCTGGGGGTCTGGCTCCTCATCCGCGTCGGCGTGCGGCGGGGATACACCGGCGGCGGTCCCAGCCATGGAGCCTGAACGGGGCGGCGGGAAGGATCCGCCGACGGCGAACTGGGGGGTCGCCTTCGACCTGGGACTGCGTTTGGGGATCTCCGTCATCCTGGGCGTGGGAGGCGGCCTGCTGGTCGACAGCTGGCTGCACACGAGCCCGATCTTCACGCTGATCGGGATGGTCCTGGGGATCGGAGCGGCCATGTACACGATCTGGGACGTCGCGAAGCAAAGCATGGGGAGATAGGAGCGGAGTGGTACACGTCGAGATCGCGGCCGAGAAGCTCTTCTCGATCGGCCCGTTGATCGTCACCAACTCGATGGTTGGGGCACTGCTCGCATCCGTCCTGCTGCTGCTTGCGGCCCGATGGTTCACGCGTCGTTCGGGGATCGTTCCCACGCGTGGGCAGACCATCATCGAGCTGCCGATCGAGTTCCTGGCGGGTGTGGTGCGCGGCACCGGCGGGAAGCGCTGGCGCCAGTTCGCACCGCTCGTCCTCGCCATCTTCCTGTTCGTGCTGATCGCCAATTGGCTCAGCCTCCTGCCGGGGGTCGGCACCATCGGCTTCGCCGAGGAGATTGGCGGCAAACACATAATCGTGCCGTTCGTGCGAGCGGCGGCCGCGGACCTGAACTTCACGCTTGGGCTGGCGCTGATCTCGTTCGTAGCGTTCATCTCCTTCGGGCTGCGCGCGAACGGGGTACGCGGCTACCTGAAGGAGCTGCTCATCGCCGAACCGGCCTACATGACGCCGCTGCTCACGCCGATTCATTTGATCAGCGAGTTCTCCAGGGTGATCAGCCTGTCGATGCGGCTCTTCGGCAATGTCTTTGCCGGCGAGGTGCTGCTGGCCACCATGCTGGCGCTCACCACCGCCACCGTCTTCATCCTGCCCCTGGCGTTCGTGATCCCCGGCGTCTTCATTGGCCTGGAGCTTCTCTTCGGCCTGGTGCAGGCGCTCGTCTTCGCACTCCTTTCCATGACGTACATCACGCTGGCGATCGCCGAGCATCGGCAGCACGGCACAGACGACCATGCGGGCGCGACGCCCGAGCAAGGCACCGCCCCGGGGCACGGGACGGCGTAAAGCAACGGGAGGCTCCGCCCCATCCGCGGAGCGCAAGGAGGAAGTTCACTCGTGGACCTACACACACTCGCAGCCGGACTGGCCATGGGGCTCGGCGGCATCGGCCCCGGGATTGGCCTGGGGATCGGCTTCAGCAAGGCGATGGAGGCGATCGGCAGGAACCCGGAGGCGTCGGGGACGATCTTCGTGCCGTACATCCTGGGGCTGGCGCTGACTGAGGCGATCGGGATCTACGCCCTGGTCGTGTCGCTGATCATCCTCTTCGCCACCTAGGACTGCGCCATGGCCTTCTTCGACGCCTTCGGGGTCGACCTGCCGAAGCTCGCCTTCCAGATCATCAACTTCCTGCTGATCCTGTACCTGCTGAACCGATTCCTGTTCAAGCGGGTGCTGGCGCTGCTCGACGAGCGGCAGGAGCGGATCGCAAAGGGGCTCGAGGACGCCGAGGCCGCCGCACGCGACCGTGAGCTGGCGCGAGCCGAGCGCGAGGCCGCGCTCGACGAGGCTCGCAAAGAGGCGCAGGCGATGATCGTCCGCGCCACCAAGATCGCCGAGGACTCGCGCACCGAGATCGTGGCAGCAGCCCGTGCCGAGGCCGAGAAGGTGGCGGCGCGCGCCGCCGAGGAGATCACCGCCGAGAAGCAGCGCGCGATCGCCGAGCTGCGCAAGCAGGTGGCCGACCTGGCGCTCGAGGCGGCCGGGAAGTTGGTGAAGTCTGAGATGAATGCCGCCACGCAGCGACGGCTGGTCGACGAGTTCCTGGCAGAGGTCAAGCCAACCGGCAGGGAGCGGAGCTGATGGCGCGCCGCGTCACGGCCGCCCGTCGCTATGCCGAGGCCGCCTTCCAGGTCGGCCGCGCCGACGGGACGCTCGACGCCTGGGAGCGGGATATGGCGACGATCGGGGCAACCATGCGCCATCCGCAGCTCCGGCGGCTTCTGCAGCATCCCGCCATCCCGTTCGCGGCGAAGGAACGGGTGCTGCGCAAGGTGATGGGGCGCGGGGTGGCTCCGCCGGCGGTCAACCTGCTGCTGCTCATGGTGCGCCGGGGCCGACCGGCTGCCATCGAGCCGATGATCGCCCACTTCGCCGAGCTGCTCCGGCGGGAGCGCGGCATTGCGCTCGCGCAGGTGCGGACGGCGCTGCCACTCGATGATGGCCAGCGCGCGGAGGTCGCGGTGCGCCTGCGCAGCCTGGCCGGTGACGAAATTGAGATGGATGAGACCGTGGATCCGGATCTGATCGGCGGCATCGCCGTGCGGATCGGGGATCGGCTTTACGACGCCAGCGTGCGGAGCCGCCTGGAGCGGCTGCGTGCACGGCTGACCGCCAGCTAGGCAGAACGAGGAGTACATGACGATCCGATCCGACGAGATCACGTCGATCATCCGCGATGAGATCAGCGGCTTCGACGAGGGAGCCGATGTCTCGGGCGTTGGCACCATCGTGGAGGTCGGCGACGGGATTGCGCAGATCTACGGCCTCTCCGGGGCACTCGCCTCGGAGCTGCTGGAATTCCCCGGCGGCGTGATGGGGATGGCCTTCAACCTGGAGGAGGAGACGGTCGGCGCTCTGATCCTGGGTGATTACACGAAGCTCAAGGAGGGCGACCAGGTCAAGACCACCGGCCGCGTGGTCGAGGTGCCGGTCGGAGACGCGCTGATCGGTCGCGTCGTGAGCCCCCTCGGCGTGCCGCTGGATGGCAAGGGGCCAATCGCCGCCACCGGGACGCGCCCGGTCGAGCGGATCGCCCCTGGCGTGATCGTTCGCCAGCCGGTCGACACCCCGGTACAGACCGGCATCAAGGTGATCGACAGCATGATCCCGATCGGTCGAGGGCAGCGCGAGCTGATCATCGGCGACCGGCAGACCGGTAAGACCGCGATCGCGGTCGACACGATCATCAACCAGAAGGGCCAGGACCTGGTCTGCATCTACGTCGCCATCGGCCAGAAGATGTCGACCGTGGCCCAAGTGGTGGCCGTGCTCGAGGAGCACGGGGCCATGGAGCACACCATCGTGGTGGTCGCATCGGCCTCCGACCCGGCGCCGATCCAGTTCCTGGCCCCGTATGCCGGCGTTGCGATGGGCGAGGAGTACCTGGACAACGGGCGCGATGCCCTGTGCATCTATGACGACCTCTCCAAGCATGCCTGGGCGTACCGGCAGGTTTCGTTGCTGATGCGTCGCCCGCCGGGACGCGAGGCCTACCCCGGTGACATCTTCTACGCGCACTCCCGGCTGCTCGAGCGTGCTGCCCGCTTGAACAAGGAGAACGGCGGAGGGTCGCTGACGGCGCTGCCGATCGTCGAGACCCAGGCCGGCGACATATCGGCCTACATCACCACCAACGTCATCAGCATTACCGACGGCCAGATCTTCATGCTGACCGATCTCTTCAACCAGGGCCAGCGACCGGCGGTGAGCGCCGGCCTTTCGGTCAGCCGGGTGGGCGGCAACGCCCAGATCAAGGCGATGCGCCAGGTGGCTGGCAAGCTCCGCCTCGACTTGGCCCAATACCGCGAGCTCGCGGCCTTCGCCCAGTTCGCTGCCGACCTGGACAAGGCGACCCGTGACCAGTTGACGCGAGGCGAGAAGCTCTCGGAGATCCTCAAGCAGCCACAGTTCGCGCCGCTGGCGGTCGAAAAGCAGGTGGCGATTATCTGGGCCGCCACCAACGGCTACCTCGACGACGTGGAGACACCGAAGATCCGCGACTTCGAGACCGGCCTGTACCGATTCCTGGAGTCGACCGATGCCGGCCTGCTGCCTGCGATCGCCAAGGAGAAGGCGCTCTCCGACAAGCTGACCGGGCAGCTGAAGAAGGCTGTAGTCGAGTACCGACGCCAGGGTGGCTTCGGCGCCGATGAGGAGGCTGCCCCGGATTCAGACGAGGAGCCCGACGAGGGGGCTCCTGCGGCCGACACGGAGACCGAGGAGAAGCCCGCGGCACCGACGCCGAAGAAGCCGGCCGCAGCGAAGCCGCGCGCCCCACGCAAGGCCGCGGCCGCGAAAGCGCCCGCCAGCCGCAAGAAGGGGACCGGCGCCTAGATGGCAACTCTGCGCGAGGTCCGCCGACGGATCGAATCGGTCACCAACATCGCCCAGATCACGCGGGCGATGCAGATGGTGGCCGCCTCGCGCATGAAGCGAGCGCAGGACGCGATCCTGGCCGCGCGACCCTATTCGGACGAGCTTCGGGCGGCCCTGGCCCGGGTCGTGGCCGCCGTCGATACCGAGGTCGACCCGCTGCTGGCGCGTCGGCCGGTGCGCCGTATCGGCCTGGTCGTGGTCACGACGGACCGCGGGCTCGTCGGCTCGCTGAACACGAACGGCGTGCGCGCCGTGCTGCGCCATATTGCGGAGCTTCCAACAGGGGGCGAGGATGGGGTCGAGGTGTCGGCCATCACGGTGGGCCGCAAAGGCCGCGACGCCCTGCGTCGAGCCGGCGTGCCGATCGCCGCGCACTTTGCCCAGCTCGGCGACCGTCCGAGCTTCGCCGATGTTTCCCCCATCGCGCGCCTCGTGAGCGACGACTTCCTGGCCGGCACGTACGACCGCATCGAGCTCGCCTACTCGACCTTCATCAACACCCTTGCGCAGCGACCGGTCCTCCGTACGGTGCTGCCGGTCGAGCGGCCGGAAATGGGCGAGCAGGAGCAGGAGAGCAACGACGAGTACCTCTTCGAGCCGTCGCCCGAGGCGGTGTTGAGCCGTCTGCTGCCGCACTTCGTGGCGGTCGACATCTATCGGGCCGTGCTCGAGAACCGCGCCTCGGAGCAGTCGGCCCAGATGGTCGCCATGCGCAGCGCGACCGACAATGCGAACGAGCTGATCGATGATCTGAAGCTGGTCTACAACAAGACGCGCCAGGCCAACATCACGCGCGAGATGACCGAGATCGCCTCCGGGGCGGAAGCCCTGGGATAGGCCCCACCCAGACGAGGAGAGACAAGAGACCGATGGCGACCGGAAAGGTGATTCAGATCACGGGACCCGTGGTCGATGTCGAGTTCCCGCCTGGGGAGCTGCCCGGGATCTACAACGCGCTGCAGATCAAGCGGCAGGTCGCCGCCGCCGGCGCGGACGACACGCTGGTGGTCGAGGTCCAGCAGCATCTTGGCAACAACTGGGTCCGCGCCGTGGCGATGTCGACCACCGACGGCCTGTCGCGCGGACTGGACGCCGTCGACACGGGCGCCGCCATCACGGTGCCGGTCGGGGCGGTCACCCTCGGGCGCGTCTTCGACGTGCTCGGCCACCCGATCGACGGCAAGGGCGCCGTTGGGAAGTCCGAGAGCCTGCCAATCCATCGCGCGGCGCCGGGCTTCGACCAGATGGAGACCGAGGCCCAGGTCTTCGAGACTGGCATCAAGGCGATTGACCTGATCGCGCCCTTCAAGCGGGGCGGCAAGGCCAGCGTCTTCGGCGGCGCCGGCGTCGGCAAGACGGTCATCATCCAGGAGCTGATCCGCAACATCGCCGCCGAGCACGGCGGCTATTCGGTCTTCGCCGGCGTGGGCGAACGATCGCGCGAGGGGAACGACCTGATCGGCGAGATGACCGAGTCGGGCGTGCTCGACAAGACGGTCCTCGTCTTCGGCCAGATGAACGAGCCGCCGGGCGCCAGGCAGCGGGTCGGGCTGACTGCACTGACCATGGCCGAGTACTTCCGCGACGTGGAGCACCGCGACGTTCTGCTCTTCATCGACAACATCTTCCGCTTCACGCAGGCGGGTGCCGAGGTCTCAGCACTCCTCGGCCGGATGCCCTCCGCGGTCGGCTACCAGCCGACGCTGGCCACCGAGATGGGCGACCTGCAGGAGCGGATCACCTCGACCAAGGACGGCTCGATCACCAGCCTGCAGGCCATCTTCGTCCCAGCCGATGACTACACGGACCCGGCGCCTGCCACCACCTTCGGCCACCTCGACAGCAGTGTGCGGCTGGAGCGCTCGATCGTGGAGCTGGGGATCTATCCCGCGGTCGACCCGCTCACCTCGACCTCGACCGTGCTCGACCCGCGGATCGTGGGGGAGGACCACTTCGCCGTCGCACGAGAGGTGCAACGCACCCTGCAGCGCTACAAGGACCTGCAGGACATCATTGCCATCCTGGGTATGGACGAGCTCTCCGAGGAAGACAGGGTGACCGTCTCCCGGGCGCGGCGTTTGCAGCGCTTCATGAGCCAGCCGATGTTCGTCGCGGCCCAGTTCACCGGCCGTGACGGCAAGTACGTCGAGCGTGGCGAGACGGTCCGTGGCTTCCGCGAGATCCTCGAGGGCAAGCACGACGCGCTGCCCGAGCAGGCGTTCTTCATGGCAGGACCGATCGAAGACGTGATCGCGAATGCCGAGGCGATGAAATGACGTGGAGATGGTCCGTCGCCGCTACGCCTTGGCTGGCTGACGCAATAGCCTGCAGCGCAGCGGCGCCGGCCTCTCACCGGCCCCGCTCTCCATTGCAGCGGCATTCAACGAGGTTCGGGTGATGCCGATTCATTTGGAAATCGTCAGTCCGGAGCGGCGCGCCTATTCGGACGAAGTCGATATGGTGACGGTGCCCGGCATCGACGGCGAGCTGGGGATCCTGCCGCATCACACGCGGATGATCAGCGCACTCGGCACCGGCGAGCTGCGCATCAAGAAGGCGGGCACGGAGCAGGTGCTGCTGATCTCGGGCGGATTCGTCGAGGTTCGCGCAGATAAGGTCGTGGTCATGGCCGACCTGGCCGAGCACTCTGACGAGATCGACGCGGCGAAGGCTGTCGAGGCACGAAAGCGTGCCGAGGCCGAGCTCGGCGAGGTCCACGACCCGGTCGACATCGCCCGCGTCCGCGCCGCGCTCCAGACCGCATTGATGCGGGAGCGAATCGCCACCCGCCGCCGGAGCCGCGGGTAGCGTCTCCGTTCGACGGCGGGTAGGATCGGACCCATGTCGAATCCAATCCCTGCAGCCGGGATGAGCTGATGCAGGCCTGCGACCAGTGCGGCGCGCGGCTGCAGCAGCTGCCCGTCAGGATCGAGATCGTGCGAGAGTCGGGCCCGATCGGGTTGCCCGGCGACCCCGCTGCTGGTGCATCGGCCAACTTCAGCAAGGGGTACGCCTTCTGCTCCAGTGACCACGCCTATACCTGGGCTCGCGAGCGTCGCTACATGCTCTGCAATGCCGGTCCGACCCCGTTCGAGGAGGGGATGCAGCCGTACCTGCCGTCGAGGCATATGGGTGGCCGGCTCGGGCTGTGCGACGGCCATCATCTCGGGCCGCACGAATGGAAGGAAGCGTGGCCCGCCTAGGCGGCGCCACGAGCTGATGCAGAAATTCATCGTGACCGGCGGCGTCCCGCTGCACGGCGACGTTCGGATCGCGGGCGCCAAGAACGCGGTCCTCAAGATGATGGCGGCCGCCACGCTGACCGATGAGCGTTGCGTCCTGCACAACGTGCCGCGCATCAGCGACGTGCAGATCCTGCGGGGCACGATGACCGACATCGGCTTTGCCGTCAGTCCCCTAGAGGACGGCGCGATGGAGATCCAGGCAGCGGCCGCAGACTGGCTCTTCGTGCCGCTCGAGGCGGCAGCCAAGATGCGCTCCTCGTTCATCCTGCTCGGCCCGCTCCTCTCGCGCTTCGGGCGGGTAATTATCAGCAACCCCGGCGGCGACCGGATCGGCAGGCGCCCGGTCGACCTCCATGTCGATGCCATGCGGTCGCTCGGTGCCGAGATCGAGTACAAGAACGGCTACTACTTCGCGCAGGCGCCCGGTGGCCTGCAGGGCGCGCGCATCGCCTTCCCGTACGTGACCGTGATGGGGACCGAGAACGCCATGCTGGCCGCCACCCTGGCGCGTGGCACCACCATCATCGAGAACGCGGCGCAGGAGCCAGAGGTGGACGACCTCGTCGCCATGTTGCAGGCGATGGGGGCGCAGATCGAGCGGACCGCCCCGAATCGGCTCGAGATCGAGGGCGTCGAGCGGCTGCATGGTGTGGAGCACAGGGTCCTGGGCGATCGTCTGGAGGCTGGCACCTTCGCCATGGCGGCGGCGGTGACCGGTGGCGATGTGACGATCCGCGGCTTCGACCCGACGCACCTTGCGTCGTTCACCGACCTGTTGACCGGGATGGGCGTCTCGTTCGAGACGTTCGCCACCGATGGCGGCGGCCTGCGGGTCCGCGGCGGCGGCGGGATCCGCCCCGCCGATGTCGAGACCCAGCCGTACCCCGGCTTTGCAACCGACCTGCAGGCCCCGCTGGCGGTGCTGATGACGCAGGCCGATGGCATCTCGACGATCCACGAGACGATCTACGAGGACCGCCTCGACTACGTGATGGAGCTGGTCAAGATGGGGGCCGTGATCGAGGTCCTGGACGAGCGGCATGCCCGCATCGGCGGCCCGACTCCGCTCCATGGCCGCGAGGTGGAGATCGCCGACCTGCGGGCCGGCGCGACCCTCATCCTGGCCGCCCTTTCGGCCGCCGAGACGAGCGTGATCTCCGGCGTGGAACATGTCGATCGCGGCTATGAGGCAATCGAGTCGAAGCTGGTGGCACTTGGCGCCCAGATCACCCGGATCGACGCGTAGACTCGGGCAGATGAAGATCGGGATCGACCTGGGGACCGCCAACATCCTCGTCTACGTGCAGGGGAAGGGCGTCGTCCTGAACGAGCCGAGCGTGGTCGCCATCAGCGACGACGACAATCGGCTGGTGGCGGTCGGGGAAGAAGCACGCGAGATGATCGGGCGCACTCCCGGCAACGTGCGTGCCATCCGGCCGATGCGCGACGGCGTGATCGCCGACTACCTGATCACCGAGGCGATGCTCCGCTACGTGATCAACAAGGTGGCGCGCGTTCGCATCTTCAAGCCCGATGTGATGATCAGCGTCCCCTCCGGCGTGACCAGCGTCGAGAAGCGCGCCGTGCGCGACGCGGCCATGAAGGCCGGCGCGCGTGACGCCTACCTGATCGATGAGCCCCTGGCGGCGGCCATTGGGGCGGGCGTGCCGATCTCCGGGCCGTCGGGGAACATGATCATCGACATCGGCGGCGGCACGACCGAGATCGCGGTGATCGCGCTGGGCGGGATCGTGGTCGCCGACTCGGTCCGGGTCGGAGGCACCAAGATCGACGAGGCGATCGCCAACTACATTCGCCGCAAGTACAACCTGATGATCGGCGAGCGGACCGCGGAGGAGGTCAAGATCGGCGTCGGCTCGGCACTTCCGCTGGATGAACCGATGCAGATGGAGGTAAAGGGGCGGGACATGATCGCCGGGCTGCCGCGCACCATCCCGGTCACATCGGGCGAGGTGACCGAGGCGATCGAAGCGCCGCTCAGCCAGATCATCACCGCCGTCCGAAACGTCCTGGAGCAGACGCCTCCGGAGCTCTCGAGCGACATCATCGACAAGGGTATGGTCATGACCGGCGGCGGTTCGCTGCTGCGGAACATCGACGCGCTCCTCACCCAGGTGACCGGGATCCCGTGCCATGTCGCCGACAACGCGCTGAACTCCGTAGCGGTGGGGACAGGCCTGGCGCTGGAGCACTTCGACCAGTTCCGCAAGAGCCTGGTCAGGGGCTCGTGACTGCCGCAGCTGCAACCGTCGTCGTCGCTCGCGCCGAAGCCGAGACGAAGCCCGCTGTCGCCGCCAGCCGGCGGGCGCTGGCCTTCGCCGATTTCCACGTGCACACGCGCTCGAGCCGGGACTCGACGCTCCGGGAGGATCGGTTCATCCGGCTGGCGCTGGAGCGCGGCCTGACGCACGTGGCCATCACCAACCACAACAACGTGGAGGGCGCGATCGCCGTCCGCCAGCGGGCCGTGGCGCTGGGCGTCGAGGATCGCCTGCACATCATCCTGGGCGAGGAGGTGTCGACGGCCGAGGGCGAGATCGTCGGCGTCTTCCTGACCAGCACGATTCCGCCGGGGCTCTCCGCTGAGGAGACGGCCGATGCCATCCACGAGCAGGGCGGGCTGGTCTCGATCCCGCACCCCTACGACCCGTTTCGGCGATCCCACATCCGGGAAGCCGCTCTCCTGGGGCTGGCCGAGGCCGGAAAGATCGACGCCATCGAAGTCTTCAACAGTCGCGTCACGCTGGCTCGCCACAACGAGCAGGCGGGGGACCTGGCGGCCCGCTACGGCATTCCGGGGATCGCCTGCTCGGATGCGCATTCGGGCCCCGAGGTGGCGATGAGCTTCAACGCCCTGCCGGCCTTCGACACGGCCGACGAGCTGCGCGCGGCCCTGCGCGAGAATGAATGGCACGGCACGCGGTCGACCAAGCTGATCCACCTCACCACGCGCTGGGCCGTCGCGTCCAAGGCGATCCGCCGCTGGGCGAACTGGTGAGCGACGATCCCCCGCCGGATCCGCTGACGCCGCCAGACGGGCCGGGCGCCGAAGAACCCACGGCCGCCCATCAGCACGGCCACCAGGTCGGGCCGCACCAGCACGGCCACTCGGTCTACGAGCCGGGCGAGTTCCTGGATGCGCCCGCCGGTGAGTCGATCCCCGAGCGCGAGGTCAGCCTCGCCCGGCGCTTCCTGAACCTGCGCACCATCGGCTCGATCGTGTTCGGGGTTGCGATCCTGTTCCTCCTCTTCCGCGTCGTCCTGAACATCGACTTCGGGGCAACCTGGGCGCATATCGCCCGTGCCAACCCACTCTTCCTGGTGCTGGCGTTCTTCGCCTACTACGCCACCTTCCCGCTGCGCGGTCTGCGCTGGGCGTTTGTGCTGAGCCGGGTCGGAACGCGCCTTCCCGTCCGTGACGCCACCGAGATCCTCTTCCTGAGCTGGTTCGTGAACTGCCTGGTCCCCGCCAAGCTGGGCGACCTGTATCGCGCCTACCTGCTGAAGGGCAATTACGGCGGCTCCATCTCCCGAACGGTGGGGACGATCTTCATCGAACGGATCGCCGACATCGTGGTCATTTTCGGGCTGGCCCTCGCGGCCGGCTTCTGGAGCTTCCGCGGCCGATCGACCCCCCAGATCGACGCCCTTTTTCTGGCAGGCTTCGTTGTGGCCGCGCTGCTGGTCCTGCTGGTGGTTGGCCTGAACTACTTCGGGGGCCATCTCACGCGCATCCTGCCGGAGCGCGTAGCCGACCTGTACGAGCGCTTCCACGAGGGCAGCACGGGTGCGCTGACGGCCCGCAGCTTGCCGATCATTGGCGGCCTGTCGGTCGTGATCTGGCTCTTCGAAGGGCTGCGCCTCTACTTTGTGATCCGTGCCCTCGACCTGCCAGGCGCGAACCTGGGGATCAGCTCCGCGCTCTTCGTGGCGCTTGCGGGGTCGCTCCTGACCGCCATCCCCCTGACCCCCGCTGGCGTCGGCTTCGTGGAGGCGGGGATCGTCGGGGCGCTGGCCCTCTACGGTGTCGTGGCGGAGCCTGCAGTCGCGATCGCGCTGACGGACAGGGCCATCAGCATCGTCACGGTGATCGTGCTCGGCGGCATCTTCTACGCATTCTCTGCCAAGGTGCGCCGCGCTCACGCGGGCGGCCTTGCCGCATCGACGCCCGGTTCGAGCCAGGAGGTCGGCGAGGCAAGCTGATCGTCCGCCGCATGCCGAGCGGCGTCGGTACCTTTCTCCCATTGAGGGTCCACGCTCGCGCTGCGATTCTGAGGTTGCTTGCACGCACCACTCGATCTTTCTGATCAGGTGGGCGACGCCGCACGGACGAGGCGCATGACGTTCCAGACGCCGCAATCCTTCAACGGCTGGCTTCGGGGCCAGCTGAAGGAAAAGAAGATGAGCCAGCGCCAGCTGGCACTTCAGTCGGGGGTCGATCACTCGACCATCTCCCGGCTGATCAAGGGTGACCGGATGC
>JBDTQD010000007.1:0-52276 GCA_039932375.1 Chloroflexota bacterium | reverse complement strand
TAGGCATCTTCCTTGCCGCTGATGTCGGTCAGCACCGCGTGCCGGCCGGTGGCGGTGTCGGAGATGAGCCCCATCGCCGCGCCGGCGACGGCTGCCTTGATCGGCACCCCGGCGTCCATCAGCGCCAGCGTCGAGCCGCAGGTGCTGGCCATGGAGGTCGAGCCGTTGCTGCTGACCACCTCGCTCACCACCCGCATCGCGTACGGGAACTCGTCAGCCGAAGGGAGGACCGGCAGCAGGGCGCGCTCGGCGAGCGCACCGTGGCCGATCTCGCGCCGACCGGGGCCGCGCATCGGGCGCGCCTCGCCAACCGAGTAGGGCGGGAAGTTGTAGTGGTGCATGTAGCGCTTCTCGGTCTCCGGAGAGATCGTGTCGAGGCGCTGCACGTCGGATCCCGGCCCGAGCGTGGCGATCGAGAGCGCCTGTGTCTGGCCACGGGTGAAGAGGCCGGAGCCGTGCGTGCGGGGCAGGATCCCGACCTCGACGCTGATCGGTCGGATGGTGGTCGTGTCGCGACCATCGATCCGGATGTTCTCGGAGAGGACCAGCTCGCGCGACGTGGCCTTGGTGAGGACGTCCATCAGGCCGGAGCCGATGCCGTGCTGGCGGCGAATGTCCTCCATGCGGTCGCCCTGCTCGGCCCGGTTGTAGTCGGTCTTGCTGCGCCGGATCTCAGCAGCGATGTCGTTGCGAATCGCCTCGAGCCGAGCGGCCAGCCCGTTGGTCAGGTCGATGAACAGCTCCGCCGCAGCCTCGGCGTCGGGCATCGCCCGGTGCGCCGCGCCGTGGTCACGTCCGAAGACGAAACGCACCAGGTCGGCGAGCTTGTAGCTGCCGGCATCGGGATAGAGCTGGTAGGCCAGCTCCAGGGTGTCGTAGACCGCCTTCGGCTGCCAGCCCGTATCGGTCGGCATGTGGCGGAGCAGAAACGGCAGGTCAAAGCTTGTGTTGTGCGCAACCACCGGCGCGTCGCCGACCCAGGCTGCGAACTTGGTGAGCACCTCGGCTGCGGTCGGCGCCTCGGCCACGTCGCCGTCACTGAGGCCATGGATCTGGTGCCCGACGATCGTCCTGCCGGGGTTGACAAGCGACTCGAAGCGGTCGATCACCTTCCCGCCCTGCACCCGCAGCGCAGCCACGTCGACGATGTAGCCGTTCTCCGGCTTCATGGCGGTGGTCTCGAGGTCCAGCACCACGAACTCGGCTTTCGGGTCGGCGAGTGCCGCTCCGAGCTTGACGATCGAATCGGCCTTGGGTCCCAGGAACGGGATCTTCTTGGCCTTGCCGGCGGTCGCCGCCAGCTTCTCCTGCAGGTCGATGCTGTGCTGCAGCTCCGTGTGGGCGTAGGCGATGGCATCGGCCATCACTGATTCGGGCAGGATCTTGGCTCCTGCCTCGACCATCATCACCGCCTCGCGCGTTCCGGCCACGACCAGGTCGAGCTGGCTGTCGGCGAGCTGGCTGTTGGTCGGGTTGGTGACGAAGGTACCGTCGATGCAGCCGACGCGAACGGCACCGATCGGGCCCATGAAGGGGATGCTGCTGATCGTGAGCGCCGCCGATGCGCCGTTGATGGCCAGGATGTCGGGGTCGTTCTCCTGGTCCGTCGAGAGGACGGTCAGCACGATCTGGACGTCTTGCTTGTAGCCCTTTGGGAAGAGCGGGCGGATCGGCCGGTCGGTGAGGCGCATCGCCAGGATCGCCGCCTCCGATGGCCGCGACTCGCGCTTGATGAAGCCGCCGGGGATCTTGCCCGCGGCATACATGCGCTCCTCGTAGTCGACCGTGAGCGGGAAGAAGTCGATCCCCTCACGCGGCTCGGCGGAGACCGCCGTTGCCAGAAGGACGGTGTCGCCGTAGCGAACGAGCACCGCTCCATCGGCCTGTTCGGCGAGCTTGCCCGCCTCGAGCGAGAAGGGCTGGCCGCCGATTTCGGCCTCTACCTTGATTGCCACTGATTCCTCCAGATGTCTTGGTTCTGCCATGTCGCCCGGCGCTCGACCCGCACACGACCCTCGGTCTGGCCGAAGTGGCGGGCGGCGGCCTTCGCAGGCACGGATGGCTGATGGTTGATCGGCGCGTCAGGCGCCATGGGGTCCGGCATCATGCTGTGGCCGGATCGGTGCGACCCGGGTGCCAAGCGTGGCTCGCGGGTCGTCTTGCGCGACGGTGTGCGTGTTAGCGGCGCAGTCCCAGTCGACCGATCACCGCGCGGTATCGATCCACGTCATTCCGGACGAGGTAGGCCAGCAGCCTTCGGCGCTGACCGACGAGCTTGAGCAGCCCGCGACGCGAGTGGTTGTCGTTCTGGTAGGTGCGCAGGTGCTCCGTGAGCGACTTGATCCGCTCGGTGAGAAGCGCGATCTGCACCTCCGGGGAGCCGGTGTCGCCATCGTGCGTGGCGTAGTCGTCGACGATTGCGCTCTTCGTGTCTCCGGCCAGCGGCACGTATTCCTCCACATTTCTTTCCATTATCGCCGCCCATGGTACCAGACCGATGCCTCCAACGTCCGCCGGACCGCCTCGGATCAGCTCGATTCGAGCACGCTGCGCCCCATCTCGGCGTCTCGATGCATCTGCTCGACCAGTGCCGCCGCACCGTCAAAGCGCAGCTCATCGCGCAGCCGTGCGACGACGTCCACGCCGAGGCGCATGCCGTACAGGTCCTCGTCGACGTCGAGCAGGTGCACCTCGGCCAGCAGATCCCCCCCCGGGTGAAAGGTGGGACGCGTCCCGATGCTGATCAGGGACGGCTGTCCGGGAGTGATCGGCCGACCGGCGAAGGTCGTCCGCCCGGCATAGATCCCGAGCGGTGGCATCGCGGGCAGGTAGTCGAAGCGCAGGTTCGCGGTCGGGAAGCCGAGCTCGCGACCGCGCCGGTCCCCCACCACCACGGTGCCCTCCAGGTACGGCGTCACCCCCAGGCGCTGCGCGGCCGGCAGGTCGCCCGCCCCGATCGCCGCACGGATGCGGGTCGATGAAACAGGGACGCCGTCGACCTCGACCGGCTCGACCACCACGACCGAGAACCCCTGCTGGGCTCCCAGCTGCTGCATGCGCTCGACCGTCCCCGCCCGGTCACGGCCGAACGAGCTGTGCCGCGACATCGCCAGGCCCCGCAGCTCGATTGCCGGCGTCATCCCCTCCAGGAACTCCTCGGCAGAGAGCTTGCGGAGCTCCTCGTCGAATCGGATGGGAACCGCGCGGTCGATGCCGGCCGCCTCGATCCCTGCCAGATTGACCGCCAGCGGCGCAAGGCGCGGCACCGCCGAACCGGGCCGGAGCAGCTCGCCGGGGGGCGGGTCGAAGACGAGCGCCACGCTGCTGATGCCACGCTCCGCGGCGGCGGCCGTCGTCGCCTGCAGGACGGCGCGATGGCCGGAGTGCAGGCCGTCGAAGACCCCCATCGTCACCACGGCGGGGCCGATCGCCGGCAGCTCGGCCAGCGCGACCGCCCGCGTCGGCCTGGTCATGCCGCGTCCGGGCCCGCGATCACGGTCCGCGGCTCCAGCACGCCGTCGCGCAGCACGCCGATGCCGAGCAGGATCTGGTCGCCGAATACGGCGTGCCGGCCGCCGCCGCGCTCCCCGCGCATGCTCACGGGCGAGCCGTGCACGAAGCGTCCCGCTGCCTCCGGATCGAGGCGCAGCTCTGGCAGATGGAGGAGGGAAGCGACCGGCCTGACCGCCTCGTCCAGGCGTCCCGCCGCCGCCAACCGCTCCAGCTCGTCGGGGAGCGTCGCGTCCGAGACCTGCAGCCCGGCCGCCTCGGTCCGCCGCAGGGCATGCAGGTGGCCGCCGCAGTCGAGCCGCTCCCCGAGATCTCGCGCGATGGAACGAATGTAGGTGCCGGCGCCGCAGCGGATGTCACAGCGCAGGTCGAGCCACCCATCTCCGTGGTCGGCTCGCAGCAGGTCGATCGAATGCACGGTGACCTGTCGGGCTCCTGCCTCCACCGGTTGACCCGCGCGCGCGGCGCGGTGCGCCACCGTGCCGCCGACCTTGCGCGCCGAGAATGTGGGCGGCCGCTGCTCGAAGGTGCCCACGAACGAGGCTAGCGCCGCCATGGCGGCCGGCACGTCGGGCGGCGGGCCGCCTACCTCCAGCGGTCCCTGGCCATCGTCGGTGGCGGACCGGATGCCAAGTCGGATCACCGCCTCGTAGCGCTTGGGGCCACCGGTCAGCTCGTCGCTGAACCGCGTGGCCGCGCCGACCAGGATCGGCAGCACCCCCGACGCGAGCGGATCAAGTGTGCCCGCGTGCCCGATCCGGCGCATCCCGGTCAGCCGCCGCACGAGGTCGACCATGTCGTGCGAGGTCGGCCCGACCGGCTTGTCGAGGTTAACGACCCCGAACATCGCTGCGCGCCAGCTCGCGGTCGGCCTCCGCCAGGACCTGCTCCTCGGCGGCCGGCAGGGCAACGTGCAGGGTGCAGCCCGCGGCCCGCGGATGTCCTCCCCCACCGAAAGCCGATGTGATCGCCACCGCATCGGCTCGGCCACTGGTGCGCACGCTGACTCGCGTCTCGGCAGGTCCCACCTGCTTGAACAGGATCGTCACGTCCGCCGTTCGCGTGGATCCCAGCAGGTCGACGAATCCCTCGGACGCGGTTGGCTGCTCACCGGTGACGGCGAGCATGGCGGTCGTCATGGAGGCATGTACGATCCGTCCGTCGGCCCGCTGCCCGATCCCTGCCAGGATCAGCCCCCACAGGGCCAGCGTGCTGAATGGCTTGTCGGCGTAGACAGCGCGGTTAATGGCTGCCAGCGGCGCACCGGCATCGACCAGCTCCGCCGCCACGCGCAGGGTGCGCGAGGTGGTGTTGGGGTGGGCGAAGGTGTGGGTGTCCTGCACCAGGCCGGCCATCAGGGCCGTCGCCAGCTCGACGTCGAGGGCCACGCCCAGCTCGGCGAGGAGCATGGTCACAAGCTCGCAGGTCGCCGCCGCTGCTGGATCGACCCACACCGCGACGCCGTAGCCGGGATTGCTGACGTGGTGGTCGATATTCACGATGCGCGCGCGCGCGAACCAGTCCGCCTGGTCGGTGACGACCGACCCGATCCGGCTCAGCTCGCCGGCGTCGACCACGACCGCCACGTCGGGCTCCAGGCTTGGAGCCCGACGTACCCTCTCGACGCGCGGCAGGAAGCTCAGGAATGGTGGCGGCTGGTCGACGCTGACCACCTCGGCCTGCTTGCCGAGCCGCTCCGCGGCCAGGGCGATGGCGATCGCCGCCCCGAGCGTGTCGCCGTCGGGGTTCTCGTGGCAAAAGGCGGTGATCCGCTGCGCGCCGCGCAGCACCTCGGCCACGTCGAGCACCTAGCCCTCCTCCGTCTCGTCGGTCGGGGGCGGCGACACCGAGGCCCCGGTCAGCTCGTTGATGATCTGGAGCACCCGATCACCAGACGCGATGGAGTCGTCCTCGCGCATGGTCAGCTCCGGGACATGCCGCAGGGTGAGTCGCTCCCCGAGCTTGCGGCGCAGCCAGGGGGTCGCCACGCGCAACGCGACCATGGTGCGCTCCCGTTCGGCCTCCGTGCCCAGCACGCTGACCCAGACGCGGGCGTGGCCAAGGTCGCGGGCCGTCTCGACGCGGGTGATGGTGGCGAAGCCGAGGCGCGGATCCTTCATCTCGCGCTGCAGCAGGTCCATCAGCTCCTGGCGGATCTGGCTGTCGAGGCGATCGGTCCGCTGGCTCATCGGCGCCCGGTCACGCCGGCTCGGACACCATCTGGTAGCACTCCACCAGGTCGCCCTCTGCGATCTCGATGCTGCCCAGTCCAATCCCGCACTCGAAGCCCATGGCGACCTCGCGCACGTCATCCTTGAACCGTTTGAGCGACTCGACGCGCGCCTCGGCCTCGACCTTGCCGGCCCGGAAGAGACGGACTTGCCCGCCGCGGATGATGCGACCGTCGACCACGTACGAGCCGGCGATATTGCCCGCCTTGCCCGCCCGGATCACCATGCGGACCTCGGCGTGGCCCTCGATCTGCTCGACCAGCTTGGGCGCCAGCATCCCCTGCAGGGCAGCGCCGAGGTCATCGGTCAGCTTGTAGATGACGTCATACAGGCGCACGTCCAAGCCGGAGGCGTCGGCCGCCCGTTGCGCGCCTGGATCGAGCTTGGTGTTGAAGCCGATGACGACCGCCTCCGACGCATTTGCCAGCTGCACGTCCGACTCGTTGATGTCGCCAGCTCCCTCGCGCAGGATATTGATCCGCACCTCGGTCGTGTTGAGACGCTCCAGCGCGTGGCGGATGGCGCCTAGCGAGCCCTGCACGTCGGTCTTCATGACCACCCGCAGCTCCTTGACCTCGGACGCCTGGATCTGGGCGCTGATGTCCTCCAGCGTGAAGGCGGTCTTGCCGTTGGCGGAGGTGGCGGCCAGCTCGACGGCCTCGGCCATGTCTCGGGCCGTCTTCTCGTCCGGGACGACGCGCAGGATGTCTCCAGCCTCGGGCAGGTCGGTAAGGCCGATGATCTCGACCGCCGTTGCCGGCTCTGCCGTCTTGACGCGCTTGCCGGCCGCGTTCTGGAGGGCGCGGACGCGGCCATGGGTGCGCCCCACCGTCACGACGTCGCCGATCTTGAGCGTGCCGGTCTGGATCAGCACGGTCGCCACGTTGCCGCGCCCGGTGGCAACCTTCGACTCGATGATGGTGCCGATGGCGGCGCGATTCGGGTTCGCCTTGAGGTCCTGCAGGTCGGCGACCAGCAGGATCATCTCCATCAGGTCGTCGAGGCCGATCTTCTGCTTGGCCGAGACCGGCACGGCGATGACGTCGCCGCCGAACTCTTCGATCAGCACCTTGTTGTCGGCCAGCTCCTGCTTCACCCGGTCAGGGTTGGCATCGGGCTTGTCGATCTTGTTGATCGCCACGATCATCGGCACCCGGGCGGCCCGCACGTGGTCGATCGCCTCCTTGGTCTGAGGCATCACGCCGTCGTCGGCGGCCACCACGATGATCGCGATGTCGGTCACCTGGGCGCCACGGGCACGCATGGCGGTGAATGCCTCGTGGCCGGGCGTGTCCAGGAAGACGATCCGCTTGCCGTTGTGCATCACCTCCGAGGCGCCGATGTGCTGGGTGATCCCACCCCGCTCGCCCGCCGCCACGGTCGTGCTGCGGATGGCGTCCAGCAGGCTCGTCTTGCCGTGGTCGACGTGGCCCATGATCGTCACGATCGGCGCCCGCGTGACCAGGTCGCCGGCAGCCTCCTCCGTGAAGAGGACCTGCTTGCCGGCCCCCTCCTCCTCGCTGCCGGGCGCCACGATCTCCTGCTGCGATGCCGCCTCGGCGGCCGCGCGCTCGGCGACGCCGCGCTCCACCGTCTCGATCCCGAGCTCACCGGCGACCAGGGAGGCGGTATCGAAGTCGATCGACTGGTTGATGGTCGCGAAGATCCCGTTGCGGATCAGCTCCTTGATGACGTCGGCGTGGCTGACCGTGAGCGCCGTGGCCAGATCCTTCACCGATACCGACGAGGGGAGCTCGACCGGGTCGCCGCCGCGTGGAACGACCGGCTGCGTCTCGACCGCCAGCCCGCCCTCGGCAGCGTCGCGTCGTCGCTGGGGCCGCGGCCCGCGCCGCGGCTGGTATCTACGTGGAGGCATTGCCCACCTCCGCCAGGATCGTCTCGGGCCGGACCGAGGTCCCCAGGGCGCGCCCGACGCCCTCGGTCAGGCGCTGCGGCTCGCGGCATGCGGCCTGGTCGCACAGGTAGGTCCCGCGGCCCGCCGCTTTACCGCTCGTGTCGACCGCCACCGATCCGTCGGCGCGGCGCACCAGGCGGATCATGGATCGCTTCGGGTGCACCTCGCGACAGACCGCGCAGGTCCGAAGCGGCAGGTGCTCAGGCCTCCGCTTCGGCATCGACCGGTGCCTCCTCGGCCATCACGCCGTCATCGGGCGCGCTGCCATGCGCCGCAGCCGCGGTGGCGACCCCGGCATCGGAGCGGATGTCGATTCGCCAGCCGGTCAGCTTGGCTGCCAGGCGGGCGTTCTGGCCTTCCTTGCCGATCGCCAGCGACAGCTGACGCTCGGGGACGACCACGTTCGCGATCTTGTGCTCCTCATCGATCCGCACGTTCAGGACCTCGGCCGGCGACAGCGCCTCGGCCACGAACTGCGCAGGGTCCTCGTTCCAGAGGACCACGTCGACCTTCTCGCCGTTCAGCTCGGCCACGATCGCCTGGATCCGCGCGCCGCGCTGCCCAACCGCGGCCCCCTTTGCGTCGACGCCGCCCTGGCGGCTCTCGACGGCCACCTTCGAGCGGCTCCCAGCCTCGCGTGCGATGCCACGGATCACGACCGTGCCGTTGTAGATCTCGGGGATCTCCATCTCCATCACGCGGCGCAGGAATCCGCGATGCGTCCGGCTCACCACCAGCACCGGGCCGCGCGTGGTGCGTCGCACCTCCAGCACGTACACCTTGAGGTGCTGTCCGATCCGATAGTGCTCGCCGGGAAGCTGCTCGCTGACGGCCAGGACCGCCTCGACTCCCTTGCCCATGTCCAGCACGACCGCCTGGTCCGTGGTGCGGTGCACCACGCCGGTCATGATCTCGCCCTCGCGGCTGGCGTACTGGCTGTAGACGACGTCGCGCTCCGCCTCGCGGAGGCGCTGTCGGTACACCTGTCCGGCAGTCTGCGCGGCGATCCGACCGAGCTGAGCCTGCGTCACGTTCTCCGGGACGCGCACCTTGGCGCCGACCCCGGTGGTCGGGTCGATTGCCTGGGCGGCACCGACCAGCATCTGGAGCTCTGGATCGACGATCTCGTCGGGGGTGGCCACCACCTCGTACTCGCGATAGACGCTGATCTGGCCCGTCTCGGGGTCGACTCGCACCACCACGTTCTCCGGAGCGTCGGCGTTACGCCGGTAGGCCGACTCGATGGCCTGCTCGAGGGTCTCGATGAGGATCTCCTGTGGAACGCCCTTCTCAGCGTTCAACTGGAGCAAGGCTCCGATGAAGTCTCGGTTCACATCCGTACCCTCGCCCTCGATCGGGCTCCAAACAAAAACGTGGGACTGGCGAACCGACCCACGTTGGCATGCATGATCAGTATCGATTCGGCCCGCTCAACGGTCCGCGAAACCTTGCAAAGTATAGCAGCCGAAGGAGGCAGCCGCCCGCCCTCCGGCCGGGCGCTGAAGGTGCTAGCCGCCGATCAGATTGGCGACGTCGCGGATCGAGATCAGGATCACCAGGACGATCAGGACCATGAAGCCGGTGAGGTAGACGAGCGCCTCGCGCTCGGCCGGCAGACGGCGCCTGCGGATCGCCTCGACGGCCACCACCGCCATCCGTCCCCCATCGAGCGGCGGGAAGGGCAGCACGTTCAGAACGGCCAGGTTGACCGACAGGATGCCGATGAAGAAGAGCTGACCGGCGAGCGGCTCACGCAGGACCTCGCCCGTCACCGCGGCGATCCCGATCGGCCCAACGGCACCACCAGTGTCGGGCGACAGCCCCAGTAACCCACCGACGGCTGACGCCAGGCCTCCGGGAATCTGCCTCGCCAGGTCGGCGGCGCTCGCGAATCCCTGCCACGCAGCGTCGAGGGGCCCCCGTGCGCTCGGTGCTACCTCGACGATTCGTTCGGGCCGGTAGGAGAAGCCGATCGCGCCGAGCCCCTTCGCCTGGTCGGCATCGCTCAGCGTGCGAGGTGTGACCCCAATGGTCAGCATCTGCCCTCCGCGTTTGACAACGAGCTGAACCGGGTGCCCGGCGCGCGACCGCACGTAGGTGGTCAAGTCCCTGGAGATCTGGAAGGCGCGTCCGTCGGCCGAGACGATTGCGTCGGAGACCCGCAGGCCAGCGGCGACGGCGGGGCTGTCGGCCTGGATCTCGGTGACGATGAGCGGACCCTGGCCCTGCTGCCCGGGCTGGCTGAGCGCCACGGCGAACAGGACGCCGGCCAACAGGAAGTTCATCACCACTCCCGCCAACAGGACGACCATCCGGACCCAGACCGGCTTGCGGTTGAACGCGCCCTCCATAGCGTTGTCGATGGCTGCCTCCGACAGGCCGCGCTGTCGCATCCTCTCGGCCTCGGACTCCCCGTCCTCGCCGAGCATCTTCACGAATCCACCCAGCGGGATCCAATTGACCGAGTAGCGGGTGCCACGCCACATGACCGAGGCGATGCGCGGCGGGAAGCCGACCCCGAACTCCTGCACCGTGATCCCCGCCCGCTTGGCGACGATGAAGTGTCCGAGCTCGTGAACCAGCACAAGGATCACCAGGACCGCGATGAAGGCCAGCACCGTGCCGATGACATCCATCAGGCGGTCCCGCCGAGCCCGAGCTCCACCGAGAGCGCGGCGCGCACCTCGGCGTCGAGGGCCACGATCTCATCGAGCTCTGGCTCGCCGGCAGCCCCCCAGCGCTCGACCGCATTAGTGATGACATCGGTGATGCGTGGGAAGCTGATCGTGCCTGCCAGGAAGGCCGCCACCGCCGTCTCGTCGGCGGCATTCAGGATCGCTCCGCGATTGCCCCCCTCGGCGGCCGCGGCGCGAGCAGCGTCATACGCTGAGAAGCGGCCCGGAGCCAGAGGCTCAAAGGAGAGCGTGCCCCATTCACCTGGCGAGCTGCGGCGAGCCGGCGAGGGGAGGCGCTCGGGGTACGTGAGCGCGTACTGGATCGGAAGCCGCATGTCGGGGAGGCCGATCTGGGCCTTGTACGAGCCATCGATGAACTCGACCAGCGAGTGCACCACGCTCTGGGGGTGGATCACGGCTTGAATCCTATCGTACGGCAGTCGGTACAGCCATCGGGCCTCGATCGCCTCGAAGGCCTTGTTGACCAGGGTCGCGGAGTCGATCGTGATCTTCGGACCCATCTGCCAGGTCGGATGGGCGAGCGCCTCGGCGGGAGTCACTGTCGCCAGGTCGGCCTCAGCCCGATCCCTGAACGGGCCTCCCGAAGCGGTGAGGACGAGACGCGCGACGTCGCTCAGCCGTTCCCCGGCCAGGCATTGCCAGATGGCCGAGTGCTCCGAGTCGATCGGGCGGAGCCGCTCGATCGGATCCCCGCCAACCTCGGTCAGGACCCGCGCGGTGAGGTGGCCGCCGGTGACGAGCGTCTCCTTGTTGGCGAGCGCCACGCGGCGGCCAGTGCGCAGCGCAGCCAGCACCGCCGGCAAGGCCGCCATGCCTGTGGTCGCCACCACTACGATCTCGGCACCGTCGAGCGTCGCCAGCTCCTCCAGGCCGCCTGCCGCCCACCGCTCGCGGGCCAGGCCGGTCGGTCGCGTATCGCTGCACCAGGCGCGGGAAGGCGGCCAGGCGTCAAGCTGGGCACGAAACTCCGCCGTCGCACGCCCCGCCGCCAGGCCGACAAGTGCAAAGCGGTCC
Organism: Chloroflexota bacterium; assembly: GCA_039932375.1. Taxonomy (GTDB): domain Bacteria; phylum Chloroflexota; class Limnocylindria; order QHBO01; family QHBO01; genus CF-167. Next base: position 40,910 of record JBDTQD010000007.1, on the reverse strand, counting down.
GGGTGCGCCCCAATCACCTCGAGCGTCTGCCGTCCAATCGATCCGGTCGACCCGAGGACGACGACCCCGGTCACAGGCCGAAGCCTGCGACGAGCAGCGCGTAGCCGACCAGGACGGGTGCCGCGAACAGGAACGAGTCGAGCCGATCGAGGATTCCGCCGTGCCCGGGCACCAGGAAGCCCGACTCCTTGCGTCCCGCCGCACGCTTGATCATCGATTCGGCAAGGTCGCCTGCCTGCGCGGATAGCCCGATCAACGGCCCTATCACCAGTGGCTGCCACGGGTCGAGCCCGATCAGCCAGGCGCCGATGCCGGCCGCCACGGTCCCAACCACCAGGCCACCGACCAGCCCCTCGACCGTCTTCGACGGGCTGATGCGGTCGATCAGCCGTCGTCGCCCGAGCCAGCGACCGGTCAGGTAGGCGCCCGAGTCGTAGCCCCACACCACCAGCAGCAGCATGATCAGCCAGGCTGAGCCACTATGGAGCCCAAGGCCGCCGATCGGCGTGCTCGACGATGCGCCCGATGGAGCGAGGTGCGCGACGACGGCGATGAAGGGAGCCAGCAGCCCGACGTAAGCCACCCCGAACGAGGTGACCGCCCAGGTCAGGAAGCCGGTGCGCGGCTCGGCCCGCATGAAGGCTGCAACCCCCAGCAGCACCACCGCGCCGGCGAAGGCGACGGTCGCCAGCCCGGGCGGCTCGGTGGCGCGCAGCAGGTCAGAGAGGGTGCCGCCCACCAGGGCCTGGTTGGCGGCGACCAGCCCCGCTCCGGCCACGACCAGGCCAATGGCGAGGGAAACCACCTGCGGGGGTTCGAAGCCGCCCGCGTCGAGCAGGGCGATCAGCTCGACCATGGCCAGGAAGACGAGGAGCCCGACCAGCAGCGACAGCCAGGGCTCGCCGACGATGGCGATCAGGACGACGATCGGGGCAAGGATGCCGGCGCTGATCAGGCGGGTGGCAAGCATCGGCTCATCATGCGCCGTAGCGGCGCTGGCGTCGGGCGAACTCTTCGATGGCGGCGTCGAGGTCGGCGTCGCCAAAATCGGGCCACAGGGTCGGCGAGAAGACGAGCTCCGCATATGCCCCCTGCCAGAGCAGGAAGTTGCTGGTGCGCTGTTCCCCGCCGGTGCGAATGATCAGGTCCGGGTCCGGCTGCCCGGCCGTGTAGAGATGGGCGCCGAAGCGCTCCTCGTCGATCTCGTGCGCGGGGACGCCGGCGGCAATGAGCGCACGGGCCGCGTCGATGATCTCGGCGCGGCCGGCGTAGTTGAAGGCGATGTTGAGTGCCATCCGATCGCCGCCCTTGGTGCGCTCCTCGGCCTCACGAATCGATCGCACGATGTCGGCGGGGGCCTCATGCAGGCGACCGATGACGCGGACGCGAACTCCCTGCGCGACCAGCTCGTCGGTGTGCTGCCGCACGGCGCCGTCGATGAGGCCGAGCAGGCCCGTCACCTCGTCGTCCGGCCGACGCCAGTTCTCCCGGCTGAAGACGTAGAGTGACAGGACCTCGATCCCCTTGTCGGGCGCGACCCGCACCACTGGCCGGATCGCCTCGACGCCCTGGACGTGGCCGGCAATCGCCGGTAGCCCGCGCGCGGCGGCCCAGCGGCGGTTGCCGTCCATGATGATCGCGACGTGTCGCGGATGCTCACGGAGCGGCAGCGCCTCAGACCTCCATCACTTCCGCTTCTTTGCGCTCGGCGCGCTGGTCGACGAGCTCCACGAAGCGGTCGGTCATGCGCTGCAGGGCCTCCAGCTCGCGACGCTCCTCGTCCTCGGAGAGCGAGCCGTCGCGCAGCCCCTTCTTGAGGTGATCGGCGACCTCCCGGCGATGGACGCGCAGCTCGACCCGCGCCTCCTCGGCGCGGCGGCGGACCTGCTTCACCATCTCGCGGCGCCGCTCCTCAGTGAGCGGCGGAACGCTGAGTCGGACCACCGTGCCGTCGACATTCGGCGTCAGCCCGATGTCGCTCTTGATCAGTGCGCGCTCGATCGCACTCAGCACCGATCGGTCCCACGGCTGGATCACGATCAGGTGCGGGTCAGGGGTGCTGATGCCGGCGATCTGGTTGAGCGGCGTGGGCGTGCCGTAATACTCCACCTGGATCCGCTCGACCAGGGCGGTTGAGGCCCGGCCTGTGCGGATGCCGGCGAAGTCGCGCTCCATCGCCTCGACCGAGCGCTGCATCTTCGGCTCTGCGGCGACGATCTCGGCGTGGGTCATGCGGGCACCTCGCCGCTGATGCGGGTCCCGATCGCCTCCCCGCGCACCGCGCGCAGGATGTTGCCGGGTCGCGTCATATCGAAGACCACGATCGGCATCTCATTGTCCATCGCCAGGCTGACGGCGGTGGCATCGAGTGCTTCGAGCCGGTTCGCCAGGAGATCGGTATACCCGATCTGCGTGAAGCGCGTGGCGCCGGGATGCTTCTCGGGATCGGCGTCGTACACGCCGTCGACACGGGTCGCCTTCAGGATCACCTCGGCGCCGAGCTCGACCGCTCGCAGTGTGGCCGCGGTATCGGTCGTGAAGTATGGGTTTCCCGTGCCGGCGACCAGGACCACCACTCTCCCCTTCTCGAGGTGGCGCACAGCGCGTCGCCGGATGTAGGGCTCGGCGATCTCGTTCATGGCGATGGCGCTCATCACCCGCGTCGCGCACTCCTCCTGCTCGAGCGCATCCTGCAGGGCCAGGCCATTCATGGCGGTCGCCAGCATGCCCATGTAGTCGGCGGTGGCCCTGTCCATGCCTGATGCCGCGGCCGCGACGCCGCGGAAGATGTTGCCGCCACCCACCACGATCGCCACCTCGATCCCGTCGCGTCGAGCCTCGGCGATCTGGGCGGCGATGCCACGCACCACCTCGGGGTCGATGCCGTACTGCCGATCGCCCATCAGCGCCTCGCCCGAGAGCTTCAGCAGCACGCGGTGCGGGTTCTCGGCCAGGACGCGAGCCGAGTCGGTCACCTAGGCGGCCTCGGCGCCGTCGCGCTCCGCGGTCTCACCAACCGCCATGCGCGCGAAGCGCGCCACCCGGATGTTCTCGCCGAGCAGGGCGATCTTCTCGCTGATCAGCTCGCTGACGCGCTTGTCCGTGTCGCGGAAGGGCAGATCCAGCAGGCAGACCGAGTCAAGCCACTTGTTGACCTTCCCCTCGACGATCTCCTGGAGGCGATTGGCCGGGCGCCCCTCGCGCTCGGCCTCTGCGGTGAACTGGGCGCGCTGCTCGGCCAGCACCTCGGCGGGCACCTCCTCGCGGCTGACCCAGGTTGGAGCGTGGCCGGCGACCTGCATCGCCAGCTCACGGGCGAGCTGCTGGAAGTCGTCGGTGCGCGCCACGAAATCGGTCTCGCAGTTGAGCTCCAGGAGCACGCCGAGGCGGGCGCCATGGTGGATATAGCTGGCGATGACCCCTTCGCGGGCGACCCGACCGGCCTTCTTGGCAGCCGTCGACAGCCCTTTCTCGCGCAGCCAGGCGAGCGCCTTGTCAACGTCGCCGGAGCTCTCCTCCAGCGCTCGCTTGCAGTCCATGATCCCTGCCCCGGTCTGCTCCCGGAGGCGCTTCACGTCCTCGGGCTTGATCATCGCGTGTTGGTCATTCCTTCCTGTCGGGACCGATGCCACCTCAGGCAAGGGTCGGGTCTTCGTCGGTCTCTTCCTCGGCAGCCTCGGCGGCGCGGCGAGCGCGGGCGCGGCGCTCCTCTTCCTCGTCCTCCTCCGGCTCAGGCTCGAAGACGAGCGCCTCGCCGCTGGCGAGAGCCGCGCTGTAGTCCGCGTCGGCCACCAGCGCCGCGTCGTCCACCGGCGGCAACGCCTCGGCCTGCTCGAACTCCTCGTCGAGGCGTGCCTGGCGTTCCGCCTGCGCCTCGAGAACCGCATCGGCCACCTTGGCGCAGATGAGGCGCACCGAACGGATCGCGTCATCGTTGGCGGGGATCACCCAGTCGATCTGGTCGGGGTCGCAGTTGGTATCGGTGATCGCCACGATCGGGATCTCCAGGCGCCGAGCCTCGAGCACCGCGATCGACTCCCGATGCGGGTCGACGATGAAGAGGGCACCGGGCAGGCGGCGCATGCGGCGGATCCCGCCGAGCGCGTTGTTCAGCTTGGCGATCTCCTCGGTGAGCTTGCCGGCCTCTTTCTTGGTGAGCCGCTCGAACTCGCCTGCGTCGCGCCGCGCCTCCAGCGCCTCCAGACGCTGGATGCGGCGCTTGATCGTCGTGAAGTTGGTGAGCATTCCGCCCAGCCAGCGATTGTTGACGTAATGCTGCCCACATCGCTCGGCTTCCGACGAGACGGTCTCCTGCGCCTGCTTCTTGGTGCCGACGAGGAGGATCGAATCGCCGCGGCGGATCGTGTCGCGCACGAACTCAAGGGCGGCGTCCAGGCGGGAGACCGTCTGGGCAAGGTCGATGATGTGGATTCCGTTGCGTTCCCCGAAGATGAAGTCGCGCATCTTCGGGTTCCACCGCCGGGTCTGGTGTCCGAAGTGGACGCCAGCCTCCAGCAGCTGCTTCATGCTGACGGCAGCCAAAACGTGGTTCCTCCGGTTCTTCCTCCGCTCGCCTCAACTCCTGTCGGTCGACCCGCCGTTGAGCGACGGGCACCGTTGACCGCAGGATCGGCGGGCGTGTGTGATGGGATCGGTCGGCGGCCACCCGACTGCCTGTCAGCCTGGTCGCCGAGCCGCGCGGCAGTATACCACCGGGCCCACGAGCGCCCCATGAGCACGATGGAGCGACCCCACTCCAACGGTACCGAAGTACCCCAATCCCCACCCTCTCGTACCTTGACCGGTTCGCGACGCCTGCGACGATGCACCTGCCCGTTTCGCCGAGGAGTCGTGACCCGGATGCACCACCGATCTTCCCTACCTCTCCTGCGCATGGCCGTGCTCGTTGCGCTGATCGGTGGTGGCGCGGTCGCCATGCCGGCAGCCGCCACCGACCGGGTGGTCGTCGTGCACCGCGGCGACACCTTGAGCGAGATCGCGCTGGCTCACGGCCTGACGGTCGCCCAGCTGCAGGCCCTCAACAACATCTCCGACCCGAACCGCATCTACCCCGGTCAGCGGTTGCGACTCTCGGCGACACCTCCCGCGCCTCCCGCGCCTTCGCAGCCCGCCGCAAAGCCGACGGCTGTCGTACATGTCGTGCAGTCCGGCGAGCACCTCACCGGCATCGCGCGACGGTACGGCAGCACGATCACCGCCATCGCCGGGGTGAACGGCATCGCCAATCCGTCATTCCTGCGAGTTGGGCAGCGTCTCATCATCCCCGGCACTGCGGCGCCCGCTCCTGCTGCGAAGCCATCCTCCGCGCCGGCGGCGCCTGCCGCGACGCCGCTCGTGCACATCGTTGCGCCCGGCGAGACGCTCACCGGCATCGCCCGACGCTACGCGACCAGCATCACCGCCATCGCTCGCGCCAACGGGATCGCCAAACCGTCCTACCTGCGCGTCGGGCAGCGGCTCGCGATCCCCGGCCCGACCTCTGCGGCTCCGGTGGCGAAGGCCGCCATCCCTCCGACAATGGCCGGCGCCGTGGCGGCCCGGGGGGAGATCCGCGCCATCATCACCGCCGAGGCACGGGCCCAGGGCGTACCGATGGCCTTCGCGCTTGCCGTTGCGTGGCAGGAGTCAGGCTGGCAGGCCCGGGTGGTGAGCCGCGCCGGCGCGGTCGGGGTCATGCAGCTGACGCCCGCGACCGCACAATGGGTCGGTGCGACGATGCTCGGCGAACGGGTGAGGCTGCGAGACCTACGCTCGAACGTACGGGCCGGCGTCCGACTGCTGCGGCACTACCTGGACCGATACCACGGTGACAAGGCACTCGTGCTGGCGGCCTACTATCAGGGCCAGACGGCCGCCGACCGCCGCGGCATCTACCGCATGAGCCGCCCGTACATCGCCTCGATCCTGCGGCTGGAGTCGTTCTTCGCCAAGTGACGGTCCGCTCACCACGCATCGATGCCGATGTGATGTGACAGGCGCCACTGGTCATCTGCGGCGGGACGAACCGAGACGAGGTCGACCCGCATGCTGGTGCCGATTGGCCGGTCTGGTGTCCCCCTGAACCTGCCGAGCGCCGCGCGCAGTCGCCGGAGCCGGCGCCGATCGACGCTCTCGAGCGGATCGCCGCTGCGACCGGAGCTGCGGAGCTTCACCTCGATCGCCACCAGCACGCCGTCCGTGTCGATCGCCACCAGGTCGAGCTCGCCCTCGGGACAGCGCCATCGCTGAGCCAGGACCGTCCAGCCGCGGCTCGTCAGCCACGTGGCAGTTGCCGTCTCGGCCCATAGCCCGAGACGGTGGCGCGGATCCGGCACCTGGTTCGCTCCTTACCGGGAGGCGAGCAGCGACGCGGATCAGTCCTCCGGCTGGATCTCCTCGTCGGTCAGCACCAGCTCCTCCAGCAGCATCTCCAGGGAGAGCTGCTCGCCGGCCAGGATCAGGCGCAGCGGCGCGAAGGAGCGGCGATGCCATTCGCAGGGCCCCTCGCGGAGCAATGCCTCGACGTGGCGGCGCGTCCCGTATCCCTTGTTGCGCCCGAACCCATACGCCGGGTAGCGCGAGTCAAACTCGGCGCAGATCCGGTCGCGCGTCACCTTGGCCACGATGCTGGCCGCGGCGATCGATGCGCTGATCGCGTCGCCGTCGATGATCGGTCGCTGGGGAAGGTCCACCTCGCGAAGGCTCAGCGCATCGATCACGAGGTGGTCGGGAGGAGTGGTGAGGCGCCCGAGCGCCTCGCGCATGGCCAGCTTGGTCGCCTGCAGGATGTTGATGCGATCGATCACCTCGACCTCCATGCAGCCCACCCCCACGGCATCGGCCCTGTCGAGGATCAGCTGGTAGAGGGCCTCGCGCCGCGCTCGTGACAGGACCTTGCTGTCACGGAGCCCCTTGATCCGATGCCGATCCGGCAGGATCACCGCGGCCGCCACTACCGGGCCGGCAAGCGAGCCACGGCCGACCTCGTCGATTCCGGCGATGCTATGGAAGCCGGCCAGGCGCAGCTCGCGCTCGTGGCGCATGTGCGCGTCACGCGGGGCGTGAGTGCGACGCGTCGCCCTCCGTGCCGTCGAGCGGAAGAGGCGGCCGGACAACCGACTAGCGGCCGGGTCGGCGCTCGCGCAGGGTGGCTGCCTTCCCGACCCGGTCGCGCAGGAAGTAGAGCTGGGCGCGGCGCGCCACGCCGTGGCGGACGACTTCGATCTTCTCGACGCGTGGCGCATGCACCATGAAGGTGCGCTCCACGCCGACCCCGGACGCGATGCGCCGGACCGTGATCCGCTTGTTAAGCCCACCGCCGCGCATCCGCATGACCGTCCCCTCGAAGACCTGGATTCGCTCACGGCTCCCCTCGACCACCTTGACCGACACCTTCACGGTATCGCCGGACGCGATGTCGGGCACGTCGGTCCGGAGCTGCTCGCGTTCGATCTCCTTGATCGGATCCATGCTGGGGGCGACCTCGTTATCGCGGCATTAGCCACGGATTATCGGCTCGGTGGCGCGCCCATCGGGCGCAAATGTGAGGGGCGTGACCGCCATGCGGCCGCGACCGGCGGAGTATAGCAGCGCCCCTCGATGAGCGGCTCGGCACCCTAGCTGGTCGGCTCGCCCTCATCGGCGAGGCGGCGTAGATCGGCGCGATCCTGGTCGCTAAGCGGGGCGTCCTCGAGCAGGTCGGGCCGCCGCCGAAGCGTCCGCCGCAGCGACTCGACCCGCCGCCAGCGCGCGACCTCGCCGTGATGTCCCGACAGGAGGACGGGCGGCACCGATGCCTCCCGGAAGCGCTCCGGCCTGGTGTACTGCGGCCCTTCCAGCAGGCCATCGGCGAACGAGTCGGACTCGTGAGAATCGGCCTCGATGACGCCGGGGACCAGCCGCCCGACCGCATCGATCAGGACCAGCGCCGGCAGCTCGCCCCCGGTGAGCACGTAGTCGCCGATGCTCACCTCGCGATCGGCAAGGACGCGAGCCCGCTCGTCGATTCCCTCGTAACGCCCGCAGACGAGGACCAGCCGACGAGCGGCCGACAGCTCGCGAGCCAGGCGATCGGTGAGAGGTTCGCCGGCGGGGTCCAGCAGGATCACCTTGGCGCCCTCGACCCGCAGTGGCTCGACCGCACCGAAGAGGGGCTCGGGCCGCATCACCATCCCCGCTCCCCCACCGTAGGGATAGTCGTCCACGGCTCGATGACGGCCGAGGCCCTGCTCGCGCAGGTCGTGGACGGCGACCAAAAGGATTCCACGCTCGACCGCGCGGCCGATCACCGATGTTCGCAACGGCGCGTCGAAGAGCTCTGGGAAGAGCGTCACGACGTCGATCTGCAGCTGGGCGTCGGCGACTTCGGGGTCGGTCATCAGTCAGACCTCCTCCGTCTCGTAGCGGACGACCATCCGTCCCGCCTCAAGGTCGATCGCCTGCACCACCTGGCGCAGTGCGGGTATGAGCAGCTCACCGCCCGGCCCCTCGATCCGATAGACCTCGTTCTCGCCTGCCCGGAAGACCTCGACCACCTGGCCGAGCTCCGTGTCCGCCTCGTCCACCACCGTCAGGCCGATCAGCTGGTGCCAGTAGTACGCCTCCGGCTCCAGGGGCGAGGCAGGCGCCTCCAGGTAGGTCCCGACCAGGCGTTCGGCCGCGGACCGATCCGAGACTCCCTCGAGCTGCAGCACTGGAATGCGGCCGCCCCACGATGCCTCGAGAATGCGCCGCGGCTCCGCCTCTCCCTCGATCCAAAGCGACTCGCCGGCAGTGAGGCGCTCCGGATGATCGGTCAGGGACTCGATGCGAAGCGCGCCGGCCAGACCCTTGGCGCGGAGCACGCGGGCGACCGCCAGGCGCTCACTCGTCGCCGACGATCTCCAGCTCGACGTGGCGGCCGTCGCGGGTGCCCATCACGCGCAGCAGGCTGCGAATGGCGTTGGCGATCCGTCCGTCCCGACCGATGATCCGTCCCATGTCGCCTTCGCCGACCTTGAGCGTCAGGGTCACCTCGTCATCGGCCTCGACCAGCTCGACGACAACCGCATCGGGATCGTCGACGAGCGAGCGGGCGACGTATTCGAGAAAGGCCTTCACTCTGCCTCCTTGGCCGGTGGCTCGTCAGCTGCTTCGGGTGCCGCCCCGGGCTCCGCCTCAGGCTCGGCTTCGGGCTCAGCCTTGCTGGTGGCCTCAGCGGTCGCTTCGGCCGCAACCTCGTTCGTGGCTTCTGCTGGGACCTCGGGCTCTGCCTCGCCCGCCGATGCCGGCACTGGCTCGGCAGCGGCCGCGGGTTCGGCCTCGGCCTTCGCGGCAGCCGCAGCCTTGGCAGTCGCCTTGGCCGATGGCTTGCGAGCGCGCGGTGCCTTGACTGCGGGGGCATCCGTACTCGTTGCCTTCGGGCCGGGGACGGAGCCGTTGATCTTGATCAGCTTCGCCACCGTGTCCGACGGCAGGGCGCCCTTTCCGACCCAGGCCGCGAATCGCTTGGCGTCGATCTGCACCGTGGCGGGCTCGGTCAGGGGGTCGTAGAAGCCGAGGATCTCCAGGGCGCGGCCGTCGCGCGGACGGCGGCTGTCGATCGCCACCACCCGGTAGCTCGGCCGCTTGGTGGCTCCCACGCGGGAGAGCCGAATGCGTACTGGCAAGGGTTTACCTCTCTGTTGCGTGACGGCAGTCGCCTGCCGATCCGAAGTCGCTTGTGAATGCGATCCCGCGTCGCGCGGCCGTCACTTGACCGTCAGCACGGCGTGGATCTGAAGCCGATCGTCGTCGGCCGATGCAGTCATCGCCAGCTCGCCGATCTGGTGGAGGATATCGCGAAGTTCGCTTCCCGGGTCGAAGATGCCCGCTGCGGCATCGGCGAGGCCGGGGATATCGGCCCAGATTTCGTTCCCCTTGTGCGCACCGGCGAGCACAAACGGTCTGGTATAGCGGCCGTCACTGGCCAGCGTGTCGCCGCCGGCGTGCGCCTCGAGCGCTGCGCTGACATCGGCCGGATCGAGCGCCAGCAGCGCCACGCCGTCGACCAGCGCGTAGGCGACGCGGCCGACCTGCGGGATCGTCAGGCTCGTCACGGTCGCGCCCGCGGCAGCGATCGAGGATGCCGTCGATCCGCGCGCCAGCAGCCCATCGGCCATCCGCCGGAGGGCGTCTGCGGCCGACGCCGGGTCGCTCGGGCGCAGCAGCAGGAGCCCTCCTGGCTTGGCAAGGTCAATGCCACGAAGAGCCAGCGCGGCTTCGCCGTCGAACAGGGAGAGCAGGTCGCGGTCGACGTTGATGCCGAGCCCCAGCGCAGCGATAGCCCGCAGCTGGTTGAGGGCATCCCTTGCATCTGCAAAGGATGGATCGGCGGCCATCTGCCCCTCCAGCGCGGCGAGGCTCTGCTTGGGACCGAAGGCAGCCATCTCGACGCGGGTCGTCCGTGGCATCCATGCCGCCAGGCTCGCGGGCTTCGAGCCGAGCAAGAACGCGGCTCGCGCAGGCTCACCGGCTGCCACCCGTGCGAACGGCGCGGCGCCATCGAGGTGGAGGCCGTCCGGCGCGGCGGTCAGGGCCAGTGCGGCAGTGGAGTAGCCACCCGCCTGCGACGCGGTGGTGCTTCGCAAATCCAGGTAGAGCGACGCCAGGTGGTCGGCCGCGATGGTGCGCATCGCCGTGCCGAACGCGGCTGAATCGGCAAGCGAGGCGGCCGCGTTCGCCTCGGCATCGATCGCAGCGCGCAGCCGATCCGGAGTGTTGGCGACCAGCAGCAGGTCGTCGAGGAGGGCGTAGCTGGCGCCTTTGCCGATCATCGTGCGCCGCCCGCGATACGTGCCCGCTGTGTAGGTCGCTCCATCGCGGGCCATCAGGCGCGGCACCTCGACGCGGGCCGCGACGGGGTCACGCACGATCGCCAGCAGCAGGACCTGGGGAGCTCCGCCCGCCTTGTCCGCGCGGGCCAGGGCCAGCGCGATCTCGCTCCCCAGCCAGGGGCGCAGATCGGCGCCGTAGTCGAGCCCGGCCTCGGCAAGCAGGCGCTGCGTGACCTCGTGGATCTTCCCTTCGAGCGCGGCTGGGTCTCGAAGGCCTGGCACGCGACCGAGCAGCCGGAGCAGATTCATCTGCTGCCCGGTCGAGGGCTGAAGGTAGACCTTCACATAGAGCGCCGTGTCGGCAGGCACCGCCCGCGCAGCCCGATCTGCCACGGCCGAGAAGAGGAGCAGGTAGCCGAACACGACGGCCACGCCGAGCATGACCAGCAGAGCGGTGGATGCGACGACCAGGCGCCGCATCGGCCTAGCCGCCCAGGATGCTGCGCAGGCCGCCGGCACCTCTCGGCATGCGAGCGCCGCTGAGCTGGCGCATGAGTCGCTGCATCTCGCCGAACTGCTTCAGGACCCGATTCACATCAGCGGCGCTGGTGCCGCTCCCAGCGGCGATCCGGCGACGACGGCTGGCCTTGATCAGCTCGGGATGGCGTCGCTCCGCAGGCGTCATCGAATCGATGATCGCCTCGATCCGCTTCAGCTGCCCGTCATCGACCGCCTGCTGCGCCGCACCAGCCAGCTGACCTGCGCCGGGGATCATGCCGACCAGCTGCCCGATCGGTCCCATCTTCTTCACCTGGGCCAGCTGGCTGCGAAAGTCCTCGAGCGTGAAACGGGACTCCATCATGCGTTGCCCGATCCGCTCTGCCTCGGCCTGGTCGACGGTCTCCTGCGCCCGCTCGACGAGCGAGAGGATGTCGCCCATCCCCAGGATCCGCTGCGCCAGGCGGTCGGGATGGAACGGCTCCAGCCCGTCCGTTCGTTCGCCTGTTCCGATGAAGGCGATCGGCAGGCCGATCACGCTGCGGATGCTGAGGGCCGCCCCGCCGCGCGCATCGCCATCCATCTTGGTCAGCACCAGCCCGGTCAGCGGAAGCCGATGATGAAACTCCTCGGCCACCCGGACCGCCTCCTGGCCGCTCATCGCGTCGACCACCAGCAGCGTCTCGGCCGGAGTCACCGCCCCGGCGATGCGGACCAGCTCCTCCATCATCGGCTCGTCCACGTGCAGGCGACCGGCGGTGTCCAGCAGGACGACGTCCAGGCCACGCTGACGAGCCTGCTCGATGCCGGAGCGCGCGACCTCCAGCGCAGGCGTGCCGGCCGGGCGGGTGTGCACTTCGACGCCGATCTGGTCGCCGAGCGCCACGAGCTGGTCGACGGCGGCGGGCCGGTAGACATCGGCCGCAACCAGGAGGGGCTTGCGTCCGTCGCGGCGCAGGCGCACCGCCAGCTTCGCGGCGGTGGTCGTCTTTCCCGATCCCTGCAGGCCGACCAGCATGACCAGGCTGGGGGCGCTGTCGAGCTTGAGGACGTGGCGCTCGCCACCGAGCACGGAGACGAGCTCGTCATGGACCACCTTGACCACCTGCTGCCCGGGGTGAACCCCGTTCAGCACCTCCGTCCCGAGGGCGCGTTCGCGCACTCTGGCAACGAACTCCTTGACGACCCGGAAGTTCACGTCCGCCTCGAGCAGCGCAAGCCGGATCTCGCGCAGCGCGAGGTCCAGGTCGGCTTCGGTGATCTTGGCCCTGCCGCGCAGGCGTTCGACGATTCCCTGCAGACGGGCGGAGAGTGACTCAAACATAGGAAGGACCCGATGTAGAGCGGGATTTCAGGCGGCTGCCCATCTTACGGGCCACATCGGCGCCGGGCAATGGCGCGTGCCGGGTCATGTCGCCAGCAACCACTCCACGTAGGCCTCGGGATCGAACGGCGCAAGGGCATCGAGCTCCTCCCCCACTCCGATGAAGACGATCGGCACGCCCAGCTGTTCGGCAATGGCGACGGCGATGCCACCCTTCGCCGTCCCATCCAGCTTGGTCAGCACGATGCCGGTCACGCCGGCCTCGCGGCTGAACGCCTCAGCCTGGGAGAGCCCGTTCTGACCGGTCGTGGCATCCAGCACCAGCAGGACGTGCCGCGGCTGGCCCGGCAGCCGTCGCTCGATCACGCGGCGAATCTTCGCCAGCTCCGCCATCAGCTGAAGTTTGTTCTGGAGCCGCCCCGCGGTGTCCACCAGGATCACCTCGGACCCACGCGACTCGGCCATCGCCAGAGCATCGAAGGCAACTGCCCCGGGGTCCGCCCCCTGACGCTGCGCGACCACCGGGACGCCGACCTCCTCGCCCCAGAGACGGAGCTGCTCGATGGCTGCCGCGCGAAAGGTGTCAGCGGCTGCAAGCACCACGCTGTGGCCGGCGGCCACGAAGCGGGCGGCCAGCTTGGCGACGGTGGTCGTCTTTCCCGATCCATTGACGCCGACAACCAGAACGACCGACGGCGCCGGACCGATCTCGAAGGTGCCTGACCCCACGCGGTCCAGGCGCTCACGGATCTCGTGCGCCAACGCGATCCGCACGGCAGCCCCTGAGCCCGACGGACCGACCCGCAGCCGTGTCGCGGTGACGAGCGCCATGGTCGTCTCCGCGCCTACGTCGGCCGCGATCAGGGCCTCCTCGAGCTCATCCCACGTTTCCTGCCCGATCGCCGATGATCGGCCGAAGAGCGAGCGCAGCCGATCCCCGAGCCCACCCGACCGTGGCCGCAGGCCGAGCCCACTCGGCTCGTGCCGCGGTCGCGCCATCATCCGACGACGGCCTCCACGGGGAGGTCGGCCAGGCGCAGCGACAGGAGGCGTGAGACGGCGGCATCGGTCATGGTCACCCCGTAGATGGTGTCCGCCGTCTCGATGGTGGCCCGGTTGTGAGTGATGACCACGAAGTCGATCTGCCGGGCGAGCTGCCGTAGGGCCTCTGCAAAGCGACCGATGTTCGCCTCGTCGAGGGCGGCGTCGACCTCGTCCAGAATGCAGAACGGGACCGGGTTGACGCTCAGCATGGCGAACAGGAGCGCCACTCCGGCCAGCGCACGCTCTCCGCCGGAGAGCATCGCCAGCCGCTGCAGGCGCTTGCCGGGCGGCTGGACGGCTATCTCGATCCCGCCTGCGACCTCGGCATCGCCGCCCTCGCTCATCTGTAGCGAGGCGGATCCGCCGGCGAAGAGGAGCCGGCAGAACTCGTCGAACTTTGCGCCGATGGCGACAAAGGCCGCGTTGAACTGGCCTGCGATCTCGCTGTCAAGGCGGCCGATCAGTTCCTCGGTCGACGCGATTGCAGCGGAGAGGTCGGTATCCTGCACGGCCAACGCCTGGAGCCGACCGTCGAGCTCCCGGTGCTCTTCGATGGCAAAGGGGTTGACCGAGCCGATCTGGGCCAACGTGCGGCGCACGCGCGTGAGCTCAGCATCCACGGTCTCCTGGTCAACGTCCGCCATCTCGGCGACGGAGGGATTCTCTGACCCGGTGTCGGGGGCTTCCCCGGACGAAGGTGGCAGCGACTCGATCCCAAGATCGCGCTCGCGGCCGATGGCAACCAACTCGTCCTCCAGCCGCTGCGCCTCGATCGCGGTGCTCTGCACCTCGCGCTCCAGCTCGCCAAGGCGTGACGCCGTGCCGCCCCCGGCTCGTTCGCGCTGTAGCAGCTCGGCCCGCAGCCGCTCACGCTCGGCATCGGCCGCCGCGCGCAGGTCCGCGGCACGCTTGTCGGCGGCCGCAGCGTCCGCCGTCAGCGCCGTGGAGGCGGCTCGTTCCGCGTCCAGCGCCACGAGGGATTCGCGGTCGGCGGCGATCGAAGCTGCCAGCTGCTCGCGCCGTGCCGCGATCATCGCCTGCTCGTGGCTTCCACTCTCTGCCGCATCGGCGACGTCAGCGGCTGACCGCGCCGTCTGCCAGGCTTCGCGTCGCTTGTCCCGCTCGGCGGCGAGCCCGGCCTGACGAGCATGCGCGTCGGCCGCCACGGCGAGCAGCTCCTCGAGCTGCGTCACGGGCGATGGCGATCCCGATCCGGTCCGGCCGGCCGCGATCTCGGCCTGCGCCTGGTCCATCTCGACCGTCAGGGCCAGTTCGGCGTCATGCGCACGAGTCGCGGCTTCGGCGGCGCGGTCATGCACGTCTCGTGCCAGCGCCAGGCGGCGCTCCTCGTCGACGTGTTTCGCGGTTGTCGTCTCGCGCTCTCGCTGCGCCGACGTCCATGCGACCAGCGCCTGCGCAGCGGACTGCCCGGCCTCCGCCTGCTCGATCTCCAGCCCCTCCAGCATCTCGGCCAGCTCCCGGCGCCGCGCGTGTTGTCGCGCCGCTTCTCCGGCGGATCCCTCCTGCCGACCGCGGATCAGCACCAGGCCGCGCCCGTCCGCCAGGTCGCCATCAGCGGTCACGGCGCTCCAGCCTGACGGCAGCCGGCGCCAGCCCGCCAGCAGGCTCTCGAGGTCGGGCGCGACCGCTGTCCGCGAGAAGATCCGCTGTCCGCTTGACGAGCCGATCCACTCCGCGAGCGTCCGGGTGGCGCGAACGGCCGCGAATGCCACAGCGCGCTCATCAGCTTCATCAGCGCCATCGGTCTCCGGACCATCGGCGAGCAGGCGTACCAGGCCTCGCGCGGCAGCCGCATGGTCGATCACCCCGTCGTCGCGCCATATGAGGGCTTGCTGCAGCTCGCCACCGACCAGGGTCTCGACGGCTGCCCATGCATCCTGCGGCGGATCGATATCCTCGAGCAGTGCACGCCACCCCGCCGCAGCGAGCACCGACGCGAGCCGTGCTCCCCCCTCGGCGCGCTCGTGCAACATCTCGAGCTCCGCTCGCAGGCCGCCAAGCCGCTCCGCCAGGGCAGTCGCGCGCACGCGCTCCGCAGCGGCCCGCTCCTCCGCCTCCACTGCCGCCGCCCGCACCGCGTCGCGCCGCTCGCGTGCGCTCTTCTCCCCTGCCTCCGCAGCGGCGAGCTCCGCCTTCCCGCCTTCCACGGCTGCCGTCGCCCCCGCCAGCGCGGTCGTGGCTGACCGCAGCTCCCTCTCGATCCGCTCGGCGCGGGCGACGGCACGGGCCGACGTCTCGTCCCGTCGCGCGGCTTCGGCGACCCAGGTCGCGGCTTCGGCCCGGGCAGCGCTCACCGCGTGCTCCGCGGCTGTGATCTCGGGGTCCAGGGCGTCAAGCTCAGCGGTCGCTGTCCGCCACAGAGCCTCCGCGTCCCCTGCCGCCCGTCTGATCGCCTCAGCGTCGCCGCCGGGCTGCTCCGGCCTCGCCTCGAGGGCGCCGATCGCGTCGGACAGCTCTGCCTCCGCGCGGGCGATGGCGTCGGCCAGGTCGGCGTGCCTGCGTGCAGCCGCCTCGGCTCCAGCCTCGGCCCAGATCAGCGCCTCCCGGGACGCTTCGCGCCCTTCTGCCGCTTTGCGCGCGGCCGCCTCGGCCGCCCAGTAGCTCCCCTCCGCGGCGACGGTTGCCTGCCGAACGGCCGCCTCCTCGGCGCGCAGCGTATCGAGCGCGGCCTCGGAGGCGGCCATCCGGCGGCGGGCGTCTCCAAGCGATCCTCGCGCGATCACCTCGCGGCGACGGTGGGCCTCGACGATCAGGGCTCGGGCGCGCCGGCCCAGGGAATCGTGCTCCTGCTGATGCTGTGCCTGCTGGGAGAGGCGACGCACCTGCGGCTTCAGCTCCCCGATCAGGTCGCTGACGCGGGTGAGGTTGTCGCGCGCCCGCGCAAGTCGGCCGAGCGCCTCGTTCTTGTGGACCTGGAGGTTCTTGACCCCCGCCGCTTCCTCGAAGAGCTGTCGTCGCTCGTCTGGGCGGAGGGAGAGGGCCGCGTCGACTGTACCCTGCCCGACCACCACCAGCTCGTTCGCGCCCAGCCGCCCTCCCGCGAGCAGCTCGACCACCTCCTTGAGGCGGGCGCGTGTTCCGTTGATCAGGTACTCAGACTCACCCGACCGGTACGCACGACGACCGATCGAGACCTCTGCGAATTCGATCGGTAGCCACCCGTCGCCGTTATCGAGGGTCAGGATCGCCTCCGCCATCCCCTGCGGTCGCCGACCCTCGCTGCCGGCGAAGATCACGTCGTCCGCCCGACGGGTGCGGAGCGATCGGTTCGATTGCTCGCCGAGCACCCAGCGGACCGCGTCGGCCATGTTGCTCTTGCCCGAGCCGTTCGGCCCGATCACCGCCGTCACGCCACGCTCGAACACGAACCGGGTTGGATCGGCAAAGGTCTTGAAGCCGTGGAGCCGCAGCTCTTTCAGGCGGGTCACCTTGCTTGCCGGGTGCCCGGGGAGGTGGCTTCGAGCTCGGCCAGGGTCAGCGCCGCAGCATCCTCCTCCGCGCGCTGCCGGCTCGACCCATGGCCGATGCCGATCGGGCGCCCGTCGACGATCGCGCTCACCGTGAACGCCTGGCGGTGTGAGGGTCCGGCCACCTCCACCAGCTCGTACTGCGGCTTCTGGCGATGGTGCCGCTGCGTCCATTCCTGCAGCCGGCTCTTCGCCGATTTTGGTGGCTCCGCGTTGGCAGACGGCGCCAGGCGGGTGGCGAAGACGCGCCGCAGCCAGCGCTGCGTCGAGCCGAGCCCCTCGCTGACGGCAACCGCACCCGCGACCGCCTCGAAGGTGGCTGCCAGCAGCGATGGACGCGCCGCGCCGCCGCCGTCTGCCTCACCCCGACCGAGCAGCAGGAATCGGTCCAGGCCGAGCCCGATGGCGATCTCGGCAAGCGAGTCGCGATTCACGAGCGCTGCCCGACGAGCCGTCAGGAAGCCCTCGTCCTCGTCGGGGTAGCGGTCATAGAGGAGCCGGCTCACCACGTGGCCGATCACGGCGTCGCCCAGGAATTCGAGGCGCTCGTTATGGCCGGGAGCGGTACCCGGATTCTCGTTGAAGAAGGAGCTGTGGACGAACGCCTGGCGAATGGCCTCCGGGTCCCGCAGGACGATGCCGAGTCGCTCACCCAGCTCGTCGAGATGCGGACTGGCCATGGCACCGATTGTTACTGCTGGTGCTCCTCGATGAAATCGACTGCGTCGGAGACCTTCTGGATCTTCTCGGCGTCCTCGTCGGAGATCTCCATCCCGAACTCCTCCTCGAGGCTCATGATCAGCTCCACCAGGTCGAGCGAGTCAGCATTCAGGTCCTCGACGAACGAGGCCTGTGGCGTGACTTCCTCTTCGTCGACACCGAGCTGCTCGACGATCAGCTTCTTGAGTCGGTCGAACGTGGTTCCGTCGGTCACCGTCAGGCTCCTCCAGGCGATGATCTGGCAAGGGTTCCCAGGACGCCGTTCACCAGGCGGCGAGCCGCGTCCCCGGAGTAGGTCCGGGCAAGGGAAACGGCGTCGTGAATCGTCTCCCCGCTCGAGGTCGCGGCGGAGTATATCACCTCCCATAGGGCGCTCCGGAGGATCGTGCGCTCGACTCGGCCGAGCTCGCTGACCGGGATCGCGGGGGCCAGCGCGGCGATCCGCGCGTCAAGCTCCGCCCTGTTCGCCAGGACCCCGTCCACGATCGCCCGGGCGTGTGTCGCCACGCCCGGGTCGCTGCCGTGCTCAGCCGCCATGCGATCGAGCGCTGCGGTTGCCTGCGCGGGCCGAAACTCGTCTTCGAAAAGGGCCATCAGGGCCAGTCGTCGGGCCTCGAGCCCCGGTCGCGGCCGTATGCGGCGTCGCTGGCGGGACGGCGCGCTGGTCAGGCCTCGGCTCCCGGTCCCGCGACGAGTGGCTCAGTTCCCCCGGCGACCAGGTCGGAGGCATCGCGACGCGCGAATGCGGGGTGCTGGCGAGTCCACTCCGCGATCTCGGCGGGGATCCGAGCGGCAGCGGCCTCCGACGCGACCCGGATGGCGTTCTCGAACATCCGCGCCCGCGCGCGCCCGTGGGTCACGATGCTCACCCCGCGGACGCCGAGGAGGGGGGCGCCGCCGTATTGCTCGTAGTCGAAGCGGCGCTTCATGCGATCGAAACCCGGTTTCAGGGCGAGCAGCGCCAGCGGCGCCACCGGTCCCTGCTGCAGGTCCGTGCGCAGCGACCGGAAGATGTAGCTGGTCAGCCCCTCGAAGAACTTGATCACGACGTTGCCCACGAAGCCGTCGCAGACGACCACGTCGGCGACGTGCCCGACCAGGTCGTTCCCCTCCACGTTGCCGACGAAGTTGACCCCGCTTTCACCGATGCGGGCGTATGCCTCGCGCGCGAGCGCGTCGCCCTTCTCTGCCTCCTCCCCGATGTTGAGGAGGCCCACCCGCGGCCGCGGCACCTGAAGCGCGCGCTCGGCGTAAATCGATCCCATCACCGCGTAATGCACGAGATTGCTCGCATCCGAATCGACATTGGCACCCACGTCAAGGAGGAGGATCGGCCCGCTGGCGGTGACCAGGTGAGCGGCCAGTGCCGGTCGGTCGATGCCGTCGATGCGACCGAGGCGAAAAACCGCGGCGGCCATGGTGGCGCCGGTCGATCCGGCACTCACCACCGCGTCGGCGAGCCCGTCGCGCACCAGATCGGTGGCAACCCGGATCGATGCGCGACGCTTGGCCCGCAGCGCGGCGGCAGGGTGCTCTCCCATCCCGATCACGTCCGGGGCGTCGACGAAGGTGACGCTCGCGGGGTGTCCTCGTCCGAACTCGGCGATCTCGGCCTCGATGCGAGGAACGTCGCCGACCAGGATCACCTCATCGGCATGGGATGCGGCATACGTGATGGCGCCGCGCACGATCTCGCGCGGGGCGAAATCGCCCCCCATCGCGTCGACCGCGATGCGCATCAGCCGGGCCGCGTCAGCGCTGGCCTTCGGCCGGCGCGGTCGACTCGATGGTCACAGCCTCGCGCCCGTCGTAATAGCCGCAGGTCGGGCAGACGTGGTGCGCCAGCTTCAGCTCGTGGCAGTGTGTGCATTCGACCAGCGGGGGGGCGCTGATCGCCAGGTGCGATCGCCGCTCGCCCTGGCGCGCCTTCGAGACCTTTCGCTTGGGGACGCCCACGCGCTACTCCTACCATCGGTATTGAGGGGGACGCCGCAGTATAGCGGTCGCTCCGGCACGCGGCGAGCGTGGCGCCTGGGCCGGGAGTCAGTCGCGCGGCAGGTCGAGCAGCTTCGCCAGCGCAGCAAGCCGCGGATCGGGCTCATCGATGCTGCAGTCGCAGCTCCCGACGTCCATGTGCCGGCCGCAGCCCGGGCAGAGCCCCGGACAATCGGGCCGGCACAGCGGATGCATCGGCTCGGTGAGGGCGAGCTCGTCATGCAGGACCGGCGTGAGGTCGATCTGGTGCCTGGCGTCGATCGCCAGCGCCTCCTCATCGCGGGCGGGTGGCGGCAGCGGGATGCCACGCACCGGGTCCACGGTTGGCAGGTATTCCTCGGCCAGCTGGAGGCTCACCGTCTCGACATACGGCTCGAGGCAGCGCGAGCAGGTGCGTCGCAGCGGCGCCTCGAGCGAGCCGCGCAGCAGGATGCCGCGATTCGTGCGCTGCAGCCGGATGAGGCCGTCCACCGGACCAGCCAGCTCGACGTCCGCGCCGACGGCCAGGTACCGGTCGCGCAGGGCGACGTCGCGTGAGACTCCCGGCGCTTCCTGGAGCATCCCCGCCACGTTGAAGAGGATCACAGCCGAGCGGCGGACCCCAGCGGCTCGTGCTCGATCTCGATCGGCAGTGCGTCCTGGTCCTCGCTCTCGTCGGGTATCGGCCGAGGGGGGCGGTAGCGCTCGTCGAGCATGTCGATGCCGCGCTTGATGCTGGTGAGTGCCTTGATGCATTCGCCCTCGAGGCGGATCAGGACGCCGGCGGCGTACTCGTCGGCGCCGCGGCGGATGTCGGCGGCCTCGCGAGTGGTGTTGTCGATGATCTCGGTGGCGCGCTGCTTGGCCAGCTGGACCAGCTCACGGTCCTCGAGCATGCGAGCCGCCTGCTCCTGGGCGCGGGCGAGAATGGCTTCGGCCTCCTCGCCGGCCCGCTCGGTAATCCGGCCAGCCTCCTCGGTGATGCGGCGCGCCTGCGTCACCTCGGGCGGCACGGCGACCCGCAGCTGGTCGATGAGCTCCAGGATGGCGGCCTGATCGATGACCACGTTGTTGGTGAGGGGCAGCTTCTTGGCGCTTGCCGCCAGCGACTCCAGCCGCTCCACCAGGAAGATGATGTCCGTGTCTGCGCCCTCCCGCGACGATCGTGCTTGGCCGCGATTATAGCCGCGCGGAAGGGGGGTCAGTCGGCCGTCGAGAAGCGCGCGCGCAGCGCGGAGGCGACCGGCTCGGGGACCATCCCGGCGATCTCCCCGCCGAATTGGGCAACCTCCTTGGCAAGGCTGCTGGAGAGGTATCCGTAGTCGAGCGCGGACATCAGGAAGACCGTGTCGACCCCGGGCTGCAGCTTGCGGTTGGTATGCGCCATCTGCAACTCCGCCTCGAAGTCGCTCACGGCGCGCAGGCCGCGCACGATGAAGCCCGCCTCGTGGCTGCGGGCGAACTCGACTGTCAGCCCGTCGAAACCGGCGACCTCGACATTAGTCCCGAACTCGGCGACCGCGGCGGTGATCTGCTCGATCCGCTCCTCAACGCTGAAGAGGGGCGACTTGCGCGGGTTGTTGAGGATGCCGACCACCAGCCGATCGAAGAGGGTGGCCGCTCGGCGCGCGACGTCGAGATGCGCATTTGTCATGGGGTCGAACGAGCCGGGGAAGACGGCAATGCGGCTCATGACTCCTCCACTCCATCGGCTTCGGCTATCGCCAGGAACGTCAGCGACGTCTCGCCGAAGCGACGCTCACGCCAGCGCACCAGCCCGGGCGGCTCGGGCACCGGCGTCCGCCAATGGTGCTTCACGACAACCGTGGCGTTATGCGCCAGGTGAGGCGCAAGCCGCTCGAGCGGCGCGAGGATAGCACGCTCGTCATACGGCGGATCCAGGAAGGCGAGGTCAACTCGATCGCCCGGCGTCCCGCCCAGGTAACGCATCACGTCGCCCTGGCGGACCGAAGCCAGATCCGTCACGCCGGCACGTTCCAGGTTCGTCCGGATGGCGGCCACTGCTCGTCGTTCGTGCTCGACGAAGTCGCAGTGAGCGGCTCCACGCGACAGCGCCTCGATACCAATCGCCCCGCTGCCGGCGTAGAGGTCCAGCACCCGCGCACCCACCACCCGGTCGGCGAGGATGGCGAAGAGGGTCTCCTTGACGCGGTCTGCGATTGGTCGCGTGGCGCGTCCGTGCGGCGCCACCAGCGGGCGGCCGCGTGCGGTGCCGGCGATGACGCGCATCAGGCTGCGTCCCCCTCATCCTCGGCGGCCGCGAAGTCGTCGCGCAGGCGGACCAGGTCGGGACGGGACCCGAGCTCGGGATCGGCGGCCACCAGACGTCGAGCCAGGGTCCCGGCTCGCTCGGCGAGGGCCAGGTGGCGCGGCTCGAAGAGCGAAGCGACACGGAGCGGGGGGAGGCCGGATTGCTGCGTGCCGAGCAGGTTCCCCGCCCCGCGCAGCCGGAGATCGGCCTCGGCGATCTCGAAGCCGTCGCTCAAGGCGCGGACTACCTCCAGCCGCTCGCGCGCGCGCTCGTCGGCGGCGTCGGTGACGAGGATGCAGAAGGACTGCTGCGGTCCGCGACCGACCCGCCCGCGCAGCTGGTGCAGCTGTGCGAGGCCGAAGCGGTCCGCATCCTGGACGAGCATCACCGACGCGTTCGGCACGTCGATCCCAACCTCGATCACCGTGGTCGCTACCAGCAGGTCCATCTCGCCCGCTGCGAAGGCTGCCATCGTCGCGTCGCGCTCATCGGCACGCTGCTGGCCATGCACCAGCCCGATCCGCAGCTTGGGCAGGGCGGCGCGCAGGCGTTCGACTTCGGCCTCGGCCGATGCGGCGCTGAGCGCTTCGCTCTCCACCACCAGGGGCACGACGACGAACGATTGGCGGCCTGCCGCCGCCTCGGACGCCAGGAACGCCTCGATGCGTGGCATCGCGCTCCGGTTGCGCACCTCGGTCCGAATCGCCCGCCGACCCGGCGGCAGCTCGCGAATGGTGCTGAACGCCAGATCGCCGTAGAAGGTGAGCGCCAGCGTGCGCGGGATCGGCGTCGCGGTCAACGCCAGCAGGTGTGGCTCGAGGTCGACCCCCTTGGCCTGCAGGGCTGCGCGCTGGGCGACCCCGAAGCGGTGCTGCTCGTCGACCACGACCAGGCCCAGGCGTCGGAACGAGACCGCGTCACTGATGACCGCGTGGGTGCCGATGACGACGTCGATCTCCCCCGCCTCGATCGCGTCGTGAACGCGCCCCTTGTCGGCCCGGGCGAGCGACCCGGACAGGAACTCGGCTCGCACCCCGAGCGCGTCGAGCAGCGGAGCGAGGCCGAGATGATGCTGCCGCGCCAGGATCTCGGTTGGCGCCATCAGGGCGCCCTGCCAGCCGGCGCGCACGACCCCCGCCATCGCGATGGCCGCCACGGCGGTCTTGCCGCTCCCGACGTCGCCCTGCAGGAGGCGTCGCATCGGCTGATCGCTGGCCAGGTCCTCGACGATTTCATCGACCGCCTTGCGCTGGTCGCCAGTCAGCTCGAACGGCAGCGCCGCCAGCAAGGCGCGCAGCTCGGCGGCGCCGATCGTGACTCGAGCCGCCCGGAGCCCGGCGCGCGCCGCGCGAGCCTGGGCCATCGCCAGCTGCAGCGCCAGCAGCTCATCGAAGGCGAGGCGGTCGAGCGCACCGGCCACGTCGGCTGCCTCCTCCGGGAAGTGCGCGGCGCGCAGGGCATCGGCCAGGATCGGCAGATCGCCCCGCTCAGCCGGCTGCAGCGGATCCTCGACGCCGGGCAGGGCGCGCTCCAGGACGCGGGCCAGGAGTTCGCGCACGCGACGTTGGGTGACGCCGCCGACCAGGCGGTAGACCGGCACCACGCGCGCGGTGTGGACCGATTCGTGCCCCGCCGGCGAGAACTCCGGCGAGGTGAACTGCGGGCGCCAGCCGCGGAAGCTGACCTTGCCGCTGACCACGATCTCGGACCCCTTCTCCAGGCGGCGCTCGACATACCGCCTCCCGAACCAGATCGCCTCGGCGCTCCCGCTGGCATCGGCGAGCTGTGCGATGACCCGCTGCGGACGGCGGCCGAAGCCGGGCTCGATCGTGACCTCGACCACGCGCGCACGGGCGGACTGCTTCTCGTCACCCACCAGCTCGCCGAGCGGGCGCAGGTCGCTGAAGTCGTCGTAGCGGAAGGGCAGGTAGAAGAGCGCATCACGAGGCGTGCCGATACCGAGTCGACTCAGCGCCGCGCCACCGCGCGCCAGCTCCGGCAGCACCGAGCGGATCGGCAGGTCGAGGTCGGTCGGCGCGAGGGCCGCGGGGGCGCGCCGCGGCGCTGATTGCATGGCCCGATCGTAGCGTGCTAGGATCGGGCCGTTCCGGCGGCGCCGAGGTGAGGTGCGCCGGTTCGTTCGTGAATGGAGATCAGCGATGGCTCGGACGTGCGATATCTGCGGCAAGAAGCCGATTACCGGCTGGAACCCCCAGTCGGTCGGCATGAACCGCAAGCGTGCGCTGCGCCGATGGCTGCCAAACCTGCAGCCGATGGTCATCCAGCGCAACGGTACGCCGGTCCGCATCAAGGCCTGCTCGCGCTGCATCCGGACCTCCGAAAAGGTCTGACTCAGCCCTCGGCGCTCGCCTCGAGGACCAGGGTGAACGGCCCGTCGTTCACCAGGTCCAGCTCCATCGCCGCCCCAAAGCGCCCCGTCGCGACCTCGATGCCGGCCGCACGCAGGCGCTCGGCGAAGCGGGTCACCATCGGTTCGGCCAGCTCTGGCGGCGCGGCGTCGGTGAATCCGGGCCGTCGACCCCGGCTCACGTCCGCGAGCAGCGTGAACTGGCTCACCACGAGGAAGGCGCCGCCGACCTCATCGATCGCCAGGTTGGTCCGCCCGGCGGCATCCTCGAAATAGCGCAGGCCGAGCAGCTTGTCGGCGAGCCGGTCGACGAGCTCCCGCGTGTCCCCCACCCCGATGCCGACGAGGACCGCCGCGCCGGCGTCGATCTCCCCCAGGACCTCGCCATCGGATCGCACCTGCGCGCGGCTGACGCGCTGCACGACCAGGCGCATCGGCGCTAGGAGCCCGCCGACGGGAGCGGGCTGGTGATCGGCCCGGACGCCTCGCCGTCGCGTGGCGACCCGAGCGCGGCGCGAGTGAAGCGGGCAGAGGCATTCCAGATCATCCAGCCCTGGGCTCCATTGTCGGAGGCTGCCTTCATCTCCTGCAGCACCTGGGGCGCGGTGTAGGGCGGGAACGGCCCGTAGCCGAAGTCCTGGATCCAGGGCCTGATCACCATCCGCAGCCCCGCGCGCTCCTTGTTCATGATCTTAAGGGTCTCGTTGATCACGTCGTACGGGTGGTCGTTCGGGGTCTTGAAGCCGAACGTGTACGGCCCGTAGTGGCTCGGGTAGACCATCGGCGAGAAGTAGTCGACGTACGGCATGATCACCTCTGGGCGCTGCCCGATCCCCTGGTCATCGGTGGCGATGAAGCTGATCGGAAAGACGTCGGCCGAGAAGAAGGCGCGCCTGGTAGCGAGGGTATCCGAGACGAGCCGGAAAAGGCGCCTGATCGCCGGCAGCCGGAAGGATTGGGTGTTCGGCAGGTTTGTGTCCGCGACCGCGTAGTCGCCGTCGCTGAAGAAGCGAACGTAGTCGAGCTGGACCTCGTCGAAGCCCTTGTCGGCCAAGTCGCCGGCCAGCGCCGCGATGTACTCGGCGACCCCCGGGTTGTACGGGTCGAGCCAGATGCCGCCATGATTGTCGCGCCACGGCTTCCCGGTGACGGAGTTGGTGACTGCCAGCTCGGGCTTCGCATTGCCAAGCGTGTTGTCTTTCATCACCACCATGCGGGCGATGGTGTAGATCCCCCGCGCCTTCAGCTTCGGGAGGAGCTGGTCGAGCTGCAGGAGGGGATGGTTCATGATCGCTCCCACCGAGGCGGCGGCAGGCAGATCGGTGGCCCAGTACAGGTTGCCGTCCGTCTCCTTGACGTCGATCACCATCGCGTTGGCCTCGGTCTTGTCGATCAGGTCGAGCTGCGCGTCGAGGCGTCCTGTTCCCTCGAAGATCGCCGCCGGCGAGTAGAGAGCGCGCGTGACGAAGGAGGTCAGGGCCACGTCCTTGGTCATCTGCTCGTCGATCGGGATCACTCCGAGCCGATACCCCGGCATCTTGTAGATGAGGGTCCCCTTCTCCGGTACCCCCGCGAGCAGGTAATGCCCCTGTGCGTCCGTCTCGGTTGGGGCGGCGCTCCCCTCGACGAAGACGCGCACGCCCGCGATGGGCTTCCGGTCACCGCTCATCACCACGCCGCTCACCACGTTCGGCCGCAGCTTGATGGTCAAGCCACCCTTCTCCGGAACAGCGCCGCGGCCGTCATCGAAGCCGTCGGCTGACGCCTGGACATTGGAGCCGACCAGAGCAGTGACCTTCACCCTGCCGTCGGCGGCGGTCGTGGCCGTCGCCGATCCGGCCTGGAGACGTGCGTTCGGCACGGGCGCCTCCCCGGTCCGACTGACCACCGTCACCACCACGTCACGCGGAGGCTTCGGGGTCGGCGTGCCATCCGGCTTGGGAATGGAGCAGGCGGCCAGCAGGATGGCCACGATGAGCCCGATGACCATGGCCCGCGGCGTCATGCGAGCACCATCGCGGCTTCGCGAAGCGCTCGCACGGTCGGCGCCAGGTCGCCCCGCTCGCGATAGAGCGCCGAGCCGGCGACCAGCACCTCGCCACCCGCGGCGTGGGCGGGGCCAATCGTTTCGAGGTTCACTCCCCCATCGACGCCGATTGGCAACGCCAGGCCGCGCCGCTCGATCTCGTCCCGCAGCCGCGCCATCTTGGGCAGGACCTCCAACATGAATGCCTGCCCGCCCCGCCCGGGGTGGACCGTCATCAACAGCAGCAGGTCGATCATCTCCAGGTACGGCACGACTGCCTCGGCCGGCGTCTCGGGGTTGAGCGCCAACCCCACGCTGCAGCCGAATCCGTGGATCGCCTCGATCAAGGTTGCGGGATCGTCATCGGCCTCGACATGGGCGACGATCAGGTCGCTGCCGGCGTCGGCGAAGGCGCGCGCGTGGCGCATCGGTTGGGTGACCATCAGGTGGGCGTGATACGGGACCGATGCCAGCGGCCGAACCGCCTTGACCACCGCCGGCCCGATCGTCAGGTTGTCGACGAAGTGGCCGTCCATCACGTCGAGGTGGATCGAATCGACCCCGCCGCTGACGGCCCGGAGGACCTCGTCGCCGAGGCGGGCGTGGTCGGCGTTCAGGAGGCTGGCGCTGATCTGCGGAGGCCGACGGCTCATACCGTGGCGACCGGCACCGCATCGCGGATCGCCGCTCCGGCCAGCTGGGCATGCAACTGGCCGCAGGCAGCCTCGATCTCGCGGCCGCGGGTGTCCCTCACGGTGACCGGGACGCCTGCGCGCCGCAGCACATCGGCGAAGGCCCGAACGCCGGCCGCCGGGGTGCCGCTCCAACGGGAGCCGGCGGTCGGGTTGAGCGGGATCAGGTTGACGTGGCAGAGCCAGCCGGAGGCGATGGCGGCCAGCCCCATGGCCTGTCCGGGCGCATCGTTCAGCCCGTCGATCAACACGTATTCCAGGCTCACGCGGCGGCGCGTGCGCGTCGCGAAACGGCGACCCGCGGAGACGACCTCGGCGATCGGCCACTTGCGGTTGATCGGCACCAGCTCGTCGCGAAGGTCGTCGTTGGCGGCGTGCAGGCTGATCGCCAGGTTGACCTGCGGCAGCTCGTCGATCATGCGGTCGATCCCCGGAACGACCCCCGACGTGCTGACCGTGATATGGCGCGCCCCGATCCCCAGCCGCTGCGGGTCGTTGAGGAGATGCACCGCCTCGAAGACCCGATCGGCGTTGTTGAGTGGCTCGCCCATCCCCATGAAGACGATGTTGTAGTGCCGGCGGCCCGACCCGGGTCGCCAGTCGGCGCCGAGCGCCAGCCAGGGATCCCGATGCCAGTGCAGCACCTGGTCGACGATCTCGCCGGCGGTCAGCTGCCGCCCGAAACCGGCCTGGCCGGTGGCGCAGAACGGACATCCCACCGCGCAGCCGGCCTGCGAGCTGATGCAGATGGTCGTTCGTCCCGCCCCGCCGGAGCGGCTGGGGTAGCGCATCAGGACCGATTCGATGCGCTGCCCGTCGCCAAGCTCGTGCACCGCCTTGGCCGTCAGCCCGCCGTCGGCGACCATCACGTGACTGCCAACGATGGTGGAGAAGCGGAATGCGTCCGCCACCGCGGAGCGCAGGGTGCGCGGCAGGTCGGTGAGGTCATCGAGCCTGGCGGCAGTCGGCCGGTGCGCTCCGGCGAACACCTGGGCGGCCCGGTACGCGGGCTCGCCGCGGGCAGCGAGCCACGCGGCGAGCAGGCTGGGATCGACCTCGCTGATGGACGGCGGGGTCCCGGCAAGGGGAAGATCAGTCACGACGCCCGATGATCAGGGTCAGGTAGTAGAGGAACGTGAGGAGTGCCGCCAGCGCCGCCGCGACGTACGTCCAGGCGGCTGCCTTCAAGACCTGTCGAGCGCCGTTCTGGCCCTCGCCCGAGATGCCGAGGCTGCTCACGAAGGCAAGCGCCTTGCCAGATGCGCCGATCTCGACCGGAAGGGTCAGGAAGGTGAAGACGACGGCGGCGCCGAATGCAATCAGGCCGACCACAGCCAGCCCAGTCAGGTTGAACCAGAGCCCGGCGATGATCAGCCAGGGCGCGAGTCCCGAGCCGAGTTGTACGGCCGGCACGATCGCCTGACGCGCCGCCATCCATGGGTCGCGATCGCGGTCCTGCAGGGCGTGACCAACCTCGTGCGCGATCACCGCAGCGGCCGCCACGGAGAGGCCTCCGGCGCCACGCGGGAATCCGACCGAGCGGTCGGATGGGTCGTACTGGCCGAGCTGGCCGGTTCCGGCGACGGCGGAGCTGACGTGGAGCACCTTGCCGCGCGGGTCGTAGTTATCGGTCAGCTGACCGGGAATTGGCTCGATCCTGACGTCGGACAGGCCCTGCCGATCGAGCAGCCGGCGGGCAAAGTCAAAGGCTGAGAGATCGATCCCGGAGTCGACCTTCGACCACTTGGCATAGGTTGAGCGAACGCGCCAGGCCGCCCATCCGGTGATGGCGAGGCTCGGCAGCATGACCAGCAAGATGTAGGGCAGGAAACCACCCATGGTTGTGCGTGCTACCTCCTTGGGAGCGTGGCGAGTATAGCCGAGCCTCCCTGTCGGCCCGATGAAGCGGAGATGAAGAAGGCGCTACTCGGGGGCCGCCCCGCCGCCGAGCAGGACGTGCTCACGCGGCAACCCGCGGCGCCATTCGATCCCCGTCATGAACGGCTTTCCAGCCGGCTGCACCACGTCGAGTGCCAGCGCGCCCTGGCCACAGGCGACCGTCGGCGGATCGCCGGGCAGCACCGCTCCGATCAGCGAGCCGTCGACTCCTGCAACCGGATGTGCGGCCCGGATATGCAGCCGCCGCCCATCGAGCGCCGTCCATGCGCCGGGCCATGGCTGGAGGGCGCGAACGCCGCGATCGATCTGGGCCGCGCTCTCGCGCCAGTCGATCCAGCCGTCGGACCTGCGGAAGGAGCGGATCATGCTGGCTGCGACCTCGTCCTGCGGCCGCGCTCCCGTCTCGCCGGCGGCCCAGCCCTCCAGCTGGGGCGGCACCACCTCCGCGGCGAGTTGGGCCAGGCGCGCCTCCAGCTCGGGGGTCGTCTCACGCCCAGCCAGCGGCACGGACCATTGGGCGACGATCGGACCAGCATCCAGCTGCTCGGTCATCACCATCAGGGAGACGCCGCCGACCGGGTCCCCGGCCAAGATCGTTGACGCCACCGGTGCGGCGCCACGATGGCGCGGGAGCAGGGATGGGTGGACGTTGAGCGGTGGGCGCGCAGCCATCGCCAGCAGGTCGGTCGGCACCAGCTGCCCGTAGGCGGCCAGCAACAGGCCATCGGGCGCAAACCCCTGGAGCAACGCTCTCCCCTCGTCGGATCGCAGGCGACGCGGCGCCTCGACGCGGACGCCATGCTCGCGCGCCCAGGCCGCCACCGGCGAGGGGCGCATCTCCAGGCCGCGACCGGCAGGCCGATCTGGCTGGCTGACGACCAGGAGATCGGTGGCCAGGGCGGGCAGGCGGGAGAGGAGCGGGACGCCGAACAGGCCGGTCCCGAAGAAGACGATCCGCCCGAGTGGCGCCACTAGATGCCCGCGGTCGTCGTCTCCTCCACCTCACTCGGGCGGTCGCTGACGCGGACCAGCTCTTCGAGCGAATCGAGGGAGTCGATGTACAGGACCCCGTTCAGGTGATCGATCTCGTGCTGCAGCGCCCGCGCCAGCAGCTCATCGCCCTTGACCCGGAACTCCTTGCCATGCCGATCGCGGGCTTTGACGGTGACCTTCTCGTTCCGCTTCACCTCGGCCACGAAGCCGGGGATCGAGAGGCATCCCTCCCAATCGACCGCCTCCCCACCGGAGCGGACGATCTGCGGGTTGATCAGCTCGGTGACCGCGTCCTCCAGCTCGATTACGGCCACCTGCAGCGGGACCCCGATCTGGTTCGCCGCCAGGCCGATCCCCGGCGCGTCGCGCATCGTCTCGACCATCTCGTCGAGGAGCCGGTGCAGCGATGCGTCGAAGTGCGTCACCTTCCGGGCGCGCGCACGCAGGATCGGCTCCTCGGCGGTCAGGATGGGGCGGATGGCCATCGGCGCATTGTACCGATCGCGAAGCTGGGGGCAGCCGGCGCACCGAGTCGTTGATTCAGAGCAGCGACTCGGGATCCACGTCGATGGCGACCCCGGCCGGCACGAGCTCCAGGGCCGCCGAGCGACCCACGTCGTCCGCCGCGCGGAGCACCACCTGGAACCGCCATCGGCCGGCGCGTTTGGGCACGTACGACGGCAGCGGGCCGTGGACCTCGACCCCCGGCATCGCCACCGCGGCGGCGGCCTCCCGCCCGCGCGACTCTGCGCGGTTGCGATCGGGGTCCGCGACCAGGAGGCGTGCCAGCAGGCTGGCCGGCGGGTAGCCGAGGAGCCGCCGGCGCGGCAGCTCCTGATCGGCGAAGCCGTCGACGTCCAGGCGTGCCGCCGCGCGGATGGCGTAGTGATCGGCCGCGTAGGTCTGGATCAGGACCCGACCCGGCAGTGGCCCGCGGCCCGCCCGGCCGGCGACCTGCGCAAGGAGCTGGAAGGTCCGCTCCGGGGCGAGGTAGTCCGGCAGGTTCAAGGTGACGTCGGCGGCGATCACCGCCGCAAGAGTCACGCTCGGCAGGTCGAGCCCCTTTGCGGCCAGCTGCGTGCCGACAAGGACATCCACCCGCCCATCACGAAAGTCGTCGTAGATCGACTCGAAGCCGCGGCGCACGGCCAGCGCATCGGAGTCCAGGCGTGACACACGGAGCGACGGGAAGCGAGCGCGCAGCTCCGCCTCGACGCGCTGCGTGCCGGCCCCGAAGTAGCGGATGCGACGGCTGCCGCAGTGCGGGCACTTCTCCGGGGGACGAGCCGTCCGGCCACAGTGATGGCATCGCAGTTGCGATCCGCTCAAGTGGAAAACGAACGGCAGGTCGCAGTCTGGGCAGCGCAGGCTCTCCCCGCAGTCGCGGCAGAGTACGAAGGTTGCGGCACCGCGCCGGTTCATGAGCAGGATCGCCTGCTCGGTGCCGGGTCGCAAGCTCGCCAGCGCGTCGACCAGGGCGCGCGAGAAGATGGAGCGGTTTCCCTCGGCCAGCTCCGCCCGCAGATCCACCAGCTCGACCGATGGCGCCTCGCCCACCCTGCGCTCGACCAGCCTGGCGCGCTCGACCCCGCCGTCGCGCACCCGCGAGATGGTCACCACGTCCGGCGTGGCGGTCCCCATCACCAGTCGCGCGCCGGTCAGCGTCGCGCGGCGACGCGCGACCCAGCGTGCGTCGTATCGTGGCGTCCGATCGGCCTTGTACGACCCGTCGTGCGCCTCGTCGACGATGACCAGGCGCAGGTCCGCGGTCGGTGCGAACGCCGCCATGCGCGTCCCCACCACGACGCGCGCGTCGCCGCGCAGGATCCGCCACCAGGTGTCGTGGCGCTCTCCTGCCGAGAGGCCCGAGTGCAGGACCGCGAGCTCATCGCCAACGAGCGAGGCGACGCGATCTGCCAGCTGGGTGACGAGCGACACCTCGGGGACCAGTACGATGGCGCGGCCACCCCCCTTCAGCACCGCGGCGACGGCAGCCAGGTAGATATCGGTCTTGCCGGCGGCGGCCACGCCTTCCAGGAGCAGCTCGCCTCCCGGCGCGAGCGCTTCGACCCGTTTGAGAGCGGCCAGTTGCTCGTCCGCCAGCAGGTGCTGGCGTGGCAGGTCTGTCGGGCGATGCGCGCGCGGGTCGCGCTCAACCGTCTGCCACTCCAGTGCCGCCGCGCCGCGAGCCGCCAGCCGGCGCCCCGCCGCCAGCACCGAGCCTGGCTCCACCCCGATCCTCTCGGCGAGATCGGGAAGGCTCGCCGGCCCATCGCTCAGCGCCTCGAGGATCGCGCGCTGCAGTGGCGCAGTGCGCGGAATCGGCCCTTCCGCCGCGAGCGGGCGCAACACGCGAACCCGGCGTGCCTGGAGCTCGGGCGGTCGCAGCGACCAGATCGCCTCCAGCGCGCCGGAGCGCCGGAGCCGGTCGGCCACGACGTTCCAGCGCGGCCCGAGCGCCCGCCGTAGCGTCGCGTCGGTGATCTCGTCGCGCTCTGCGAGGGCCAACCGCACGGAATCTGGCAACACGCTGGCGTCTCGCGTTGTCCAGCGTCGATCGAGTCTCGACTCGAGCCCCGGAGGGAGCATCGCCGCAATCGTGGTGCCGAGCGGGGCGCGGTAGTAAGCCGCGATCTCCTCGGCCAGCGCCAGGAGGTCGGGCGTGAGCATCGGTGCCGAAACGACCGCCTCGACGGACCGAAGCTCGACCTGCGGCTCAGCCTCGGGGAGACCTGGAAGCAGGTATCCGAGCGCCAGGCGACGTCCGTACGGGACGAGCAGGAGCGACCCGGGGGCGGGCCTGCCGAGGGCGCCAGGGAGCCGGTAGCTGAACGATCGCTCGGGCCGGTCGGCGAGCGCCTCGACCGCGACGCGCACCGTCTCCTCGGCGGCCACCTCGGCCACCATGCTCAGACCTGGACGCTCCGCGGTGGGTCGCGCCGTGCCTCGGCCTGGATGATCTCCCAGATCTGCTCGACGGCGTCGTCGGGATGACCGGTATGGTTGACGATCGCGTAGTCATAATCGCCGGCCGCGGCCATCTCGGTCTCGGCATTGCGTCGCCGCAGCTCCCGGTCCGCGCCGTCCTCGGATCCGCGGTGCGCCAGGCGCTGGTCGAGGTCCTCGATCGATGGCGGCATGATGAAGATGAGGAGCGCATCGGGGACCAGCGCGCGCACCGAGCGGGCACCCTGAGGATCGATCGTCAGGATCGCGTCGCGCCCGGCGGCCAGGATCCCGCGCACCTGGTCGATCGGCGTCCCGTACCAGTGGTCGTGCACGACAGCCTGTTCCAGCAGGCCCTTCCGTTCGCGCAGCTGCCCGAACTCCTCGGGGCTCAGGAAGTGGTAATGCACCTTGTCCTGCTCGCCGTCGCGGCGTGCACGGGTGGTCGCCGTCACGATGGGGACCACCTGCGGATGACGTCGCGACAGCTCGGCGACGATGGTGCTCTTGCCGACCCCCGAGGGTCCCGAGACGACGACCAGCAGCGGATTCGGAAAGGCGAGGCGCTTGCCGGGCTTTGCTTCCGCCTGATCTGCACTCAACCGGGCTCCTCCACCACGGCGGCGCCGATGCCGACAGGCACGCGGTCGGTGAAGATCGCCGCGGCCGCCAGCGAAGCGGCCAGGTCGCCGGGAAGCTCGCTCCACGCTGCCAGCCGACGGCCGTCCAGCGGTCGCCGCAGGGCAATCCGATCCGCGTGCAGGAACTGGCGCTCCAGGCCGCCGGGGCCGATCCCGCCCCCGTATCGGAGGTCGCCGGCGATCGGCAGCCCCAGATAGGCGAGATGCGCCCGCAGCTGGTGGGTCCGTCCGGTCAGCGGATGGAGCGCCAGCAGGGTGTAGCCGGCCCCGGCACCCAGCGTCTCGTATTCGGTCACCGCCTCGCGGCCGCCGGCGACCACGGCCATTCGCTGCCGGTCCCGCGGGTCGCGGCCGACCGGCGCCTCGATCCGGCCGCGCGGCGCCGGCGCTTCGCCTCGCACCAGCGCCAGGTACTCCTTCTCGATGGTGCGCGCGCCGAACTGCTGCATCAGGCTGGCCTGCGCGGCGTCGTTCTTCGCCACCACGATCAGCCCGGAGGTCTGCTTGTCGAGCCGATGGACGATCCCCGGTCGCCCGACCCCGGCGATCGAGCCCAGCTCTTCGCCGCGCTCCTCCGCCCGGCCGACCAGCGCATGCACCAGCGTTCCGGTGGCATGCCCGTGGCTGGGATGTACGACCAGGCCGGCCGGCTTGTCGACGATCAGCATCGAGGCGTCCTCGTAGGCGATCCGCAGCGGGATTGCCTCGCCGTGCAGCGTCGGGTCGGCCGGCGCCGACAGCTCGACCCGGACCGCCTCGCCGCCGCGAAGGCGATCGGAGGCGCGGCCGCGTCGCCCATCCACCACGGCACGCCCATCCGAGATGAGGCGCTGGGCGTGGGCGCGACTGATGCCGGCGACCGCGCTCACCGCCATGTCAAAGCGCCCGGCGGTCGCCTCCCCCGTCACCACGCGGTCCGCCACGGCGGCCTCCGTCACGCCGCCGCCTCCTGGCGGTCGGGGTTGGTCAGCAGCAGGTAGAGCACCAGCGCACCGATGCCGACCACGATCGATGAGTCGGCGACGTTGAAGGTCGGCCAGCGGGTGTCGCCGAAGCCAACCGAGAGCCAGTCGGTGACGTACCCCTGGCGAAGCCGATCGATGAAGTTGCCGAGCGTGCCGCCCAGGATGATCCCGAGCACCAGATGGACCCACCATGGGCGGCTTCGCAGGCTGCGCTGGAAGTAGGCGACCATCGCCAGCGACAGCACCGACACGATCAGGAAGAAGAGCGATCCTCCCTGGAAGAGGCTGAAGGCCGCGCCCCGGTTCTGGGCATGCCAGACCTGCACGAGGTCGCCGACAATACCCACTCGTTCCCCGAGCGCGAGGTTGGCGACAACCACTGCCTTGGTGACCTGGTCCGCCACCAGGATCCCGAGGCCGGTCACCAGCAGGATGGCCGGTTTCACCAATGTGCCGGTCGCCTGCTCCTCACCACTCATGCGACCGATGGTACGCGATGCGCTCCGTCAGGCGCGACGCAGGGCCAGCTGCAGCCGGCCATTCGGCAATGCCAGCGCCTCGCCCACGGCGGACGGACCAAGATCGGTCCCGCGCCCGAGTTTGAGCTCGACCGCCAGGATCTCGGCTGCCAGCCAGTCCCGATGGTCGGCCAGCTGCGCCACCAGGCCGGGGTCACCGCTCACCGTCGCCACCACCCGATCGCTCACCTCCAGGCCGGCCGCCTTGCGGAGCCCCTGCAGCCGATGCGCGACCTCGCGAGCCAGCCCCTCCGCCTCCAGCTCGGGGGTGAGCTGCGTGTCCAGCGCGACCAGCAGGTCTCCCTCCTCGGCGACCTCGTGCCCGGGCCGCGCCCGCGCAGTCAGCTGGAACTCGTCGGGGGCGAGCAGCACGCCGCCGACCTCGGCGCGGCCGTCCGGCAGGATCCGCCAGCCGGCGCCTCGGGCGCCGGCCATGATCGCCGCGACGTCGCTGCCGTGGCGCGGCCCGATGACGGGGAGGAGCGGATAGAGCGTGCGCTCGACCAGCTCCGACGCGTCGCTCAGCACGTCGAGCGACTTGGCGTTGAGCTCCTCGAGGATCTCGACGCGCAGCTCGGCCTCGGTTCCGGCGTGCGGGCTCAGCCGTCCGCCGGCCGCTGCGGGCAGCTTGACACGCACCGCGGCCAGCGGCTGGCGCGTCTTGAGGCCAGAGGCGGATCGCGCGGTCCTGCCGAGTGCCACCGCCCGCCGCGCAAGCGCCACGGCGGCATCGACCTCCGGTAGTGCGCGGCCGGGCAACCGCTCGGGGTAGTCGGTGAGGTGGACGCTGTCGGACGCGGCCGAATCGACCGCCACGACGAGGTTCCCCCACAGGGCGTCGGCGAGGTGCGGCACGAACGGGGCGAGCAGCTGCGCGACCGTGACCAGCACCTCATGGAGCGTCGCGTACGCGGCGCGCTTGTCGTCGTCCAGCTCCCCCTTCCAGAAGCGCCGACGATTGCGGCGCACGTACCAGTTGGAGAGATCCTCCACGAAGGATTCGATCTGGCGTGCCGCCCTGGCGGCGTCGTAGGCGTCGAGGGCTCCGCGGACCTCACCGATCAGGGCATCGAGGCGCGAGAGGATCCATCGGTCCAGGAGGGTGCGAGCCGCCGCTGCGGCCGCATCGGCCTCCGAGGGCGCCCAACCGTCAAGACGCGCGTAGGTGACCAGGAAGCCGTAGCTGTTCCAGAGCGGCAGGAAGAAGCGGCGCACCACTTCGTGGCCCGGGCCATAGCCGAAGTTCAGGTTCACCGCCGGGTTTGCGGAGGCGTACATCCAGCGCATTACGTCTGCGCCGATCTGCTCTGCCGCCTCGTCGAAGGGGATCGCATTCCCCTTGCTCTTGTGCATCTCCTCGCCGTGCTCATCATGCACGGTGGCGTAACCGAAGATGGTGCGGGTCATCGGCCCGTCGGCCAGCACGGTCGACATCGTCAGCAGCGCGTAGAACCAGTTGCGGAACTGACCGGGGAAGCCCTCGGTGATGAAGTCGGCCGGGAACCACTCGGCCCAGTAGGCGCGATCGGTGTTCCAGCGCAGCGTGCTGAAGCTGACGATCCCGGCGTCCAGCCATGGATTGCCGACGTCGGGGATTCGCCGGGAGCGGCCGCCGCACGATGCGCATTCGACCTCGACGCCGTCGATCCACGGCCGGTGGGGCGAGTGGCCCTCGAACCCATCCCAGCCCGCGACCGCCCGCTCCTTCAGCTCGTCGCGTGACCCGATGACCTCCCAATCGGCGCAGTCCGCGCACTGCCAGATCGGCAGGGTGAGGCCGTAGTAGCGCTTCTTGCTGATCATCCAGTCGCCCATGTTCCGCAGCCAATCGAGCTCGCGCTCCTCGAGCCCAATCCCCGGCGGCAGCCAGCTGATCTGTCGTGTCACGGCGCTGATCGGCTCGCGCAGGGGATCCATGCCGATGAACCACTCGTCGACCAGGCGGAAGAGGAGCTGTGTGCCACACCGCCAGCAGACCGGATAGTGGTGCAGGTAGCGCTCACGCGAGGCCACCAGGCCCTTCGCCTCGAGATCGGCGGCGACGTCGAACGCCAGGTCGTCCTGGGGGTCCTCGGCCGCACCCGCGAAGCGGCCGGTCTGCCAGCCGTACCCTTCCTTGAAGGTCCCGAACTCGTCGATCGGGTCGAGCACGGCCAGTCCATCGCGCTTGGCGAGGGCAAAGTCCTCCTGGCCGCAGCCGGGGGCGATGTGCACGATCCCGGTCCCCTCTTCGTCGCTCACCTCGTCCCAGGCGATGACGCGGTGCTCGACCCCGGCCTGGATCGGCAGCTCATCGAACGGCCCCGTGTAGGTGAGCCCCAACAGCTCGCTGCCGGGCGCCTCGCGCACGATCTGCGATTCCGGCGCGACCCGCACCCGCGAACCATGGCTCATCCACCAGCGCCGGCCGTCGGCCCCTTCGACCAGGAGATAGGTCAGCTTGGGATGCACGGCGGCCGCCACGTTCGACGATAGGGTCCAGGGCGTGGTTGTCCACACCAGCAGGTCCTCGCCGTTGTGCCCGGCCGAGGTGATCGGCAGACGAATGGTGAGCGACAGGTGGCGGATCTCGCGGTAGCCCTCGGTCGCGATCTCCATGTTCGACAGCCCCGTCCCGCAGCGAGGGCACCATGGCATCACGTCATGCCCCCGGTAGATCAGGCCGCGCCCATGGCACTCCTTGAGGAACGCCCAGATCGCGTAGTTGTTCTCGTCGCTGTTGGTGAAGTAGCTGTGCTCCCAGTCCATCCACATCCCGAGCCGCTTGCTCTGATCGGTCTGGAGCGCGGCGAAGCGGTCGACTCGCGCCTTGCACAGGTCGACGAAGCGATCGATCCCGTATCGCTCGATGTCGCGCTTGTTCTTGAAGCCGAGCTCCCGCTCGACCTCTACCTCGATCCACAGGCCCTGGCAGTCGAAGCCGTTCTGGTAGCGCTGCCGATCGCCGAGCATGGTGTGGTAGCGCTGGTAGAGGTCCTTGTAGGTGCGACCCCAGGCGTGGTGCACGCCCATCGGGTTGTTGGCCGTGATCGGCCCATCCAGGAAGCTGAAGCGGCGCTCGGAAGCCTCGTTGCGCGCCAGGTAGCGCTCCATGGTCCGGCGCTCGCGCCAGCCCTCGATCTGCTCCCGCTCCAGTGCAGGAACGTCCAGCTTGTTGGAAACCGGCTTGAACATCCGGAAGCGGTCGGCTAGGCCAGGATGTTTCGTGTCAGCATCGCCAGCGAGGCGATCGCCGAGGCGCTGACCAGGCCCCCGAGGCGCGGGTACCAGGTGCGCGCGATGAAGCCACCGATGGCGCCGATCGGGCCGATCAGAGCCAATCCCAAGAGCAGCAGCCGGGCCTCGTCGGATGGCAGCGCGGGGCGCCCCGTGATGGTGATGGCGATCCACGCGATGGCGGCTCCGATCAACGGCAGGGCGATCGGCATCGCCGCGGCCACGCTGGCGGGTCCCGGGACGGCGAGCCACGCGGGCCGTTGCCACCGTGCCCGTTGCCGGGCGCGACTGGCCCTCGGGGCGGGGCGAGCCGCCGCCGCGGCTGTGGCCCGCGCGGTCGCTACGGGGGTGGGTGGCTGCGGCATCGGGATGGCGGCCGCGGCTTGTGCCGCGGCGAGAGCGGCACGCTGAGCCGCCAGCCGCTGTTCGATCAGCGATCGCTCGATCCCTGTCAGGACGCGCGGCGCCGGCGCCGGCTCGGGCGGTGGAGCCGCCACCGGGGCTGGCTGGGCGCGCCGCGCGGCGGCCTCGTCGAGCCGCTCCTGGAGGCTGATGGCATGCCTGAGTGCGGTGAGCAGGTCACTCTCGAGCGAGGCTGCGATCCCCAGTCGCCCGCGATCGGTCGGCACCACGATCAACGCCGGCACGATCGAGAGCCGGATCAGCTCGATCGGCTCCTCGCCGCGCAGGACCGCCGGGCCGACTGCCCACCCGAGCGCGCCGAAGCGCGGATGGAGCGCCGCCGCTCCACGCCCGCTGACCATGACCCGCGTCACCGACCCGTGGACCAGGCGATACCGACGTTCGCCGCCCAGCCAGCGGAGCTTCAGCCCGCCCGGCTCCACCAGTAGGCGGTACGAGGAGACCAGCGAGCCCAGGTAGATCCCTGCCAGCCCGGCCAGGGCGCCGAGCGCCAGCAGGGAGATCCGTGCCGGGCCGCCAGCCAGGAGTCCTCCCGCCACCGCCGCAGCGGCCAGGCCGATAAAGACGGCGGGTGCCAGAAAGAGCCGTACCCGATCGCGGGCAAGCTGGACGAAC
Organism: Chloroflexota bacterium; assembly: GCA_039932375.1. GTDB lineage: Bacteria > Chloroflexota > Limnocylindria > QHBO01 > QHBO01 > CF-167. The sequence goes on along the minus strand of JBDTQD010000007.1, from coordinate 1,495 downwards.
GCTATCTGGGGTGGCAGCTCAGCCATCGGTCAGACCTTCTCGGTGACCCGATACTCGAGGTAGCGCCCGGTGAGGAGTCGCGTCTGCGCGTCGAGGGCAGGCAGATTGCTGAAGAAGATACCGACCAGCGGCAGCCCGGTCCAGCCAAGGTAGACCAGCATCTTGCGGAACCAGCCCCAGTCGGCGGGGAAGGGCGGAACGATGCGGTGCTCGATCCAGATCAGCACGATCAGCGCCACCAGGGCGATCGACAGCATGCTGGACGCGAAGAATGGCAGGTTCTGGCCGAGCGTGGTGCGCGCGAAGGCCGGGTTGATAACGAGCGGCATAGTGGCGCCGAAGATCACGACGAACGGCGCAATCGCCCAGTTGATGTGCTCGCCGAAGAGGCCGATGACTCGCCAGGCGCGCGACCAGAACGGGATCTCATGGTGCGCGATTGCGTTCCGCACGACGTACGGCAGGTCGGTCACGCCCCAGGCCCAGCGCCTCGCCTGGAGGTATTGGCTGGCGAGCGATCGCCAGTATGTCTTCGCGCGCACCGCGTCCCCATAGATCGGGATGAAGAGCGGCACCGCCCGGAAGCGAGTCCCGTACGTGAAGAAGCTCTTCCAGTAGAACCGACTGTCCTCGGGGATCGCATCGGTCGCCCAGTACCCGACCTCGTGTACCAGGTGCAGCGTCGTGGAGTAGCTGCCGAAGCTCCGCAGGTTCTCGGGCAGGACGCTGCGCCACATCTGCATCTGGGTCAGCACCGCTACGAAGAGGCGCATCAGGAGCGGCGCCTGCCAGATGTTGTTGTGGAAGTACGGCACCGGCTGGTAGAGCTGCGTCTCGCGATTCGGGTCGGTCAGGTGCACCCAGGTCAGGTAGTTGAAGTACTCCGGATGGACCCGATAGTCGGCGTCCAGGTCGGTGACCAGGATCAGCCGGGGATCCATCCCCCGCTCGCGGACCAGGAGCCGGTACAGCCAGCGACCGCCGAACGCCATCGCGCTGCTCTTGCCGACCACGATCCCCGGCTCGAGTGGATCGAGGATGTGCAGGAAATCGGCGAACGCGTCACCGTATTCGTCGCGAAGGGTCGCCACATTGGCGATCCCATCGGTATCGGTCTCGCGGGTGATGATCGCGCAAACCTTCTGATCCTTCGGCCAGTCGGCCTCGGCGAGGGCCCGGACTGTCTGCCGCAGCGTGGCCAGCGGCTCGGTGTAGGTCGGGATCAGGGCAAGGTGGGTATACGAGCCCCACGACGAAAGATCCGGATCGGCGAGCGATGCAAGCCGGCCGCGCCAGTCGGTCGCAAGCACCCCGCGGATCCGCCGGTAGGCGATGATCACCGCTCCCGCGAACCAGACCGCGCGGCAGAGCCAGTAGAAGTCGAAGCTGAGCACGAAGTAGGCGACCAGCCACGGGTAGCTGAAGCTGAGCCAGATCGGTCCCACGATGACCGCCCAACTGACCGTCCCCGGGACCATCTCCAGCAGCCGCTGGA
>JBDTQD010000006.1:0-52421 GCA_039932375.1 Chloroflexota bacterium | reverse complement strand
GAGCCCGATGCCTGGAAGGCCAGCATCGCCCGCACGTGCTCGGCGATGGATGCCAGGGATCTACTCGTGTATGCCGCGGGGTCGCGCTCGCGCAGCGCGAGGGCATCGGTCAGGCCGATGCCAGCTGGCACATACCCACCCAGCGGGTCGTGCGCGCTGGTCTGGTCGGTGACGATGTCGGGATGCCAGCCACGGCGCACCAGCTCGGGCTCGACGTCGGCGGCGTTGCGGATGAGGGCAACTGAGCGTGCCTCGCCCGCCGCCCGCCAGGCGTCGACGCGACGGATCGCCTCGTCCAGGTTGGTCGTGACCTCGTCGACGTAGCCGGCCTGGTGGCGCCGCTTGGCGCGGGCGGGGTCGACCTCGATCGCCAGCACCGTCCCCTCGTTCATGGTGATGGCCAGCGGCTGCGCGCCGCCCATCCCACCGAGCCCCGCCGTGAGCGTGGCGGTGCCCTTGAGCGTGCCGTTGAAATGCTGCCGCGCGCACTCGGCGAAGGTCTCGTATGTCCCCTGGATGATCCCCTGCGTCGCGATGTAGATCCACGACCCGGCGGTCATCTGGCCGTACATCGTCAACCCGGCGCGCTCCAGCTCGCGGAACTGCTCCCAGGTCGCCCAGTGAGGGACGAGCATCGCGTTCACGATCAAGACGCGAGGTGATTGCGTCGTCGTCTTGAAGACGCCGACGGGCTTCCCGCTTTGGACGAGAAGGGTTTCGTCGTTTTCGAGGCGCCGGAGCTCGCGGACGATTGCGTCGAACGCTTCCCAGCTGCGGGCCGCCCTACCAGTCCCGCCATAGACGATCAGATGGTCGGGGTCCTCGGCCACGTCGGGGTCGAGGTTGTTCATCAGCATCCGCAGCGCCGCCTCCTGGCCCCAGCCCTTGCAGGAGAGCTCGGTCCCGCGCGGGGCGTGGACGGGCCGTGGGCCTGCGGCGGGCTTACCGATCGCGGTCATGGACGGATGATAGGTGGGAGGCGGGAATGCCTCGCTCACCTTGGTCAGTCATCGCCGAATGGGTTGGGGCGCGTCGGCTTCTCCGGCAGCCGGAAGACGTCCTCCTCAGGCGGCAGCTTTGGGACAGGGAGCGGCCACTCATCGCCCTCGTCGGGCGCGCGAGTGTGGGAGAGAAGGTCGCCCCAACCGACGTCCGCAGATCCCTCCTCCAATTCGCGACGATAGACAGGGAATCGATCGTCGCCCGCAGCACGGCCGAAGCCAACGGCCACGTAAATCGCAGCCGGCCCGGGCGAGAGCGACCACGGGTCATCGACGTCCTCCGGATACCCCTCCACGGCGATGATTCCTCGACGATCCAGCTCCTCACAGACCTCGGCCAGGAGCGCCGCAGCAACGCCTTCGCGGTCGGGCGTGTCGGCTGGGACCTGGAGGCAGGTTACGACCCAAGGAGCGGGGGAATCGGGGAGGGTGGGGTAGCGGTCGCGAATGATCTGCGCTCGTGGGTAGGCGGAGATCGGACCGAACTGCGCCCAGCCGCAGGCGACCCGGTCGCCGGCGGCATCGGTCCGCCAGGCGAGCATGCCGTACGAGCCAGCCAGGCGCCTCCCGGACAGAAGCCGCGCCAGCTTCATGTCGCTGGCGGCCGCCGATTCTGACGCATCCCGATGGCCGTCCAGCCGCTCCCAGTAGTCGCACGTCTGGCATCGGGCTCTCGGTGCGGCGGGCGGCGGGATCTGCGCGAAGGAATCCTCGTCGACCAGGGTGAACTCCAACTCGGGCGCCGGCATGGCGTCAGCCGCCGTCGGCCGCGGCGAGCAGATCGCCGGAGACGAGCAACTCGCGGGCAGCAGCGATATCCGGGGCCGGCGATCGGTCCGCCGCTAGGTGGGGGACGCGCTCGCGAAGGCGCGCATGGGTGCGGCCGAGACCGGGACTGGGGCGCATCGGTGCCCGGAAGTCCAGTCCCTGCGCTGCGCACAACGCCTCGATGGCCAGCACCGTCTGCGCCCGATCCAGCACCTCGCGCAGGTGAAGCGCTCCGGTCGCGCCCATGCTGACGTGGTCCTCCTGGTTGGCGCTGGTCGGGATGCTGTCGACCGATGACGGATGGGCCAGGGTCTGCAGCTCGTTGACCAGGGCCGCCGCCGTGTACTGCACGATCATCAGGCCGCTGCGCAGCCCCGGCGCATCGGACAGGAACGCGGGCAGGCCGGATAGATGCGCATCCACCATACGGGCGGTGCGCCGCTCAGAGATGGACGCTAGCTCAGCCAGGGCGATCTTGGCGTAGTCGATCGCCAGCGCCATAGGCTCCCCGTGGAAGTTGCCGCCGGAAACGACACGGCCGTCTAGAACCAGCGGGTTGTCGGTTGCGGCATTCATCTCGATGTTCAGCACGCGCTCGAGCTGGTCGAGGGCATCCCGAACCGCGCCATGCACCTGGGGCATGCAGCGCAGCGAGTAGGCATCCTGGAGCCGATGCGGACTCTCCGCGTGGGAGGCCGCAATTTCGCTCTGGTCGAGCAGCGTGCGGAGATGCGCCGCGGCTGCAACCTGCCCGGGATGGGGCCGGGCGCCGATCAGCGCCTCGTCGAAGGCGGCGCCGGTCCCCTCCATCGCCTCCAGGCTCATGGCGCCGATGACGTCGGCGGAGGCCGCCAGCCGTTGTCCGTCGTGGGCGACGAGCGCGGCAATCCCCGTCATCAGCTGCGTCCCGTTGAGGAGGGCGAGCCCCTCCTTGGCGCCCAGCTCGAGAGGAGTCAATCGGGCGGCGCGCAAAGCGTCGCCGCCGGGCATCGGTCCTGTGGGGGTGTCGGCCAGCCCTTCGCCGATCAGCACCGCCGCGAGATGCGCGAGTGGAGCCAGGTCGCCGCTCGCCCCCACGCTGCCGCGGGACGGGATCACCGGATGGATCTCCGCGTTAAGCATCTCGCACAGAAGCTCGGCAAGCGCCGGGCGGACGCCGGAGAGCCCTACCGCAAGGGCGTTGGCACGCAGCAGGAGCATGGCCCGCACCACGTCGACGGAGAGTGGGTCGCCGACTCCAGCGGTGTGGGATCGGACCAGGTTGACCTGCAGCTCTGCAACCTGCCCCGGCTCGATTCGCACGTTCGCCAAATCACCGAAGCCGGTGGTCACGCCGTAGACCGTCGCCCCCTCTGCGACGAGCCGCTCGATCACCGCCAGGGAGGCGCGCATCCGCTCGGCCGCATCGTCTGCAAGGGCCACACGGCGTCCGTCCCGGGCGACGGCCGCGACATCGGCGACGGTCAAGTCCCGGCCGGTCAGGGGGAGCGGCTGCGATGGCGCGGCGTGCGTGGAGCGGCTCCTTTCCGTGTCGGCGCGGGCCTCTTCAGCCTCTCAAGAGCGCCGGAGAGCGACCCTATACTACGCAGCGTGCGACGAGTCCCGGACCCCATGAGCCGTCCGGCTCCCGCCACGAATGCTCCGGATCCTCTCGGCAGCGCAGTCCCCAGCCCGGCATTCGCCTTCCTGTTGACCCTGATCGCACTGCCCAGCCTTTTCTGGCTGGTCACGTTCAAGCGCACCACCGATCACACCATTCCTGAAGACTGGCTCATGCAAAGCGTCGTGGCGCCGGTCCACCATTGGGTGGCGACCACTGCCCCTCCGCTCGATGCCCTGCTGATCGGGATCAGTGGCCTCGGCTCTGGCTGGTTCGTGGCGCTCGGCTTTGGCCTGGCCGGCATCATGGCGCTGGCTCGGCGTCGGGTCGACCTGGCGCTACTGCTGGCCGCCGGGACGCTGGCGTTCCCGATCGAGTGGGCGCTCAAGTACTTCACCGCCATCCCCGAGATCTCCCCTGCCCAGCTCTGGCACGCTCTCTTCAACGTGGGCGGCATCGGCCTCGACGACATCGCTGACTTTCCGGCAGGTCACGCCCTGCGGGCCACGGTCTTCTACGGGCTACTTGCCTTCAGCGTGGCGCGGGTCAGGATGGATCGACGGCCCGGCTTGATCGCGTATGCCGTGGCGGTCGGGTTGATCGGGGCGATCAGCCTGATTCGCCTGTACCTGGGCGCTCACTACCCGATCGACCTGCTCGGCGGCTGGATGGCCGGCGGGGCACTGCTGACCGTAATCGTGGCGGTCTACATCCTGGCCGTCGACCCCCAACGCGCCCGCAGCTGATCCGTGCTCGAGTTCATCGATCGGACCGTCATCCCGTTCTTCCTGTCCCTGTACGACGCGGTCGGCTACCTGGGGGTGGCGATCGCCATCGGCCTTGAGACCTTTGTGCCGATCATCCCCAGCGAGGTGATCGTGCCGATGGCCGGCTGGAAGGTGAGCCAATCGGCCGCGGATCCCTCCGTGCTGGAGCCGCTCACGCATGCGCCGTGGAACTGGCTGGTCGTCCTGGTGATTGCCACCGTCGGGGCGGTCGTTGGCTCGCTCGCGGGATACCTGATCGGTGCCTGGGGCGGCCGCCCACTGCTGGATCGATGGGGCCGATACGTCCATATCAAGCCCGATGACCTCGACCGCGCCGATGCCTGGTTCGCGCGCTACGGCGACCGCGCCGTGTTCATTGCCCGGATGGTGCCGCTGTTGCGGGCACTGATCAACTACCCGGCCGGCGTGGCACGGATGCCGGTTGGCCGCTTCCTGCTCTTCAGCGCGCTCGGCTCATTGCCATGGAACGCCGCGCTACTTTTTGGGGGCATCCTGCTCGGGGCGAACTACCGACACCTATACGACGCGATTCGCCCGTTCGAACTGCTGATCTATGCGGTGGTGCTGGTCGGCACCGCCTACGTCATTTACCGATGGCTGCGAGGCAGAGATGGCACCCGCGAGGCTGCGAATTGACCGACGCGCCGGCCTGTGCCACGCTGCGGGCAACTGAACGATTCATCGCCTTCGGGGCGGGGTGAAAGTCCCCACCGGCGGTCGGCTCGCTACGAGAGCCAGCCCGCGAACCCCATCGGGCCCGGACACCGCGGAGACGGTGGACGGGGCGAACCTGGCGGGGCCGACCTGACCCGGCGAGCGTGATGCTCCCGGCAGACAGGGCCGACGGTCACAGTCCGGATGGGAGAAGGCGACCGCGAGGCGTTCCTCCGACGCATCGATGACCGATGGCGCACGTTCGCGTCTGGAGCATCGAACGAGGGAGCGAGTTGCGGGCGAGCCCCGTGCGCGGTGCCATGCATGCGCAAACACGGGAGCGAGCGTTGATCACGGACGCGGCAGCAGACATACGCCGGGCGTCAGCGCCTACCAGCCTGCCCGTGCGCGTCGAAGGAGTGAGCGTTTCCTTCCCGTCCGCGGCCGGTGCGGTCGTGGCCTTGCGCGAGCTGAGCCTCGAGATTCCGGCCGGGAGCCTGACGGTGATCATCGGGCCGAACGGCTGTGGCAAGAGCACGATGCTGCGGCTGATCGGCGGGCTGCTCCCGCCGGAAAGCGGGCGCCTCACAGTTGGAGCGGAGCCACCACGGGCGGGCGATGGGCGCGTCGGCCTCGCCTTCCAGCAACCGCGCCTGTTGCCGTGGCTGTCGGTGATCAACAACGTCGCCCTGCCGCTGACGCTGGACGGGGTCCCCGCAGCCCTGGCGAAAGAGCGGGCAGCCGAGGCACTTCAGCGCGTCGGATTGGCCGACGCTGCCGCCCTGCGCCCAGCCCAGCTCTCGGGGGGTATGGCGCAGCGGGCAGGTCTTGCCCGCGCTCTGATCACCGACCCGCCGGTCCTGCTTCTTGACGAGCCCTTCAGCGCGCTCGACGCCCTGACCCGCGAGGCGTTCGACGGCGAGCTGGAGCGTCTCTGGATGGAGCGGCCGCGCACGATCATCCTCGTCACGCATTCCGTCGGCGAGGCGGTGCGGATGGCCGACCGGATCGTGGTCATGACCGCCCGACCAGGGCGCGTGTCGCGCCTGATTCCAGTCGACCGGCCACGCCCTCGATCAGCCACGCTGGCAGGAGATCCCAGGGCAGCGGGCATCGATGAAGCTGCGCGCGCGGCCCTCGCCGAGGTCCATCCCCCCGAGCTCGCCCCATGGAGTGTCCGATGAGGCGGATCGCCGCGGCACTGCTCTCGCTGGCCGCCTTCCTGCTCGCATGGAAGGCCATCACCGTGCTGACGGGCACTCCGGACTACATCTTGCCCTCGCCCGAGGTGGTATGGGCGCGAGCGCTGCGCGCGATCAGCTCCGGGATCCTGTGGCAGCACACCGCCGTGACCCTGTCCGAGATCCTGCTGGGATTCGCGGTCGGCGCAGCCACGGCCATTGGTGTGGGCATCGCGCTGGGCAAAAACGTGGTCGTCGAGCGGGTCCTGTCGCCGTATATCGTGGCGGCACAATCGGTGCCGATCCTGGCGCTCGCCCCGCTGCTCGACATCTGGTTCGGCGGCGGCCTCCTGGCTCGCGTCCTGATCTGCGCCCTGATCGTCTTCTTCCCGATCGCCATCGCCACCATGGTCGGCATCCGCTCGGCCGATCCGCTCCTGCGTGAGATGCTCCGAGCGCTGGGGGCCAAACCGGGTCAGTTGACCGCGCGACTGGAGATCCCATCGGCCCTGCCGGTGATCTTCGGAGGCCTCCGGGTGGGGGTGACCCTGGCGGTCATCGGCGCCGTCGTGGCCGAATGGGCGGGGGCCAGCAGCGGCCTCGGCGTCCTCATCAACATCGCCAACCAGGGGCTCTTCGACACCCCGCTCATGTTCGTGGCGCTCGCCACCCTGGCCGTCATCGGCATCACCTTCCATGGACTGGTCGTGGTTGCCCAACGTCGGCTGGTTCCCGATGCCTGAGAAAGGAAGCCCGATGCCTCGCCGATCCCCGATCCTGCTGCTTGTCCTGGCCATTGGCCTGGCCGCGTGCGCCCAAACCCAATCGCCATCATCGTCGGTGACCTTGCGGCCCATCAAGCTGCTGCTCGGCTTCCAGCCCGACGTGCAGTTCGCGCCGTTCTACTACGCCCAGCAGGCGGGCTACTACGCCGAGCAAGGCCTGGAGGTGACGATCGAGTACAAGTCCGACGCGGATCTCGCGCGACTTGTCGCCGATGGTCATGCGGCGTTCGGCGTCATGGACGCCACCGACGTGATGATCAGCCGCACCGCGGGAATCCCGATCAAGTACGTGGCGACCATATATGAGCAATTCCCGGTTGCGCTCATCGGACCGAAGGGCACGGTTCCGACCGATCCTGCGCTGCTTGCCGGGAAGCGGATCGGGACGCCCGGGCGTTACGGATCCTCGTGGCACGCCTTGCTGGCCTTGCTGAACGCCGGGGGCCTGACCGCCGACGACGTCACGATTCGCGAGTACCCGCAGTTCAACCAGGTGGACGGGTTGCTCAACGGAGATGTCGACCTGATCACCGGCTACCGTAACAACGAGCCATTGCGGCTCGCCGCCAGGGGCATGGAGGTCGACCTGCTGACCGTCGAGGGGATCGCACCCTTGCCAGGCCCGGGGGTGATCGTCGGCGACGAGCTCCGTGCTGCTGACCCGGACCTTGTCCGGCGTTTCGTCAATGCCACCGTGATGGCCCAGGCGCCGATCCAGGCCAATCCGCAGCTGGGGGTCGATGCCGCCGTGGTCGCGGTGCCAACGATTGCAGCAGACCGGGCGACGGCGCTGGCGGTCCTGACGGCGACCGTCGAGCTGTGGACCCATAGTCCCGTGCCGGAGCAGCCGGTCTGGCAGGCCGGTTACGAGACGATGCGGCGGCTCGGTCTCATCGATGGCTCCGTGCCCTTGGCCGACATGGTCGTCCTGGACTCGTTCGCCGAGGGATCCCAGGCACCCTGAGCGTCCTGCGCTCAGCGCTCCGGCTGCGTCGACTGTGGGGCGCGAGCGGGCATGGCGTATCGGTCCAGGGCGGGTTCGTCGCGCGATTCGGCCCGCTCGGCGGCCTCGACTGTCTGCTCGAGCAGCATCATGGTGGTCACCGGACCAACGCCGCCGGGGACCGGCGTGATCGCCGTCACGACTGGCCGGACCGCCGCGAAGTCGACGTCGCCCACGATCCCCTGCGGGGTCGTGTTGATGCCGCAGTCGATCACCACCGCCGAGCGGTTGACCATCTCGGCGCGGACGAGCCCAGGCATTCCGGCCGCGACCACCAGGATCTCGGCGCGTCGCGTCTCGCGCGCCAGGTTGCGGGTACGCCGATGGCAGATCACTACGGTGGCATCGGCTGCCAGCAGGAGGGACGCGGCGGGACGGCCGACCACCGCGGAGCGCCCGATGACGACCGCACGGCGTCCGGCGATCGGCACTTCGTAGGTTCGCAGGATGGCCATCACCGCCAGTGCGGTGGCCGGCACGAAGGTGCGCTCGCCGCGGGCGATGCGCCCCGCGTTCAGCGGCGTCGCGCCGTCCACATCCTTGGCCGGGTCGATCAGGGCAACCACCGCGTTGGTGTCGAGATGAGCGGGCACTGGCTGCGCGACCACGATGCCGGCCACGCTGGCGTCGCGGTTGAGGGCGCCGATGCGCGCAGCCAGGTCGGAGAGCGCCACGCCCTCCGGCGGCTCGATCTCGATCGCCTCGACTCCAACGCTCCGGGCCGCGCGCCACACGCTGTTGGCATACACGGCCGATGGACCGCGCGCGTCGAAGCGGATGATCGCCAACCGCGGGGTGGCGCCGGTCCGTTCATGCAGGTCGGCGATGCGGTCCGATAGGTCGCGCCAGAGCTTTGACGCGACGGCTCGCCCGTCCAGGATGCGCCCGCTCACGACGGCACCAACCGGGCATCGACGGCGATCATCGCCGCGCGTTCGCGTTCCGTCGCCAGCGCCTCGAGCCGCACGATCTCGCCGGGGGCCGAGGCGCTCAGCGCCTCATCGGCGGGCAGGTAGGGGAGGTTGATGCGGACATTGAGGAGCGCGCCGCGCAGCGCGGCCGCGGCAAGGTGGGCCGCCACGCCGGCATCGCTGACCGCGTTGCGGTTGCCGATCGGGGCAATCCGCTCGGCCAGCTCAAGGACCTCTCCGGCGATGACGGCGACGCGCAGCGGCACCCGAGCCGCGTCGATCATGGCGCTCCCCAGCACCTGGCTGCGAGCCTCGCGCTCCGAGTCGGATTCCTTCGGCATGCGGCGCGCGCTGACGACCGCGTCGTATGCAGTCGCATCCTCCTCGGCCAACGCCAGGAGCATCTCCCGGCGGGCAAGCGCATCCCCGCGCATTCCGGCGATCTCCGCCTCATGGGCGGCGTAGGCCGGCCTTCCGCTCGTCAGCTCGGCCACCATTGCCACCAGGGCGGCCGCCATCGCCCCGGCCAGCGCGGCGGCGCTGCCACCGCCGGGGACCGGGTCGCTGCTCGCCAGGCGCTCGGTCAGCACGCCCATGGTCATGTCCGTTAGTCGGGGGGAATCGCCCATCGGCGACGGTCCTCATGCCAGTTCGGTCGCCCGCGGAGCCATTGCCAGGTGCCTTGAGCCCGATTGTACGGGCTAGACTCCGACCCGCATGAAAGAGGCCGGCTGGCGCATCGCGCTAATCACCACCGTCCCGCCGGTGGCGGCGGCGCTGGTGCCGGTCCTGCGGGAGCTGGGCCATGACCCGGTGGCGGTGATTGGCGCTCGCCGTCGCCAGCCCGCCCCGGCCGGGCGTGAGCCGATGGGCGACGAGACGGCGCCAGAGGGCCTGGATGTCCTGCTGGCACACGACAAGTGGTCGGTCGAGCCATTGCTGCGTTCATCGCGCCCCGACCTTGCGCTGTGCTGGGGCTTCCCGTGGCGCATCCCGCAGGCGGCGTTGGACGTGCCGCCCCTCGGCGCGGTCAACTGCCATCCTGCCATGCTGCCGCGCCACCGAGGACCGGTCCCGCTTGCGTGGGCGTTCCGGGATGGAGATGGCCAGTTCGGCGTTACCTGGCATCGGATGGATGCCGAGCTGGACACCGGGCCGATCCTGGCCCAGGCGTCCGTGCCGATGGAGGACGACGATCACGGCATCGAGGTGGTCGGGCCCCGGATGGGGGCCGTCGCCATCAGCCTGCTGCCCGCGGTTCTCAAGCGGATCGCGGCCGGGGATCCGGGCGACCCGCAGCCGGCTGAGGGGGTCACCTGGGCAGGCCACTTCGGCGCGGACTACGCAACGGTCGATTGGACGCAATCCGCGCGACGGATCCACGACCAGGTGCGGGCGTGGGCCTTCACGTTCGGCCTCTCGCCGGTCGTCGGACCCATCGGCGAGCTGGATGGCGAGCTGCTTCGACTCGTCCGCACCAGCCTGACCGATCCGGGCAGCGATGGACGGCGGGTCGAAACCGGCGAGGGCCCCTTGTGGATCGTCGAGTCTGTGCCGTACGTCGAATCCGCGGGCTGAGCGGCTCCTAGGCGGCCTCGTCCAGGCCGTCTACGAACCAGCGCCGCCGCCGTTCGTCGAAGACCAGCGATGCCTGGCCGGCATCGGTCTTGACCAGGTAGGTGATGCGAGGGCCGCGGTCGGCCGGGTATGCAGCGGTCTCGTCGCGAACCGCGTCGAGCGCGGTGACGGTCAGCTGTCGACCTGCGACACGGACGCTGGAGGGACGGGCGTGACGCCTGTCCCAGTGCACGCGAGCCTCAGTCGGCGTGATCTCGGTGAGTGCCATCGATTCCATTGCTCCTTCACGCCGCCTGCCCAGGGCACCGAACAGGCGTTCTAATGGGCGAAGGATACGAACAGGCGTTCGACTTGTCAAGGCTCGACATCGGTCGGCGCCTCGGGCTTCTCACCGAAGTCGAATCGGCGACGGTCCCTGTGCCCGACGAGCCGTGCCCGCGTAATCGCGTTGTCGCCGAACCGCTCGCGCACCGCATCGATGGAGCGCGTGATGCGATCGGTCTTGTCGGGGGCATCGAACATGGTCAGCTGCTGGACGTCGGTGAGGTTGATGGCAGTCAGGCCGATGAGCCGCACGGCTCGGTCGCGGACCAGGGTCTTGCGCAGCAGCGCGACGCCGGCGTGGTAGATCGGCTCCGACTCTCGCGTCTGGTGGGGCACCGGCATCTGCCTGGTGAGCGTCTCGAACCGCTCGTAGCGGAGCTTCAGCTGTACGGCACCGGCGGCCATGTGGTGGTTGCGCAGCCGGCTCGCCACCGACTCGGCCAGGTCGAGCAGGGTCGCCTCGAGCCTGGCGGGATCGACCACGTCGCGGTCGAAGGTCAGCTCATGACCGATGCTCTTGGGCGCCTGGCTGGGGACCACCGGCGAGGGATCGATCCCCCGCGCACGCCGTGCGAGATCCGCGCCGTGGCTGCCGAAGCGGCGCCGCAGCGTCGCGTCGGCGAGGGCGGCCAGCTGCCCGATCGTCGTCACGCCGTAGTCGGCCAGGGCCTGCCGAGACTGCGGCCCGACGCCCCACAGCCGGGAGACCGGCAGCGGCGCCAGGAATTCCGCCTCCTCTCCCGGCGGAACGACGACGAGGGCATCGGGCTTGCGGAGGTCCGAGGCGACCTTGGCGCACAGCTTGTTTGTCGCCACGCCGACGCTGACCACGAGGCCGACCTCCGCGAGCACGCGATCCTTGACACCTCGGGCGATCGCCTCGCCGTTGCCGAACGCCTCGAGGCTGCCACTCACGTCCAGGAAGGCCTCGTCCAGGCTGATCGGCTCGACCAGCGGGGTGTAGGAGGCGAAGATCCGCATCACCAAACGCGAAAGGTCGCGGTATCGGTCCGGACGGCCGGGCAGGAAGACCCCGCTCGAGCAGAGGCGAGCCGCCGTGCGAAGGGGCATCGCCGAGTGCACGCCGAAGCGCCGCGCCTCGTAGGACGCCGCGCTCACCACGCCGCGGGCGCCGGGCTCGCCGCCGACGATCACCGGCTTGCCCCGCAGGGACGGGTCGTCGAGCACCTCCACGCTCGCATAGAAGGCATCCATGTCGGCGTGCAGGATGGTGCGCGGCATCGTCTCAGGGTAGCCGCCGGGCCGGCGGCGATCGGCCTAGGTCAGCTTGCGGATGACTCCGACCACCTTGCCCTGGATCTGGACCTCGGACGCGTAGATCGGCTCCATCTCGGCGTTCGCCGGCTGAAGACGGATCCGGTCCTTCTCGCGGTAGAAGCGCTTGAGCGTGACCCCATTGTCCTCGAGCAGCGCGACCACGATGTCGCCATCGCGCGCGGTCGCCTGGGGCTGAACCACAACGTAATCGCCGTCGTCGATGAGCGCGTCGATCATGGATTTGCCGCGGACGCGTAGCACGTACGAGTCATCGCGTGCCTGCAGCGAGCGCGGCACCTCGAGCGTCTCGGCGCCCTCGGCGTACGCCTCGATCGGCTGCCCGGCGGCGATCTCGCCGATCACCGGCAGGGCGAGCAGGTCGCGCTCGACCGGCATTCGGAAGGGGGTCACCCGGTTGCTTCGCTCGGCCGGCATCGGACGCCGTGCAGGAAGGCCGAGCTCCGCCTCGGCGCGCGGTGTCAGGCGCAGTGCTCGCGACGAGTGCGAGGCACGCTCCAGCATTCCATCGCGCTCCAACCCGGTCAGGTGGTGATGAACCGCCGACGGGGAGGCAAGGCCCACCGCCTCCGCGATCTCTCGCACGCTCGGCGGATAGCCGCGCTCCGACACGATGCGAGCGACGCATTCGAGGATCTTGCGGCGGCGCTCGGCGTCATGCTTGGTCATGGGCGGCTCCTGGTGACGGCGATCATGTGGGCGACCATAGCAGAACAGGTGTTCTAATGTCAACCGGTGCCGGCGGCTCCTCTGTTATCATCGACGCCCAAACCCGACGGGAACCCGGAGGACCGCTTGACCCTGCCCGGCCGATGGCGCTCGGTGCGCATGGCCCGCCTGATCTGGAAGCTGCCGATGTACGCGCGTGTCATCTGGGGCCTCATGCGCGACTCACGCACCCCGCTGCCGCTGAAGGCGCTGCTCGCCTCCGCGCTCGTCTACCTGGTGATGCCGTTCGACCTGATCCCCGACGCCATCCCGATCCTCGGCCAGGCCGATGATCTGACGGTCCTGATGCTGGTCCTCGACCTATTCATCGCCAACGCGCCGGCGGAGGTGCGCCGCGATCACATGGAGCGGGCGCGCCGTGGGACCGCCGACCTGGATCGCGACCTGGCCAAGCTGCGCTCCCTCATGGGGAATCGCTACGACGAGATCCGCGACCGGCTGCCGGAGCTGCTGGAGCGCTACGGCGACCTGCGCGATCCGCGTGCGGTCAAGGGACTGCTGGCCCGGCTCCGCGATCTCCGCCAGCAGTCGGCGGCGGAGGAGCCGATTCTCGTGGCGACCACGAAAGGAACGAATTGACCGCATGAAGGTGATCCTCAAGCGCGACGTAAAGGGCCTTGGCCATACCGGCGACGTCCGGGAGGTCAAGGATGGTTACGCCCGCAACTTCCTCTTTCCGACGGGCGCGGCAGCCCTCGCCGATGCGGGAGCGCTCGCCAATTGGGAGCGCCATCGTGCCGAGCGGGAGGCGCGTGAGCAGGGGGTCCGCATCGAGGCCGAGGCACTGGCCGAGCGCCTGCGCGAGATGAAGCTCGAGGTCGCGGTCAAGTCAGGCGACAAGAACCGACTCTTCGGATCGGTCACCAACCGGGAGATCGCGGAGCTGATCGGCAAGGAGGGGATCGAAGTCGACCGGCACGCCATCCACCTCCGTCAGCCGATCAAGACCCTCGGCGACTTCAAGGCCGACGTCCGGCTGATGCCCGGGGTGGATGCCGAGCTGACCATCAGCGTGGTGCCACTCCAGCCCGCGACAGGCTAGCTGTCTCGACCCTGCGCCAGGCTGGCGGGCATGAGGGATCGAGCCCGCCGCTTTTCCACAGGAATCTGGTTTTCCACAAAGCGACACCAGATATCGACAGGACGATGCCCATCGCCGGGTAGGCAGCCGGTGGTCGACGGGTCAACATCGGTTCCGCCATGAGCATCGACAAGCTTGCGCCGCAGGCGGTCGAGGCCGAGCAGAGCGTGCTCGGCTCGATCCTGATCGACCCCGAGGCGGTCCTCAAGGTGGCCGAGTTCCTGCACCCCGCCGATTTCTACCGCCAGCAGCACGCCGACATCTTCGAGGCGATGCTCGGGCTGCACGGCCAGCGCGAACCGATCGACCTGGTGACCCTGGGCGACGAGCTCGCGCGTCGAGACCGGCTGGAGCCGATCGGCGGGCCTGCCTACCTGGCCAGCCTGATGAATATGGTGCCGACTGCGGTGCATGTCGAGCATTACGGGCGGATCGTCGAGCGCAAGGCGGTCCTCCGGAACCTCATCGGCGCCGCCGGCAAGATCGCAGCGGTTGGGTACGAGGAGGCAAATGACGCCGAGGCCGCGATCGATCGGGCCGAGGGGATCCTGTTCGAGATCAGCCAGCGACGCACCATCGGTGGGTTCGAGTCGCTGGCGACCCTGCTGGGTCAGGCATATGACCGCCTGGAGTACCTGCACGAGCACCGCGGCCAGCTGCTCGGGATCCCCAGCGGCCTCTCGCAGCTGGACGCCCTGCTCGGCGGATTCCAGCCCTCCGACCTGATCATCGTGGCTGCGCGGCCGAGCGTTGGCAAGACGAGCCTCGCCCTGAACATCGCCCAGCATGCGGCGGTCCACGAGGGCAAGAAGGTCGGCGTCTTCTCGCTCGAGATGAGCAAGGAGCAATTGGCGCTGCGCCTCCTCTCGGCGGAGTCGGGGATCAACCCGCGACCACTGCAGAGCGGCTTCGTCGACGAGACGGACTGGAGCAAGATCGCCCAGGTGATGAACCAGATGCACGCGGCACCGATGTGGATCGACGACTCGCCGGTGCTTTCCGTCCTGGAGCTGCGCACCAAGGCACGCCGGCTCGAGGCGGAGCAGCATGGGCTCGACCTGCTGATCGTCGATTACCTGCAGCTGATGCAGGGGAACATCTCGCAGCGCGAGCCGAACCGCGTCCAGGAGGTGAGCGAGATCAGCCGCGGCCTGAAGCAGCTCTCCCGCGAGCTGCGGGTTCCTGTCATCGCCCTCTCGCAGCTGTCGCGTGGCGTCGAGCAGCGCGGGAGCGCCGAGCCGCGCCTATCGGACCTTCGCGAAAGCGGAAGCATCGAACAAGATGCTGACGTCGTGATCTTCCTGTATCGCGACGGGGAGGGCAACTCGGACAGTGATGTCGAGCTGATCAAGGCCAAGGTAGCCAAGCACCGCAACGGCCCCATCGGCGAGGTTCCGCTCCAGTTCCGCAAGACCAACACGCGCTTCTACACGATGGCTGCCCGCGAGGATGTGGTGGCGCCCACCTACTAGCGCCCTCGTTTCCAGTCTAGGCAGGCCTTGAAGGCGTGTGTATAGTCGGCCGCGGAAACGTCCGGTCCAATGCTCTACCCGAGTCCGACCGATCCAGCGCGACGCCGCCGATCAGCCCAGGCCCGAGGAACAGCACCGTCCAATCGGGCTGGGCGCGCCACATGGAGGTCAGGGGAAGGGTGTACGCGGACAAGACCATCAGCTGCCGCGACTGTGGGATGGACTTCGTCTTCTCCGCCGGCGAGCAGCAGTTCTACGCCGAAAAGGGTCTGGTCAACGAGCCGCAGCGCTGCCCGAGCTGCCGTGCCGTGGCCAAGCAGAATCGGGCGCTGGGAATCAGCTCCGGGGGCGGGTCGGGTCAGCGTGAGATGCACGCCGCCGTCTGTGCCGAATGCGGCGGGCAGGCGCTCGTACCCTTCCTGCCGCGCAACGACCGCCCGGTGTATTGCAGCAGCTGCTTCGACAAGGTGCGTGCCATGCGGACCTGACCGGTCCGCGACGAGGCCAGATCGATCGAACGCCGCCGCCGAGGGCGGCGTTCGCGCACCCGGGTCAATAGGCAGAGCTACGATGCGTCCCCTCCACGCATTCGAGGTCTGCGCTCGGTCATGTCCGTCATCGCCGTGGTCGGTGCCCAGTGGGGAGATGAGGGGAAGGGCAGGGTGGTCGACTATCTGGCGACCGATGCCGACCTGGTGATCCGGTACGGTGGCGGCAACAACGCGGGGCACACCGTCGTCAACCCGCATGGCCACTTCAAGTTGCACCTGATCCCATCGGGCATCTTCTATCCGGCCACCCGCAACCTGCTCGGCGGCGGAGTGGTGATCAACCCTCCCGCCCTCGTGAGCGAGCTCGAGGGCCTCGCCGCGGCGGGCTTCGACTGCGCGAACTTGTTCATCAGCGACCGCGCGCACCTGGTGATGCCGTACCACGTCCTGATCGACCAGCTCGAGGAGCGTGAGCGAGGCACCGCAAGGCTGGGGACCACCAGCCGCGGGATCGGCCCGGCCTACGTCGACAAGGTGGCACGTCGCGGCATTCGGATGGTCGACCTGTTGGAGCCCGATGCCTTCCGGGATCAGCTGCAGACCGCGCTGCGCCGCATTCACCGCATCGTGACGGGCTACTTCGCTGCCGGCGGGGAGGACGACGAGATGCGTGAGGCGATCGATGAGGCGACGGACGAGGGAACGATCGCCGCCGATTACCTGGCCGCCGCCGAACGCCTGCGACCTCACGTGGTCGACGGGCAGGCGATGGTCGACGCGGCCCTCACTGCCGGGCAGCGGATCCTGCTCGA
The DNA here is from genome assembly GCA_039932375.1 of Chloroflexota bacterium. Classification (GTDB taxonomy): domain Bacteria; phylum Chloroflexota; class Limnocylindria; order QHBO01; family QHBO01; genus CF-167. Next base: position 35,947 of record JBDTQD010000006.1, on the reverse strand, counting down.
GGGCCAGCTCGGCACCATGCGGGACATCGACTGGGGGACCTACCCCTACGTCACCTCGTCGTCGCCGATCCCCGGCGGCGCGTCGATTGGGGCGGGGCTGCCCGCGGTGGCGATCGATCAGGTGATCGGCGTGACGAAGGCATACACCACCGCCGTCGGTGCCGGCCCCCTGCCGACGGAGCTGGTGGACCTGGACGGCGAGGCGCTTCGCGAACGCGGGGCGGAGTACGGCACCTCGACAGGGCGACCGAGGCGCTGCGGGTGGTACGACGCGGTTGCGGTCCGATTCAGCGTGCGGCTGGCAGGCTACTCGCGGATCGCCCTCACCAAGCTCGACGTGCTCGACGGCTTTGACCCGATCCGCATCTGCGTCGCCTATCGGGATCCGGCAGATGGCCGAGAGTGGACGACCATGCCCGCCTCGACATCGGTCTACCAGCGGCTGGAGCCTGTCTACGAAGAGATGCCGGGCTGGAACACCGACACGACCGCCTGCCGTGCCTTCGACCAGCTGCCGGCCGCGGCAGCGGCGTACGTCGAGCGGCTGGAAGAGCTCGCCGCCGTGCCGATTGGGCTCATCTCGGTCGGGCCGGAGCGTGATCAGATGATCGTGCGCGAAGCGCGCTGAGGATCCGCGACCCGTGCTTCGGATACAGGTCCTGGCGGCCCTCCTGGCGGCGAGCCTGGCGGCCTGCTCGCCAGCGCAGCCGAGCGGCCCACAGGGCGTCACGTTCGACCGGGATGGCGTGCGCTTCACCGCGCCGGCCGGCTGGCGGGTCGAAGCGTCGGGCGCCGCAACTTCGGGCGGCGGCCACTGGCTGGTCTACCTGGCAACTCAGGCGATCCACGACAACTGCCGCCTCGAGGGCTCCGAGCAATGCCTGCCGCCGCTTGAGACCCTGTCGCCGGGAGGGGCGCTGATCGCCTGGCACTCTCGGAACTGCGCCGGACCGGACTGCACCCTGCCCGACGGTCAGCCGACCCGGGTCGGCGGTCGCGAGGCGGCCATCGTGGCGGCCCAGGACGCCTGTGGCGGGATCGGCGAGACGGAGGAGACGCAGTACCTGGTGGCAGTCTCCCCGCAGCGCATCGACACGATCGTGATCTGCGGGCGAGGCCTTAGCGACGCCACCCGGGAGGCAATCCGAGTGTTCCTGGAGAACGTCGTCTGGCGGACCCCGTAGATCGCCGCGCGGTTTGGATCAGCCGCCCAACGCGCGCGCCATGAAGTCGTTCAGCCACTTCCCGTAGTCGGCCGGGCATTCCTCGTCCAGGTGCCCGTGGGTGGCCGGAGCACACACGTGCAGCTCGAGGTCGACCCCGGCGGCGCGTGCCGCGGCAGCCATCCGGTCGGCCGAGGCCGGCGGAACGTCGATATCCGAGCCCCCCTGCAGCAGGAGCACTGGTCGATCGACCAGTGCGGGGAGGGCTTCGATCGGATCCTCACTGAGCACGTTCTCCCCTGTCCGGATCCAGGTCCCCAGCGCGATGGCCAGGTACCCGACCTCGCCGAGCGGGTAGCCGGCGTTGTGGATTCTGGCCACCATCGCCGTGGCCAGCCGGTCATGGGTTGAATCCAGGATCAGCGCCACCACGCGCTGGTCGTGGGCGACCACATTGATCGAGGTCTGGCCGCCCATCGACTGCCCGAAGGCCACGATCTTCTGGGGCGCCTTGGTTCGCACCAGCCAGTCCAGCATTGCCTCCAGATCTCGCCTCTCCTCGATCCCCTGAGTCGTCTTGTCCCCGCTCGATTGCCCGCCGTTGCGCAGGTCGAAGAGAAGCAGGTTGTATCGGTCATGGAGGAAGGCGGCATACGGCAGCATCCCGCTCTTGTTGTCGCCGTAGCCGTGGACCAGGACGACGGTCGGTCCCTTCGGCCCGATGCCGGCCGCGGCGGGGATCCACCAGCCTGCGACCTTGATCCCGTCGCTCGCCACGACGTCGGTGCCAGCCGGTGCACCGGGAGACGCGCAGTCGTTCAGGTCGGCCTCCTGGGCGTGGAGCGCGTCGTCGGCCGCCCGGTCGTAGTTGATCGCCTCGTACTGCCAGCCCTTCAGCGAGCCCGGGGTCTGGCAGGAGGTGTTGGGGTGAGGCGGGTGCACAAGTTGCGCCGACCCCTCCCAGCCCATGTAGCCGAAGTACCCGATCGCGGCAACCACGGCCACGACGAGGACCCATCGGACGAGGCGAGACCAGAGGGGTTGGCGGAGTTGGCCGGTCATCGGGTGCATGCTGACACTCCGCGGACGGCGCCGATAGGTATCTCAACTGACGCGGCGTGACCCCTATACTCGGGTGCACCCATGCTTGAGCCGCGGACCGAGTCCCTCGACGCAACCTCGACCCGGCTGCGACGCGCTTACGGCTTCGAGGAGGTGGCGCTGGTTCCCGGTGCCATCACGGCCGATCCGGCCGAGATCGACCTGACCACCGAGGTGGCCGGGCGCCGCCTCGAGATCCCCTTCATCGCCGCCGCCATGGACGCCGTTGCCGACGCCGACTTCGCGGCCCGCATGAGCCGGCATGGCGGGCTGGCCTTCGTCAACCTGGAGGGGCTGTACACCCGGTACGAGGACGCCAGCGCCATCATCGAAGGGGTCGTCGCAGCCACCACCAACCAGGAGGCCGCCGAGCTCCTCGCGGCTGCGTACGTCGTGCCCGTCCGTGATGACCTGATCAGCGCGCTGATCACGCGCATCCGAGCGCAGGGCGGCATCGCCGCGGTGGCGACCACGCCCGGATCGGCCTGGCGTCACGCGGAGGTGGCTGCCGAGGCTGGCGCCGAGCTCTTCCTGGTGCAGTCGCAGGTCTCCAGCGCACAGCACATCTCGACCGGCGGCCGCGTCCTCTCCCTGGCCGACCTGACCGGCGCGCTCAAGATGCCGGTCCTGGTCGGCAACACGGTGAGCGGCGAGGCCGCGTATCAGCTGATGCACCAGGGAGCCGCTGCCGTGCTGGTCGGAGTCGGTCCGGGTGCCGCCTGCACGACGCGGGAGGTGCTGGGGATCGGCGTTCCGCAGGTGAGCGCCACGCTCGAGGTGGCGGCCGCCCGCGACCGCTATGAGCGGGAGACCGGGAGATACGTCCCAATCATCACCGACGGCGGCATGAAGACCGGCGGCGACATCGCGAAGGCGATCGCCAGCGGTGCCGATGCGGTGATGCTGGGATCGCCCTTCGCGGCGGCACTTGAAGCGCCGGGCCGCGGATTCAACTGGGGGATGGCTGCGCCGTCGCCTACCCTGCCGCGCGGCACCCGCATCAAGGTCGGCGAGCGGCTGCCCCTGGAGCAGATCCTGTTCGGGCCGGCCCACACGACGCATGGGACGCAGAACCTGGTCGGCGCCCTGCGCCAGTCGATGGCGGCCCTGGGCGCCACCACCATCCGCCAGATGCACCAGGTCGGGATGGTGATCGCGCCATCGATCGCCACGGAAGGGAAGTCCTGGCAGATCGCCGGAGGGGAGTAACGAGCCGGATGGGACGCGATTGAAAGAGACGGTCGAAACGGATCCCGATTCGCACGAATCCGCCGCACGACCGGAACGTGGACGGACCGTCCACGGCGAGGCGGCGAACGCCGGCCATCGTGTCCTCGCGCCGGACGATGCAGAGGTGGAGGCGTACCTCGAGCAGGCCCTCCACGCGCCTCCCCCGCAGCGCGGCGATGCAGCACCAGCCGAGCCCGATACCGTCGTCATCCTGGACTTCGGGAGCCAGTTCGCCCAGCTGATCGCACGACGCGTGCGCGAGCTGAACGTCTACAGTGAGCTCCTGCCGCACGACACGCCGTGGGCCGAGATCGAGCGTCGGCATCCAAAGGCGATCATCCTCTCGGGCGGCCCCGCATCGGTCTATGACGACGGGGCGCCGTCGCCCGACCCCGCCCTCTGGTCGGGTGGGATCCCAGTCCTCGGCATCTGCTACGGCCTGCAGCTGATGGCACAGCAGCTGGGCGGCGAGGTTGCCTCCAGCACCAGGCGCGAATACGGCCCGGCCATGGTGCACATCACTGCCGAGGACGGCCTCTTCCGCGGCGTCGATCGCCTGCAGCCGGTGTGGATGAGCCACGGCGATCGGATCGTGCGTGCGCCGGTCGGGTTCACCACGACCGCCCAGACCGACACGAGCGAGTTCGCCGCGCTGGCCGATCCGACGCGGAGCCTATACGGGATCCAATTCCACCCCGAGGTGATCCACACCCCCGCAGGTCGCGAGATTCTGCGCAACTTCGTGGTCGAGATCGCCGGGGCGCGCCCCACCTGGACGGCGGGCAATTTCGTCGATACGACCGTTGCGGAGATCCGGCAGCGAGTTGGCGACGGCAAGGTGATCTGCGCGCTCTCAGGGGGCGTCGACTCGGCGGTGGCGGCGACCCTCGTCCATCGGGCCATCGGCGACCAGCTGACCTGCATTTACGTCGACCACGGCCTGATGCGCAAGCGCGAGTCGGAGCTCCTGCGCGCCACCTTCGCCGAGAACCTGGGGATGGGGCTGGTGATGGTCGACGCACGCGACCGGTTCCTGCGCCGCCTGGCCGGCGTCGAGGATCCGGAGGAGAAGCGCCGCATCATCGGCGATGAGTTCATCCGCGTATTCGAGGAGGAGGCTGCCAAGCTGGGGCAGATCGACTTCCTGACGCAGGGAACCCTCTACCCCGATGTCATCGAGTCGAAGACCTCCGAGACCAAGGCGGCGGCCAAGATCAAGACCCATCACAACGTCGGGGGCCTTCCGGCCGACCTGCGTTTCAGCCTGATCGAGCCGCTTCGCTACCTGTTCAAGGATGAGGTGCGCAACGTCGGGGCGGAGCTCGGCCTGCCCGACGCGATGGTGCTGCGGCAGCCGTTCCCGGGGCCGGGGCTCGCCATCCGGATCATCGGCGAGGTGACCGCCGAGCGGCTCGACACCCTGCGCGAGGCGGACTGGATCGTCATCGACGAGATCAAGGGGGCCGGCCTGTATCGGTCCCTGTGGCAGTCCTTCGCGATCCTGACTCCCGTCCGCTCGGTTGGCGTGATGGGCGACTTCCGCACCTACGCCAACGTGGTCGCCATCCGCGCGGTGACGAGCGAGGACGGCATGACCGCCGACTGGGCTCGCCTGCCATACGAACTGCTGGCCAAGATCAGCTCACGGATCGTCAACGAGGTCGCTGGCGTCAACCGGGTCGTTTACGACATCAGCAGCAAGCCCCCGGCGACCATCGAATGGGAGTAGCTGATCCGGGCTAGCATGCGCGGCATACATGTCAACCTGGTTCGACAAGCTTCTGGAGGAGTTGCAGCGCCGCCAGGCTGAGCAGGACGCCCGCCGCGAAGGCCGACCGATCCCACCCTCTGGAACTCGGCGCAGCGGCGGCAATGGGCACGCCGATCGTCCCGACGACGACGGGCCGCCGCCGTTGCGACCGCGTCCACCCACGATCCTGCGGCGCCGTGGCGGAGGTCGGCAGCCGCGCTGGGGACTGATTGTCGCGGCCATCGTGGCGCTGCTCTTTGTCTTCGGCCTGCTCGGGGGGTTGGTCAACCTTTTCACCGACCTGATGTGGTACGACGCGCTCGGCCGCCGGGACGTCCTGCTCACGCGCCTCTGGGCCCAGGTCGCCCTTTTCGTCATCGGCTTCGTGGCCTTTGCGATTCCGGCCCTGGCCAGCGTCTGGCTGGCTCGACGCATCGCTCCGCAGGTCCCGATCCGTCGCATCGGTGGCATCGAGCTGCCGGATGTGAGCCGACTCGTGACAGTCGTGCTCGCGGTGCTGGTCGTGCTCGTGGCACTCATCTCCGGCGCCGCCTGGAGCGGCAACTGGCAGACGGTGCTCCTCTTCATCAATGGCGAGAAATTCGGCGTCAGCGACCCGAACTTCGGCCGCGACATCGGCTTCTACGTCTTCGACCTGCCCTTCTGGCGATTCCTGCAGGGCTGGGGCGTGGCCTCCGTGGTCGTCATCATCCTGCTCACATTGGGGGCATATGCGGCGGGGGCGCTGCGCTGGCAGCTGCGCCTGACGGCGCCGGTGCGCGCCCATCTCTCGACCCTGGGTGCGCTCCTGCTGGTGGCGATCGCCGCCGGCTACCAGTTCGACATCGCCGAGCTCTCCTATTCGACCCGCGGGATCGAAGGCACGATCCAGGCCGCCACCTACACCGACATGCACGCGCAGGTCCCGGCCTACGTGATCCTGACGGTCGTGGCGCTCGCCGCGGCGGCCCTCCTCCTCGCCAACATCTGGTTCAAGACCCTCTGGTTGCTGGCCATCAGCGCCGTGGTCTGGATCGGCACCTCGATCATCGTGGGAGCCGCCTACCCCGCGACGATCCAGGCGTTCCAGGTGCAGCCGGCCGAGATCGCGCTCGAACGGCCCTACATCGCCAAGAACATCGCCGCCACACGTGCCGCATTCGACCTGGACGCGATCCAGCCGCGAACCTTCACCGGCGAGCAGCCCTTGAGCCGGGCGACCTTCGATGCCAATAACGCGACCCTCAACAACATCCGGCTGTGGGACTACCGTCCCCTGCTCGTCACCTTCGGGCAGCAGCAGAAGATCGTTCGGTATTACGACTTCCGGGACGTCGACATCGACCGGTACCAGATCGACGGCGCGGAGCGCCAGATCATGCTGAGCGCCCGCGAGCTCGAGATCGCGAACCTGGCCCCCGAGGCGAAGACGTGGACCAACGAACGGCTCTTCTACACCCACGGTTATGGCCTCACCGCGGTACCGGTCAATGCGGTGACACCCGAAGGACAGCCCGATTACCTGGTGAGCGGAATCAACCAGGCGCCGAGCCTACCAATCGGCGAGCCGCGGATCTACTTCGGTGAGGCGGCCAACGACTACGTGGTGACCGGCACCAACACGGCCGAGTTCGACTATCCGCTGAGCGAACAGGGTGGGCAGACCACCACCAGCTGGGCGGGGTCCACCGGAGTGTCGCTCGGCAACCCGCTCAGCCGTCTCCTCTTCGCCATCCGGTTCGGCGACCTGAACCTGTTGATCAGCAGCCAGCTGACCGATCACTCCCAGATCCTTTTCCGCCGTGAGATCGGGGAGCGCGTTCGCGAGCTGGCTCCCTTCCTGGCGTACGACGGCGACCCGTACCTGGTCAGCGCCAACAATCGCCTGGTCTGGATCTGGGACGCATACACCCTGACGGACCGATATCCGAATGCGCAGCCGCTCGGCGCGGACGCTCCGTTCCCCGGCGCCAACTACGTCCGCAACAGCGTCAAGGTGGTCATCGACGCCTACAACGGCACGGTCGAGTTCTACATCGCCGATCAGAAGGACCCGATCATCGCCGCCTATGCACGCATCTTCCCCGCCCTCTTCAAGCCGCTGAGCGAGATGTCACCGGAGTTGACCGCCCACCTGCGCTACCCCGAGGACCTCTTCACGGCGCAGAACGAGACCTATCTCCTGTACCACGTGGCCGCGAACGCCGACGGCGCCAGCACGGTCTACAGCCGCGAGGACCTGTGGGCCTTCCCAACCCAGCAGGCGGGCGTCGAGGGTGAGTCGCGCTTGGTGGCGCCGTACTACGTGATCATGAAGCTCCCCGGCGAGCAGAAGGCCGAATTCGTCCTGATCCAGCCGCTGGTCGCGTCGAACCGGCAGAACATGGTGGCCTGGGTTGCCGCCCGCATGGACCCCGGCGTCTATGGAAAGCGAATCGCCTTCCGATTCCCGCCCCAGTCCACGACGTACGGGCCGGCACAGATCCAGTCGCGGATCAACCAGGACAGCACGGTCAGCGCCCAGTTCACGCTCTGGTCACGGGCTGGATCATCGGTCGTGCGCGGCGACCTGCTGGTGCTGCCGATGGGCGACTCGATCCTGTACGTGGAGCCGATCTTCCTCCAGTCGACTGAATCGTCACTCCCCGAATTCAAGCGCGTGATCCTGGCCAGCCAGACGCGGATCGCCTTCGCCGACACGGTCGAACAGGGGCTGCGCCAGATCCTTGGGGAGGCAACCGTTCCGCCGCCAGACGGTGGGGGCGGAGCACTGCCGTCGGATGTTGCCTCGCTGGTGGCCGAGGCGCAGCGGCTGTACGACGCCGCGCAGGCCGCGCTGACGGCCAAGGACCTTGGCACGTACCAGGCGCGAATCGAGGAGCTGGCGCGAGTCATCGCGCGGCTCGGCGAGCTGGTCGGCGCCCCATCTGCGCCGCCCTCTGCCTCGGCCGCCCCGAGCCCCTAGATGCGGGTCCTGATCATGGGCGGGGGCGGGCGCGAGCACGCGCTGGCTTGGCGCCTGGCCAGGGACGAGTCCGTCGAGCGCGTCTGGATCGCCCCTGGCAACGGCGGAACCGCGGCCGTGGCGGAGGGCGTCGATGACCTGCCGATTGGCGACCCGTTGGCAGTCGCGCGCTTTGCGGCCCGCGAGCGCTTCGACCTGGTGGTGATCGGGCCGGAAGGGCCCCTGGCCGCCGGCGTGGCCGATGCGCTGCAGCAGGCCTCAGTCCCGGCCTTCGGTCCGAGCCGTGCCGCGGCTCGCCTGGAGTCGAGCAAGGGGTTCGCCAAGGAGCAGCTGCGGCGTGCCGGCGTCGCGACCGCGGCGAGCGCCGTCTTCGATGACCTGGACGCCGCCCTCTCGCATGCGCGCACGAGCGCGCAGCCCCCGGTCGTCAAGGCCGACTGGCTGGCCGCCGGAAAAGGGGTGGTCGTGACGGAGACGACGGAGGAAGCCGAGGCCGCGATCCGCGACCTCTGGAAGCACGCTCCGGCGGGGGGCCAGATCCTGCTCGAGGAGCGCCTCACCGGGCGCGAGGTCTCCGTCTTTGCCCTGGTCAGCGGCGAGCAGGTGGTGCCGCTCGCCGCGGCGCACGACTACAAGCGGCTCCACGACGACGACCAGGGGCCGAACACCGGCGGGATGGGGGCCTTTGCACCGGTCCCCTGGTTCGGGCAAGCCGAGGTGGAGGCCACGGTGGCCTCGATCTTCGAGCCGATCGCCTGGCGACTTGCCCACGACGGAACTCCATACCGCGGGGTCCTGTACGCCGGTCTGATGCTGACTGCCGCTGGACCCATGGTGCTCGAGTTCAATGCCCGCTTCGGCGATCCCGAGGCGCAGGTCCTCATGCCGCTCCTCGACGGGGACCTGGCGGCGGCGCTGCTCGGCGTGGCCACCGGCGACCGCGGGGCGATGGAGGACTCGCTGGCGATCCGCGCCGGCGCCGCCGTCGGGGTGGTGATCGCGGCGGAGGGCTATCCGACAGACTCGATCACGAACCGGCGCCTGCACGGTGCCGAGCCGTCAGGGGTCGACGACGGCGGGCCGCTCCTCTGCTTCCATGCCGGAACGCGGCGCACTGCCGAGGGCGCGTACCTGTCATCCGGCGGGCGCCTGGTCACCTTCGTCGGCGTTGCCGGCGACATGGCCGCGGCGCGCGAGGTCGCCTACCGAGGCGTGGCGGGATGCGAGCTGGAGGGCGCGCAGCATCGGTCCGATATCGGGATGTACGAGGTCTAGTCGGGGATCTTCAACGCGGCGATGATCCGCTTCTCAAGCTCGAGGATCCGATGCTCAAGCACGTCGACCTGCTTGAGGATCTCGGTGTTGCCATGCAGCAGCCGCTCATTCTGCTTCTCCTCCACGTCGGCCTCCGACGCCGCATGCTCGAGGGTCATCCGATCTCGCACTGCTGAGCGATTGCCCGCCAGCAGGATCAGCGGCGCGGCGTAAGCCGCCTGGGTCGAGAAGGCCAGGTTGAGGAGGATGAACGGGTACGGGTCGAACGGCTTGCTGAGGAGGTAGATGTTCCCTCCCAGCCACGCGACGACGAGGACCGTCTGCAGGATCAGGAAGCGCCAGCTGCCCATGAAGCCGGTGACCGCATCGGCGATCCGCGCGCCCATCGGCGCATCGTCGATGAGCGCCTTGTTCACCGAATGATGGCTGGTCGGCCTCGCGGCTGACCTTTTCGACATGGAACACCTCCAGGACTCGTCCGTGGCCGGCCGACGGCCGGTCGCCTGCGGGATATCCTAGGACCGATGACCCCCACGCCCCTGGTCGCCGTCATTTGCGGCTCGCGCAGCGACCTTCCCGCCCTGCGCGGTTGCTTCGATACCCTCGACAGCTACGGCATTTCGTGGGAGTCGAGCGTGATCAGCGCGCACCGCCAGCCCGAGGCGTTGGCCGCGTATCTGCGAGACGCCGAGGGCCGGGGCGTCCGCGTCTTCGTCGGGGCCGCCGGGATGGCAGCCCACCTGCCCGGCGTGCTGGCGTCCCTGACCGCGCGACCGGTGATCGGCGTGCCGCTCGACGCCGGCGCTCTCGGCGGCGCCGACGCGCTGTACAGCGTGGTCCAGATGCCCCCCGGGGTGCCGGTGGCGACCGTCGCCATCGGGTCTGCCGGGGCCAAGAATGCCGCGCACCTGTCCGCCCGCATCCTGGCGCTTGGGGATGCGACGCTGGCAGCACGGGTGGATGCGGTCCGGGCAGAGCTGGCAGGCAGCGCGGAGCTGGACATCGACCCGCGATGATCGACCGCTACGCCCTGCCCGAGCTGCGAGAGCTCTTCTCGGAGCGTCGCAAGCTCGAGCTCTGGCTGCAGATCGAGCTGCTGGCAGTCGAGGCGATGCATGTCGCCGGCCTGGTGCCGGACGACGACTGGGAGCGCATCCGGGCATCCACCGGCGACGTGGATGCCGCGCGCGCCCACGAGATCGAGGGTGAGTCGCAGCACGACGTGATCGCCTTCCTGCGATCGGTCACCGAGCGCCTCGGGCCAGAAGGGCGCTGGCTCCATTTCGGGTTGACCAGCTCCGATCTGCTCGACACGGCCAGCGCCGTGGTGCTGCGCGACGCGACGCAGTTCGTGGAAGGTGAGCTGGCGCAGCTGGCGGCGCTGCTCGGCGAGATGGCGGTCGAGCATCGGTCGACCCCGATGGTCGGACGAAGCCACGGCATCCACGCCGAGCCGATCACATTCGGCTTCAAACTGGCCGGCTGGTACGCCGAGGTGAGACGCTCACAGGGGCGGCTCGCCCGCGCCGGCGAGGGGATCGCGGTTGGCAAGGTATCGGGCGCGGTCGGCACGCATGCGCACGTCAGCCTCGAGGTGGAGAGCTTCGTCTGCCGGTCGCTGGGGCTGACCCCAGACCCTGCGGCGACCCAGGTGATCAGCCGTGACCGGCACGCGGAGCTGCTCACGTCGCTTGCGATCCTCGGCGGCACCCTGGAGCGACTGGCGGTCGAGGTCCGGCATCTGCAGCGGACCGAGGTCGGCGAGGCGTTCGAGCCGTTCGGGGCTGGCCAGCAGGGGAGCAGCGCCATGCCACACAAGCGCAACCCGGTCCTGGCGGAGCGGATCACGGGCTTCGCCCGGCTGCTCCGCGCCGATGCCCTGGTGGGGCTCGAAAACATGGCCCTGTGGCACGAGCGCGACATCAGCCACTCGAGCGCCGAGCGCTTCGTCTTCGAACGCGCCCTGGGGATCGCCGCGTATGCCACGCGGTCGATGACCGGCCTGCTGCGGGGGCTCGAGGTCGACGCGGCGCGGATGGCTCGCAACCTCGACCTGCTCGGAGGGATGGTCTACTCCGAAGCCCTCCTGCTGGCGATGGTGGCCAAGGGTGCCGATCGCCAGGAGGCCTACCGCCTGGTCCAGGGGGCGGCCAAGCGTGCGTGGGCCGGCGAGACCACCTTCGCGGCGGAGCTGCTCGGCGACGACGGGGTGAGCCGGTGGCTCGATCGAGGCGAGATCGAGCATGCAATGGACCTTGAGCGCCACCTGGCGGGGATCGAGATCACGTTTCGCGCGCTGGAGCTCGCCGCCGCCGATCAGGGAGAAGCGTGACCGGCGCCCGCAGCTCGCTGGAGCACGCGGCCGCGGCGGCGCGCCTGGCCGGAGACCGCGCGGACTGGTGGCTGGCCGGCGCGCTGAGCGCAGCGCCGTTCCTCGTCTGGCTGCCGTTCGTGCTGACCGTCACCGGCGGGCTTCGGGAGAGCGATCTTGCCTTTGCCGGCGCAGGGGTCATCAGCTCCGGGTTGTTTCCGTGGAACCTCCTGCTCCTGGCTGGTCTCGCCGCACTGCTCGTCGTCGTCGGTTGCCTCCTCGCTGCCCTCGGCGAGGTTGGCCTCCTCCGCGCGGCAGGCCGGGGCACGCCGGATCGGTCGCTGAGCCGCGAGACGGAAGTCGCATTCAGCGTCCTGCTGGCGGCGAGCCTGCCGGCCGTCGCCGCCATCGCGGCCCTTGCCAGCGCGACCGCTGCAGTGGCGCCCGCCGAGTTCACGGCCCCGGACATCGGCGGGCCGCTGCTACTCCGCATCGCCGGCCACCTGGTACCGCTCCTCGTCCTCGTGGTGGTGCTGATGCTCGCCGGCCAGGCACTCGGCGCTGCGGCCCTGCGGCGGGGGACCGGGCCAGACGCGCTCCCGATCGACGCGGCACTCAAGGCCGGGCTGTCGGATCTGCGGCGCCATCCGATCCGCCGGATCGGCGTCGCATTGGCGTCAACCCTGGCCGAGCTGCTTGCCTTCGTGCTGGCGCTCGCGCTGCTCGGCGTGCTGTGGGCGCCGATCCGCGTGGAGCTTGCCGCCGGGCAACTGGTCAGCCCCCAGGCCCTGCTCCTGCTGGTAGGCTTCATGGCGATCTGGCTCGCCCTCGTCCTGGCCTTCGGTGCCCTCCACGCCTGGGTCTCGATCTGGTGGAACTTCGAGCTGGCCGATGGCGACGCGGAGGCTTCAACAGCGGCGCAGGAGGCGCATCGGTGATGCCCGAACTCGGCTTCAACCTCGAGCTCCAGCTCGCCGGCAGGCTGGCCCTCGGCCTGGCCCTCGGAGCCGTGATCGGGTTCGAACGGGAGCTGCACCGCCAGCCCGCCGGATTCCGAACCCACTCGCTGGTTGCGCTCGGCTCGGCGATGTTCACCATCACCTCGGCCTATGGCTTTGCCGGCTCGACGGTCGACCCGACCCGCATCGCCGCCCAGATCGTGTCGGGGATCGGCTTCATCGGTGCGGGCACGATCCTGCAGCACCGCGGCAACATCCGCGGACTGACCACGGCCGCCTCGCTGTGGGCGGTGGCCGCCATCGGCATGGCAGCGGGAGCCGGATTGCTGGCGATGGCCCTGGTCGGGACCCTGCTGATCCTGGTGGTCCTCGCCCTGCTCGACAGCGTTGAGGACTTTATCCGGCGAAGACTCCGACTCGAATCCCGACCCGCGACACCCGAGCCCGACGCGCCCGAAGGGGCCACGGACGACCTGCCATGACCCTGACCCAGTCAGAAATCCCCGGCCTCACGCTGCTCCATCGGGGCAAGGTCCGCGAGACCTATGCCGTCGGCGACGACCGGCTCCTGCTGGTGGCGACTGATCGGCTCTCCGCCTTCGACGTCGTCTTCGACCAGCCGATCCCCGACAAGGGGGGGCTCCTGACCGCCCTATCCGCCTTCTGGTTCCAGCGCCTCGAGCCGCTCGGACCGACCCACTTCCTGTCGACCGATGCCGCCGACCTGCCGCGCGAGGCACGGCTGCCGGAGCTCGCCGGCCGGGTCACCCTGGCGCGCCGCGCGCGGCGGATTGATGCCGAATGCGTGGTCCGCGGCTACCTGGCCGGATCCGGCTGGGCGGAATACCGGGCCGGCGGGACGGTCGGCGGGCATCCGCTGCCCGAGGGCTTGCGCGAGGCCGATCGCCTGCCGGAGCCGATCTTCACACCATCGACCAAGGCGGAGGTCGGCCACGACGAGAACATCACTCGCCAGCGGCTGGCCGAGATGGTCGGCGCCGACCTGGCGCTGGAGCTGGAGGAACGCTCGCTGGCGCTGTATCGAGCAGGCGTACAGCGGGCCGCCGAGGTAGGCCTGATCCTGGCCGACACGAAGTTCGAGTTTGGCTGGATCGATGGTGCAGTGGCGCTCATCGACGAGCTGCTGACCCCCGACTCGAGCCGATTCTGGGACACGGCGCAGTACGCGCCCGGCGCCAGCCCGCCGTCGTTCGACAAGCAGTATGTCCGCGACTTCGTGGCGGGCTCGGGCTGGGACCGAGAGCCGCCCGCCCCGCAGCTGCCCGACGAGGTGATCGACGGAACGCGCGACCGCTACGTCACTGCCTACGAGCGGCTGACCGGCGAACCTTGGCCCGGCGCCGAGTCATCGGGCTGATGCGCTGGCTGGCGGAGGTGCAGGTCCGGCTTCGGCCGGGGATCGCCGATCCGGAGGGCCAGACGATCGCCGGCGGCCTCCGTTCGCTGGGCTTTGACGGGGTAAGCGACGTGCGCTCCGGCAAGCTGCTGCGCCTCAGCTTCGAAGCGGCAGACCGCGCCGCTGCTGAAACGGCCGTGAGCGAGATGTGCCGCCGCCTCCTCGCCAACCCGGTGATGGAGACCGCCGACTGGGAGCTGCACGCAGATGAGCCCGCTTCCGTCGAGGTGCGCGGGTGAGCCGTGCGCCACGAGTTGCCGTTCTCGTCTTCCCGGGCACGTGGAGCGACCGCGACTTCGCGCACGTCGCGGGCCTCCTCGGCTGGGACGCTCGCCTGGTCTGGCATACCGAGGTCGACCTGGGCGATGCCGACGCAGTGGTCCTGCCCGGCGGCTTCGCCCATGGTGATCACCTGCGCACCGGCGCGATTGCCCGCTTCTCGCCGGTGATGCGCGCGGTCGAGGCGTTCGCCACGGCTGGTGGCCCCGTGCTCGGCTCCTGCAACGGATTTCAGATCCTGACCGAGGCCGGCATCCTGCCCGGGGTGTTGCTGCGCAACGATCACCTGGAGTTTCGGTGCGATTGGCAGCCGCTCCGCGTCGAGCGCGCCGCGGGACCGTGGCTCGGCGACCTGGTCGCTGGCGAGACGATTCGCCTGCCGATCTCCCACGGGGAGGGACGTTACTACGCCGACCCCGCGGTCCTCGACGACCTGGAGGAAACCGACCGGGTGGTCCTTCGCTACGCCGATGAGGATGGAACAGTCGTGCCGGATGCCAACCCGAACGGCTCGCTGCGGTCGATTGCAGGAATCGTGAACCAGCGCGGAAACGTGCTCGGCCTGATGCCGCATCCCGAGCGCGCAGCCGAGGCGGAGGTCGGCGGCACCGATGGCCTGCGCATCCTCCGAGCGCTCGACAGCTGGCTCGTCGGGCAGCCGGCCGCCGCCGAGCGTCGGCTATGATGCGAGGCCTCCGAGACGGTCCTGATGGAGGTCCATCGCCCGATGCACGATGACGAGCTGGACCCAGTTGCGACGCCGGTCGATCAGCCGGCCGATGCGCCCCAGGATCAGCCCGCGGAACCGATCGAGGCCGCGGAACCGGTCGAAGACTCTCAATCGGCAACGGTCCCCAGCGAGGCGGAGGCCTGGGTTGTCCCACCGCCGCCCCCACCCCCCAACCCGGAGCTGATCGCTGCGCATTCGGTGCCGGCCACCCCGTTGATCGAAGGGACGCAGTGCCCGCGCTGCGGCACCGAGAATCGGCCGGGGATCGCCTTCTGCCGCAGCTGCGGGCAGCGATTGATGGCGCCGGGCGCCCCCGCGGCAGTCGAGCGACCGGTACCACCCGATGGGACCCAGGCGTGCCCGCGCTGCGGGACCCACAATCGAGCGGGCGTCGCGTTCTGCCAGAACTGCGGCGCAAACCTGCGCCCCGCGGCAGACGGATCCGCCGCGACCGAAGAGGGCGCTCCGCAGCCGGCGAAAGCCCGCCGGGCATTCCTCGGGCCGCTGGTGCTGCTGATCGGCGCTGGCGGGATGCTCACCGCCTGGCTGCTCCCGTTCGCATTCGGTGGCGCCTCGCTTTGGGATCGCGCATACGGCGCGCCCGGCGGATACGGGCTCGCCTTCTGGAGAGGCTATCCCGCTGGGGGGATCCAGGAGACTGCCTACTTCGGCCTCGCCGCCCCGGTTCCGATCCTGAGCCTGATCCTGCTGGTGCTTGCCCTGGCCGGCCTCGTGCGGTCCGCGCCGGCGACCCTCCAACGCATCGGGTTGCTGATCTCCCTGCTATGGGGAGTCGGGCTGGCAGCTCTCTTCGTGCTGGTCGAGCTGATCGGCGGACCCGGCGGCGACCTGCTGCAGGTGCTCCGATCGCTCTCGCCGGGCGGGATCATCTTCCTGCTCGCCGGCCTGATCGTCCTGATCGGGTCGCTGACGCGCCTCGCGCGAGCCTGACCCTTGAGCATCGCTGCACCCGTGGAGCGCCACGGGCTGACCGAGGACGAATACCGGCTGGTGGTCACGGCGCTGGAGAGGGAGCCCAATGTGGTCGAGCTCGGGATGTTCGGCGCCATGTGGAGCGAGCATTGCGCCTACAAGCACTCGCGATCGCTGCTGGGCACCCTGCCGACGTCGGGCGAGCGGGTCCTCGTCGGGCCTGGCGAGAATGCGGGAGCGATCGACATCGGCGACGGCCTGGCGGTCGTCTTCAAGGTCGAGTCGCACAACCACCCCAGCGCCGTGGAGCCATACCAGGGAGCGGCGACCGGCGTGGGCGGGATCATCCGCGACATCTTCACCATGGGCGCGCGACCGATTGCCCTCCTCAACTCGCTGCGCTTTGGCCCGCTCACTGCGGCCGAGGATGCCACCGGCCGGACCGATGACGCGGCGGCCACCCGGAACCGCTACCTGCTCGGCGGAGTGGTGGCCGGAATCGCCGGCTACGGGAACTGCATCGGCATACCCGATGTCGGCGGCGAGATTGGATTCGACGCGACCTACAGCGGCAACCCGCTGGTGAACGCCATGTGCGTCGGCATCGCGCGGCACGAGGAGATCACCCTGGCCCGGTCGGCGGGGCCCGGCAACGCCCTCCTGCTGGTGGGCGCCTCGACGGGGCGCGACGGAATCCAGGGCGCGAGCTTCGCGTCGGCCTCGCTGGATGACGATCGCGACGAGCGACGCCCGGCCGTTCAGGTCGGCAATCCGTTCCTGGAAAAGCTGCTGATGGAGGCATGCCTCGAGCTGTCCGGCTCTGAGGCGGTGGTGGCGATGCAGGACCTCGGTGCCGCCGGCCTCACCTGCGCTTTGGCGGAGGTCTCGGCCCGCGGCGGCTCCGGCGCAGAAGTTAACCTCGACCTTGTGCCACGCCGGGAGCCGCAGATGACCCCCTACGAGGTGCTCCTCAGCGAATCCCAGGAGCGGATGCTGCTCGTCGTTCGCGCCGGACGCGAGGCCGATGTGCAGGCGGTCTTCGAGCGCTACGACCTGCCTGCGGTGACGATCGGCCGGGTCATCGCGGAGCCGGTGGTGCGCGCCACCGCGGGCCGCCAGGTGGTCTGCGAGGTGCCGGGGCGTGCCCTGACCGACGATGCCCCGCGCTACACGCCGCCCGCCGAGCCACCGGTCGACCTGCCCGGTCGTCTGGCCGAGCGGCTCGATGATCTGGCCGCCGAGGCGCCGTCAATCGCGACTCTGCTCGAGCTGCTGGCAAGCCCGAACGCGCGCAGCCGCAAGCCGATCTGGCGCCGGTACGACCACATGAACGGGACAAACACCCTCGTCGGGCCGGGCGCTGGAGACGCCGCCCTGCTGCGCATCAAAGGCACTGCCCGAGCGATCGCCCTCTCGCTCGACGGCCCCGGCCGCCTCGGCGCGCTCGATCCTCGCCTCGCTGGAGCCGCCGCCGTCATCGAGGGCGCCCTCAACGTGGCCTGCAGCGGCGCGACCCCGATTGGGATTACCAACTGCCTCAACTTCGGCTCGCCGGAGCAGCCGAGCGGCTACTGGCAGCTGGCGCAGGCGGTGGCGGGGATGGCCGAGGCGTGCCAAAGCCTGGGCGTGCCGATCGTCTCGGGCAACGTCAGCCTCTACAACCAGACCCCTGATGGGCCGATCCTGCCGACTCCGGTGGTGGGCATGGTTGGGCTGCTCGAGTCTCGATCGCGGGCCGTGGCGATGCGCTGGAGCGACGGCGACGAGATCTGGCTCCTCGGGATGCCTGCGTGGGACGTGGATGCGCTGGCTGCCTCGGAGCTCGGTTGGCGCCGCGGCCGATTCGGTGGCCGTCCGGCGCTCGACCTGCCCGCCGCAGTGCGACTGGTCAGGCTGCTCGGGCGCCTGGCCGCCGATGGGTTACTGGCCGGAGCGCACGACACCTCGGTCGGAGGCATCGGGGTTGCCCTTGCCCGGCTGGCGATTGCCTCGTCCCTGGGAGCCAGCATCACGCTGCCGCCGGAGGCATCGGCTCACCCAAGCGCGAGCCTGTTCGGCGAACGTACAGGGAGGGCCGTGATCGCTGTGCCACGGCCCTCGGGCGGAGCGCTGTCGGCTGCCGCGGATGCCGACGGCGTGCCGGCTTGCCGACTCGGCGTAGCGGGAGGCGACACCCTCGAGCTGGTGGTGGGAGAGCATCGGCTGGGGATCGACCTCGACGGTCTGCGCGAGGCGTGGAGCACGCCCTTCTAGCTGGCCGCCTTGTCGATCGGCTTGGGGGGAACGGCCGATTCGCTGCTCTTGGCTCGAGGTCGCTTCTTGCCGTTGGCGTGCAGGTGCACACCAACGCTCCCTGATCTCGAGACGACCTCCAGCGGCCGCGGGGAGGCGTTCGGCTCGATCATGGCGCGCCCGTCGCGTGCCCGCTGGTGCAGGCTGTAGATCTCGCTGAGGCCGTCGGCTGGCACTCCTGCGGCGAACATCTGGCAGAAGAGGTCCACGATCTCGGGGTCGAACTGGGTGCCGGCATTGGCACGCAGCTCGCGGAGGGCGTCGTCGTGCTCGCGGGCGTTCTTATACGGACGCTCGTGGATCATGGCGTGGTAGGCGTCCGCGACGGCCACGATGCGCGCTCCCAGGGGGATCTCCTTTCCACGCAGGCCATGTGGGTAGCCGCTGCCGTTGAAGTGCTCGTGGTGATGCAGGACGACGGGGACCGCCTCCCGCAACGAGGAGGCCTCCTCCAGGATCACCTGCCCGATGCGCGGGTGCTCCCCGATCGCCTGCCACTCGAGATCGGAGAGGGTCGTCAGCTTGTCCAGGATCTCGGTTGGAACCGCCAGCTTGCCGAGATCGTGCAGCAGGCTGGCAATCCGGATCCGCTCGATCTCGTCCTTCGGCAGACCGAGCTCCAGCGCCATGCCGGTCGCCAGAGCTGCAATCATGTCGGAGGGCTGGCCGCGATGATGTGGCTGCGGGGCCAGCACCGAGGCCAGGGCCTCGGCCGCGGTGTCGCTCGCCCAGCGACCGATGGCCGTCGCCGCAGCACGCCGCTCCGAAGAGATCGGAGCGCGACGAACAGGGGCGTTGTCGTCGACGGCGCGGTAACGATACGTTCGGTTGCGCCCGAGCGACTTGGCCGCGTACATCGCCGCATCGGCCTGGTCGACCAGGCGATCGGCCTGCAGTTGTGAGCCGACGTCACCGGCGATCCCGATGCTGATGGTCATGCGGACCGGCGCCTGCGGCGGGATCAGCAGCGGATGGTCCATCACCAGCCCACGCAGATGCTCGGCCAGGACGGTCGCCTCCTCCGGCGTGGTCTCGGGCAGGATCAGCATGAACTCCTCGCCGCCGTATCGGCCAAAGAGATCGCTCGCCCGGATGTTGTCGCCGATCAGGGTCGCGATCTGGCGAAGCACCCCGTCGCCGGTGTGGTGCCCGTACGTGTCGTTGATCGGCTTGAAGCGATCGATGTCGATGAACGCCACGGACAGCCACTTGTGGTGGCGCGTGGCACGCTCGATCTCATAGCCGAGCGTTGTCAGCAAGGTCTCGCGGTTCGCCACGCCCGTCAGCCGGTCGTGCGCGGCTCGGGCCTCCACCTGTACGAACGCACCGCTGGCCGCGTTGAATGCGCGCGCCAGCCGCCGTTCAGCAGGCGTGCCGGCGACCCGCAGGCGCACGGGTCGATCGGTATCCAGGGTCGCTTCGAGCGCATCCGCCACGCGGCTCAGGCGCCAGCCGAAGTAGCTCCAGGCGATAAGCGCCGTGACGCTGGCGCCGGCGGTCGTCGCCAGGATCATCAGTGCGCCGAAGATGAACGTCTGCTGCGCGCCCGCCTCTCGCATCAGCGACAGGCTGACCATGACCAGCAGGACGACCGGAATCGGGGCCAGAAACCCGAGCGCCCTGGCGAGTCGAAGCATCTGCCGTCCTTTACGAGGGTTCCCGAAATGTCGGTCCGAGGATGGGCGGAGATCGCCTGCACTGCCATGACCCGATCGTCATCCCACGCGACGCCGCGGGCAGGGGTTCGCACGATTTGCTCGCGAGTGGAGTTGGGTGCAGTACCCGTCGGGTACGTTGGTCAGGAGGGGCCTCGGCGTGGGCTGGGCTCCGGTATGATCGGCGCGTGTCCCGACACTCCACCGCACGCTGATCACGGTGCGTCGGGCCGCCCTACCGGTCGCTTATTCCGAGGCGGGCCTGCACCTCTCTGAGGTGCCCATCTACGAGCCTCACGGTCCTCGCGAGGAGTGCGGCGTGGTCGGGGTCTTCGCCCCCGGCCTGCCAGTCGCGCACCTGACGGCGCTCGGCCTCCACGCCCTCCAGCACCGGGGCCAGGAGTCGGCAGGCATCGCCCTCTCAGACGGGACGCGACTGACGCTGCACAAGCGGCTGGGACTGGTCAGCCAGGTCTTTGACGAGGAGACGCTGACGCGCCTCGAGGCCGACCAGCAGGACGGGGACGGGACAGCCGCACGGCTGGCGATCGGGCATACCCGGTATAGCACGACAGGATCGAACAGCCTCCCCAATGTCCAGCCGGTCTACGCCGACAGCGAGCTTGGGGAGCTGATGCTCGGACATAACGGCAACCTGACCAACGCCACCTGGCTCCGCGACGCGCTGACCGAGCAGGGGATCGAGTTCGTCACCGCCAGCGACACGGAGGTGCTCGCCAAGCTCATCGCCCATGCCCCCGGCCGGACCTGGGCACAACGGGTCGAGCACGCCTTCCATCGTGCTGCGGGTGCCTTCACCTTCACCATGCTGACCGCGCGCGCACTGGTGGCGGCGCGCGACCCGATCGGCTTCCGGCCGCTGGCGCTGGGGCGGCTCCACGGCGACGATGGGCGCCCGTTGGGCTGGGCAGTGGCCTCGGAGAGCGTCGCGCTGGACGCCATGGGAGCCACCTTCGTGCGGGACGTCGAGGCCGGCGAGGTCGTCACCATCGACGAGGACGGGGTGCATGCCTCGCGGCCCGGCGTGAGCGCCGAGGCGAGCGATGCCCGGGAGCGGCTCTGCGTCTTCGAGTTCGTCTACCTGGCCCGGCCGGACAGCGTCATCGGGGGGCGGCTCCTGTACGAGGCGCGGCTGCGGATGGGTCGCCGGCTGGCGATCGAGCAGCCGGCCGATGCCGACCTGGTGATCCCGGTGCCGGATTCGGCGGTGCCTGCCGCCATCGGCTTCGCAGAGGAATCGGGGCTGCCATTCCGGGAGGGACTGATCAAGAACCGATACGTGGGACGGACCTTCATCCAGCCAGGGCAGACCTCGCGCGAGGCGTCGGTGCGGCTGAAGTTCAACCCGCTCCCCGAGGTGCTCGCCGGCAAGCGGGTGGTGGTGGTCGACGACTCGATCGTGCGCGGGACGACCACGGGGCCGATCGTGGCGATGCTGCGCCGCGCCGGGGCGCGGGAGGTCCACGTCCGGATCCACTCGCCGCAGATGCGCTTCCCGTGCTACATGGGGGTCGACACCGGACGCCGAGCCGAGCTGATCGCCGCGAACCTGTCGCTCGACGGGATCCGGCGGCAGATCGGCGCCGACACGCTCGGCTACCTGTCCCAGGAGGGGCTCCTCGCCGCCGTCGGTGGCGACGAGCGCCGCCATTGCACCGCCTGTTTCGATGGCAACTACCCCGTCGACGTGCCGCTCGACGTCGACAAGTTCGCGCTGGAGCGCGGCTGAGACGATGGGCGAAAGCTATCGGGCTGCGGGCGTCAATATCGAAGAGGCTCGGCGCGCGGTGGACCTGATCGCGCGCGCGGCGGCGACCACTGCAACGCCTGCGGTGCTTGGCGGGGTCGGCGGCTTCGGAAGCCTGTTCCACTTCGACCCCAGCGCCCACCCCGATCCCGTCCTGGTGGCCTCGACCGACGGTGTCGGAACCAAGCTGAAGCTGGCGATCGCCCTCGACCGATACGACAGCATCGGCGTCGACCTGGTCCACCACTGCATCAACGACATCGCGGTGCAGGGAGCCGACCCGCTCTTCTTCCTGGACTACCTGGCGGTCGGAAAGCTCCGGGCCGATGTGGCCGCAGCCATCGTGACGGGGATCGCCGAGGCATGTACGGCGGCCGGCGTGGCCCTGGTGGGCGGCGAGACGGCTGAGCTCCCCGACCTGTATCGCGACGACGACTTCGACCTGGCGGGCTTCATCGTGGGCGTGGTGGCGCGAGCGGACGTGATCGACGGTTCCGGGGTGCGCGCCGGCGATCTCCTGTTGGGGCTCCCCTCCAGCGGCCTGCATACGAACGGCTACTCGCTGGCTCGTCGTGTCTTCCGCCAGGATGACTGGGGGCGGTCGGCCCCCGGCCTCGAGCGCTCGATCGGGGAGGAGCTGCTCGAGCCGCATCGCTCGTACCTGGACGAGATCAGGATCCTGCGCCGCGCCCTTCGGACCGCCGGGGGCGATGTGCTCGCCTTCGCCCACATCACCGGTGGCGGCTGGGTCGACAACATCCCGCGCACCCTTCCCGCCGGGCTCGGGGTCGCCGTCGAGCTGGGGGCCTGGCAGGTGCCGCTCATCTTCAGCCTGATCCAGGAGCGTGGCGACATCGGCGACGATGAGATGGTGCGAACTTTCAACCTGGGGATCGGCCTCACCTGCGTGGTCCGCCCGGAGCTCGCCGAGGTGGCGCGCGCGGCCCTGCCGGAGGCTCGCCCGGTGGGGAGCGTGGTCAGCGTGACACCCGGCTTGCCGCGCGTCTCGTTCGCCTAGGCCGATGCGGCTCGGGATCCTGGTCTCCGGGCGCGGCTCGAACCTGGAGGCGGTCCTCACGGCGGTCGCTGATGGCCGACTGCCCGTCGTCGATCCGGCGCTGGTGATCGCAAACCATTCCGGGATCCGAGCGCTGGAGGTGGCAGCGCGTCACGCGGTGCCGTCGCGGGTGATGCCCAGGAGCGCCTTCCACGATCCGGAGGCGCGCGACGCGGCACTCGGTCAGGCCCTGCGCGATGACGGGTGCGAGCTCGTGCTGCTGGCGGGCTACGACCAGATCCTGCTTCCGCCGTACTTCAACGCGTTCCCGGGCCGCACCATCAACATCCACCCCTCGCTTCTCCCTCGGCACGGCGGACGAGGGATGGTCGGCGAGGCGGTGCATGCAGCAGTCCTGGCGGCCGGAGATCACGAGACGGGGGTGACGATCCACGAGGTGACCGCCGCCCTGGATGCTGGGCCGACGATATCTCAGGTCCGCTTGCCGGTGAACGCCGGGGAGTCTGCCGCCGACCTCGCCGAGCGCGTCCTGGCGATCGAGCACCAGGCACTGGTGGAGGTCCTGGCGCAGCTATCTGCTAGCATGACCGCCGGTCCGCCAGCGCCAATTCACGCACGGCGGCCATAGGAGAGGCTTCTTCGCATGCCAACCGGCCTGCCGGATCCGGGGAAGATCTGGAACGACTTCGTCACCAACCCACTGGTGCAGACCGCGGGGACACTCATCGTCGTCTACGTCGTGATGCTCTGGCTGGGGACCGCCTATTGGGCATTCCGCGACATGCAGGCGCGGTCCGAGAATCCGATCCTGCCGTATTTCGCGTCGGCGCTGATCATCTTCTTCACCCCGCTCCTCTTCCTGTTCGCCGTGGTCCTGTACCTCATCGTCCGGCCCCGCGAGTCGCTGGCAGAGGTCTACGAGCGCTCGCTGGCGGAGGAGTCGCTGCTGGCCGAGGTCGAGAAGAACGAGCTCTGCCCGGTGTGCCGCGACCGCGTGCACGCCGATTGGCTGGTCTGCCCGAACTGCCGCACGCGCCTGCACCGCGTCTGCCCGTCCTGCAGCCGCCTCGCCGACCCGGAGTGGTCGCTCTGCGCGTATTGCGGGCACGAGTTCCCGCGCGCAGCCCCACGCCCGTCCGAGCGCGTGATCGAGCGCCCGGCCGTGGCACGTCCGGCGGAGCGCGCAGCCGAGCTTGGGACCGAACCTGGCCTCCGACCCGCCTCCAACCCCTGATCCACCGCCGCCGGTCGACGAGGCCCGGCCCGCCGAGGCGGTGACCGGGTCAGACCGCGACATCCTGGGCCGATACCGCGCGCTTCAGTTCATCTCCGTCGCGCTGATCACGGCGGGACTTCTGATCCTGTTCGTGGTGCTTGCCACCAACGCGGACCTGCTGTCGGCGAGCCAGACAAGCGCGGGCGTGGCACGGCTCATCGGCCCAGTTTTGCTCCTCGCGCTCGGCGCGCTACTGGTGATCGTCGGCCTGGTGATGAACGCCGTGCGGGCGCTGGTCGTCCGTGCTGCTCTTCCGCCTGAGCGCTATCGGGGCCCGGCGATCTTCGTCCTGCTCCTGCTGGCGATCATCGTTGGCACGATCGTCTCGCTCGGAGCCGGCGGAACCGCGCTCGCCCTGTTCGACGGCGGCACCCTCTCGGTCGGCGGAACGCTCCTTCTGCTGACCTCCACCCAGATTGGGCTGACGGCGGTGACCGGCGGATTGGTGGTGGCGCCCAAGGCCCTGGCAGGCTTCCGCCTGGTCCCCCGATCCGGCGTCGCGAGGAGCGTGCTGATCGGCTTCGCGCTGGCGATCCCGGCCTGGATCGGCGCCACCGCCATCGCCTTCCTGTCTTCGAGCCTGCTCAAGGCGATCGGTTTCAAGGAGGAGGTCGGCGTCCTGGACTCGGTGCTGAACCGGGGCGATCCGACGGTGATCCTGATCGCCTTGCTGTTGGTCGCCCCGGTGGCCGAGGAGCTCTTCTTCCGCGGCGTTGTCTACAACGCCTGGGAGCGGGAGCGGGGATCGAGCATGGCGGTCTTCGGATCGGCGGCGCTCTTCGCGGCGATCCACACCAGTCTCTTCTCGCTGGTTCCCATCTTCGCGCTCGGCGTCGCCCTCGCCCTCCTCTTCCGCAGGACTCGCAGCCTGCCAGCCACGATGGCGATGCATGCCGGCTTCAACGCGATCTCGGTGGCGCTCGCGCTCCTTGCTCGCCAGGGAATCCTGACCCTCCCCACCTGAACCGATAAGCCGCCAGTAATCGGCGATTAAGGCCGTCTGGCTAGCCTCGGAGTGTGTCCGCCGTCGCGCGCCCGATCCACCTTCGCCCCGTGCCTGACCCGCCGGTCGCAGCCGGCTCCGCCAGGGCGAGACTTGGGCAGCTCGGGCCGGGCGCGCTTCGCGACGACGAGCTGCTGGCGGTCCTGCTCGGCGGCTCCGGAGCGACCATCGCGGCACGAATGCTGCTGGAGCCACACGGCCTCGCCGGGCTCGCGGTGGCCGGCCTCGACGAGCTCCCCGCGATCGGCGAGCGCCGGGCCGCGACGGTGGTGGCTGCACTCGAACTCGGGCGACGCGCGGCCGCGGCATGGCCGGTCACAGGCTGGCGGATCCGCACGCCGGCCGATCTCGCCGAGCGGCTCATGCCCGTCATGGGCCACCTGGAACGCGAGGAGCTGCGGTCGGTGTTGCTCAATACCAAGAACTCGGTGACCGGCATGATGACGGTCTATGCCGGCAACCTGGCGGGCTCATCGGTTCGGGTGGGAGAGGTATTTCGCGACGCGGTCCGGCGCCAGGCAGCAGCGCTGGTGGTCGTCCACAACCATCCGTCCGGCGATCCCGCGCCATCTGCCGAGGACCTGCGCATCACGCGCGAGATCGCCGAGGCGGGGCGGTTGCTCGACATCGAGCTGCTCGACCACCTCGTGATCGGCCATGGGCGCTGGGTCAGCCTGCGCGCCCTCGGAGCGATCTAGCCGCCGCGGGATCAGGGCGCGACGACCACTCGGTAGATTCCGCCTCCGCCCAGGTCGGCCAGGTAGATCTCGCCGTCCTCCGCCTCGCCGAATGACGAGATCTGGAGGCCCGTCGCCGCGACCGGCCTTGGCGCGTGCGCGCCACCGGCGGGGATCGTGAAGATCGTACCTGCACAGTAGTCGCCAAAGATGTAGATCCCCTTCAGCGCCGGTTGGCGTGCGCCACGGTAGACGTAGCCGCCGGTGACGGAGCATCCGTCGGCGTGGCTGTACTCAGCGACGGGGGGAACCGCGATCAACCCGGCGCAGGCGGCGAAGCAGTGCGTTCCCTCGAACGCGTTCCAGCCATAGTTCTGGCCGCCGCGCGAACCCGCTGCCTGGCGGTCGATCTCCTCCCATGCGTTCTGGCCAACGTCGCCGATGTACAGGTCGCCGTTGCCGCGGTCGAAGCTGAAGCGCCACGGGTTGCGGAGGCCATAGGCCCAGATCTCGGGCAGCCCACCGCCTGGCGAGATGCCCCCCGGGGCATACGGGTTGGTATTGGGGATGGCGTACTGCTTGCCGGCCGCGTGCGCCGCGTTCACGTCGATGCGCAGGATCTTGCCGAGGAGGGTCTGTCGGTTCTGGGCGTTCCCCTTCGGATCGCCGCTCCCTCCCCCATCGCCCATCCCGACGTACAGGTAGCCGTCAGGCCCGAAGGCCAGCTGACCCCCGTTGTGGTTGACATACGGGTCGGCAACCACCAGCAGGACACGTTCGCTGGCCGAGTTGGCGCTGTTGTGATCCGCCGATGCCGTGAGCTCCGAGACGACTTCTGCCCCGTCACCCGCGCGGGTGTAGTCCACGAAGAGGCGACCGTTCGATTTGAAGGCAGGATGGAAGGCGAGCCCCAACAATCCCTGCTCGCCGCCCGCAACGATCCGCCCCGAAAGGTCGACGAATGGCGGCGCGCGCAGGGCGCCCGCAGCGCTTATGGCGCGGATCTGGCCGCTCCGTTGGATGACGAACAGGCGACCGCTGCCGTCGCGTGCGTTGGTCACTCCATCGGGATCATGTAGTCCGGATGCGAAGAGCTGGGCCGCGAGCTTGGCAGGTCCCCCCGCCGCCGGCGTTGGCGTGACGATTGGCTTTGCCGTCGGCTTGATGGTCGGGATCGGCTTGGGCGTGGGGGCCAGCGTGGGTGTCGGGCTGGGCGATGGGCTGGCCGTCGGCGATACAGTGGCCGTCTCGGAAGGCAGCGCGGATTCCGGCGGCGAGGCGGTCGCCGACCAGGTCGAAGAGGCGCTCGGGCTTCCGGTTGGCGAGCTGCAGGCGACGAGGAGGAGACCTGCGAGCGCCGACGAGACGACTCTGGGGCCGGGGTGATGCATGGCGCGCATGTCGTCAGAGACTACCCGGAAGAGGGGAATCTGTTTCCCCGCTGCTGGGACCGCACGACCCTCGCCCGATGCGGTACGGTTGCGCCCGAGACCGATGACGACCGCCCGCCCGACCCGCAAGCGCGCCGCCGAGGCGGCCCTCCCTGCCGTCGAGCCGGGGGCCGATGCGGTCGGCGCCCGACGTTCGATCGTGATCGAGAGGGTCGATCCTGAGCTCGACTGCGGTGAGTACCCCGTCAAGCGGGTGGTCGGGGACGACCTGCTGGTGACTGCCGACATCTTCGCCGATGGCCACGATCTCCTCGACGCCGTCCTGATACTCCGCCGGGAGGGCGAATCCCGCTGGGCAGAGGCGCCGATGCGCCTGATCGACAACGATCGCTGGGGCGGCAGCGTGCGGCTCACCCGCAACGCGCGGCATCGGTACACGATCGAGGCCTGGCGGGACGCGATCGGCTCGTGGCGAGAGGCAATCACCAAGAAGCTGGCCGCCGGGCAGGCGGTGGCCACCGAGTTGGCAGAGGGGCGTGCCATCCTCGAGGCCACGCGCGCTCGGACCCGTGGCGCGGACGCCCGGCTGATTGCCGAGGCGCTGGTCCGAGAAGGTCGGGCACGAAGCGAGCGGACCCGCGCCGCGGCCCTTGGCGGCGACGCCGTCGTGGCGGCCGCTCGACGCCATCCCGATCGCAGCGCGGCGACCCGCTACCGCACTGAGCTGCCGCTCGTGGTCGATCGCGAGCTGGCTCGCTGCTCGTCCTGGTACGAGCTCTTCCCGCGCTCGCAGGGGCGAGACCCGGCGCACCCGACTCCGACGACCCTGCGCGATGCCGAATGGCGGCTGCCCGGGATCGCTGCGCTCGGCTTCGATGTCATCTACCTCCCGCCGATCCACCCGATCGGCCGGACCAATCGGAAGGGGCGCGACAACACGTTGCGCGCACGGCGCGACGATCCTGGATCTCCATGGGCCATCGGCGGCGATGGTGGCGGACACACCGACGTCGCGTCCGAGCTGGGTGGGCTCGACGCCTTGCAGCATTTCCGCCGCGCCGTGGAGTTGCACGGCATGGAGCTGGCGCTCGACCTGGCGCTGCAGGCGTCGCCCGACCACCCATGGGTCACGCAGCACCCGGAGTGGTTCAGCCACGCCCCCGACGGCACCATCAAGTTCGCGGAAAATCCGCCCAAGCAATACCAGGACATCTACCCGTTCAACTTTGCAGGCCCGGTCGCCGGCGAACGCGAAGCGCTGTGGCGCGCATGGCTCGATGTCGTGCTCACCTGGGTGGATCGGGGCGTGCGCATCTTTCGCGTCGACAATCCGCACACCAAGCCGGTCGCTTTCTGGGCCTGGCTCATCGCCGAGGTGCAGCGGACCGATCCCGGCGTGATCTTCCTGTCCGAGGCCTTCACCCGGCCAAAGCGGATGCGAGCGCTGGCCAAGGCCGGCTTCAGCCAGAGCTACACCTACTTCGTCTGGCGCGAGACGGCCCAGGAGCTGCGCGAATACTTCACCGAGCTGACCCAGACGGAGATGCGCGAGTACTTCCGCGGCAACCTGTGGCCGAACACGCCGGACATCAATCCCCATCACCTCGACCACGGCCGCGCCGCGTTCCAGACCCGCGCAGTGCTGGCCGCGACGCTGTCGTCGTCGTGGGGGATCTACTCCGGCTTCGAGCTGTGTGAGCAGGGCCGGCTCGGCAAGCGGGAGGAGTACGCGCACAGCGAGAAATACGAGATCCGGGCGCGTGATTGGGACGCGGCCGGCAATATCAAGACGCTGATCTCCGGACTGAACCGATTGCGCCGAGACTGGGGAGCCCTGCGGCTGAATGACAACCTGCGCTTCGAACGCGTCACCGGCGAGCAGGCCCTCTTCTACCGCAAGGCGCTGCCGGACGGGAGGATCGACCCCCTGACCGGCTATCCGGGCCGATGGCGCGATCCGGTCTATGCAGTGGTGAACTGCGATCCGACGCGGGCAGAACGTGCGGTCCTGCACCCCGACCTGCCGGCGATCGGGATCGGCTGGGACGAGCCATACCTGATGGTCGACCTGCTCACCGGCCGCTCCCGGCAGCTGCGCGGCGCCGAGATCCCCGTTGAGCTTGACCCGCTCCGCCTCCCGTACCGCGTCTTCACGATTCGTCCCATCGACGCCTCGCGCGGCGCGTGACGGGCAACCTCGCTGCCGCGCTCGGCGCGACGCTGGAGCCTGACGGCACGGCCTTCCGCCTCTGGAGCGAGCATGCCGATGGTGTGGAGCTGTGCCTCTTTGATGCGGCCGGCGAGGAGCGGCGGCTGAGCATGGCGCGCGGCTCGGACCAGGTCTGGTTCGTGAGCGTCCCAGGCGTCGGCGAGGGGCAGCGCTACGGGTATCGGGTACATGGGCCGTTCGAGCCCGCACGGGGGCACCGATTCGACCCCGCCAAGCTGCTGCTCGACCCGTATGCGCGCCTACTGGAGGGACCGATCACCCTGCGGGAGGAGCACTTCGCGCATCTCGACGGGGAGGGGCATGCCGGTCGAGCACGCGATGACCGCGACTCCGCCCCCTTCACCCCGAAGGGCATCGTGGCGCGCCCACTGCCCATCATCGACGACGGAGAGCGACCGCGGATCCCGATGGCCGACTCGATCATCTACGAGCTCCACGTCAAGAGCTTCACCATGCTTCACCCCGAGCTGCCAGACGAGCTGCGGGGCACCTATGCCGGGCTCGCCCATCCGGCCGTGCTGGCCCACCTGCGAGGCCTCGGCGTGACCGCGGTGGAGCTGCTCCCGGTGCAGCAGCAGCTGACGCGACGTTTCCTGCTCGAGCGCGGCCTGATCGACTACTGGGGCTACAACACGATCGCCTTCCTCGCGCCGGATCCTCGCCTCGCCGCGACGAGCGACCCACGGGCCGAACTACGGAACACGATCGCGGCGCTGCACGCCGCCGGACTGGAGGTGCTCCTCGACGTCGTCTACAACCACACCGGGGAGGGCGACGAGCTCGGCCCGACTGTCGCCTTCCGCGGGATCGACAACGCGGCTTACTACCGGCTCGACGCGTCGGACCTGCGGCGTTACCGGGACGACGCCGGAACCGGCAACACGCTCGACGCCACGCACCCCGCCGTCATGCAGCTGATCCTGGACAGCCTGCACACCTTTGCCGATGAATACGGGGCGGACGGCTTCCGCTTCGACCTGGCCACGGTCCTGGGTCGCACCGATTCCGGTTTCTCGCCCGACGCTCCGCTCTTCACGGCGATCGCGGCGGACCCCGGCCTAAGCCGGCTGAAGCTGATCGCCGAGCCGTGGGATCTCGGCGCGCGTGGTTACCGCCTCGGCCAGTTCCCCCTCGGCTGGAGCGAATGGAATGGACGGTATCGAGACACCGTCCGCCGTTTCTGGGCCGGACGGGACTCCGGATCCGGGGAGCTCTCCCTTCGGATCGGTGGCTCGCCGGACCTCTTCGCGGCCTCCGGGCGCGGCCCCGAGGCATCGGTCAACTACCTCACCTCGCATGACGGCTTCACGTTGCGCGACATGGTGAGCTATGCCGAGAAGCACAACGAGGCGAATGGCGAGGACGGGGAGGACGGCGAGGACGCGAATGACTCGCTGAACTTTGGGGTCGAAGGCGAAACCGACGATCCGGAGATCCTCGAGCGGCGAGATCGCCAGCGGCGCGCCCTGCTCGCCACCCTCCTCGTCTCGCACGGTCCGGTGATGGTCCTCGCCGGCGACGAGCTGGGTCGGACGCAGCTCGGCAACAACAATGCCTACAGCCAGGACAACGAGGTGAGCTGGCTTGACTGGATGCCGGTGGCGCGCGACGCGGCGCTGTTGCCGTTCGTTCGGTCGCTTGTCTCCCTCCGGCGTGCCCACCCGCTGCTGCGCCTCGCCCGTTCAGCGGCCTTCGGCGAGGCACCGCCTGCCCTCATCCTCCGCGCGGAGCCAGGCGATCCGGGCCCCGACGCCGCACTCCTGCTCGCGCTGAATCCGACCGATGCGCCGCTCTCCCTCGGGCTGCCGAGCGACCCGGCCGCGGGATGGACCGTGCTCCTCGACTCGGCCGACCCGGACCCGCCGTCAGAAGGGCCGGATTGGCCAGTGACGAACGGGGTCAGCTACGAGATGCGAGGACGGAGCGTGGTCCTGCTGGCTCGTCCGGCGGAGCCCCCGGCCTAGCCGGCGGCAGGCCGCAGGAAGAGGGTGCCGAGCGGCGGCACCCTGATCAGCGCCGATGCCGGCTGCCCGCCCCACGGCGTCGCGTCGGCCACGATCCGACCCGCGTTGCCGACGTTCCCACCACCGTAGAACTCGGAGTCGGTGTTGAGCACCTCGTCCCACTGCCCGGGCAGCGGCAGGCCCAGACGATAGCCACGGCGCTCCGTCGACGCGCCGCTATGCACGATCACCATCAGCTCAGCGAGCCTATTGGTCCGTTCGCCGCGACGCAGCCAGGCAAGTACCGAGGGATCGGTCACGCCTTCCCCGTCGATCCAGGCGAAGCTCTCCGGGTCCGAATCCCCCGCCCACAGCGATGGTGATGCTCGATATAGGGTGCCCAGATCGTCGAGCAGCCGCAAGAGGGCGATCCGGAGTGAGTCGCGCGCTGCCTCCTCCCAGGGGAGGGCTCGGTCATGGTCCCACTCTCGATCTGGCGCGAGCTCGCTTCCCATGAAGAGCAGCTTCTTTCCCGGCTGTCCCACCTGGTTGGCGAGGAGCGATCGGAGGCTGGCGAACTGCTGCGGCCGGCCCCCGGGCATCTTCTGCAGCAGCGACCGCTTCTCGTGCACGACCTCGTCGTGCGACAACGGCAGGATCCAGCTCTCCGTGTCGAGGTAGAAGCCGCGGAAGGTGAGCTTGCGCCGATGACGCCAGCGCCACGGCGGCTTCCCCTCGAAGTAGTCGAGCGTGTCATGCATCCAGCCCAGGTCCCACTTGAAGTCGAATCCGAGACCGCCATCCTCGACCGGGCGGGTGACCCCGGGGAATGAGGTCGACTCCTCCGCGATCGTGACCACGCCGGGCATCCCGTCGTGGCAGCGTTGGTTCAGCTCGTGCAGGAAGGCGATCGCCTCCAGGTTGTGGTTGCCGCCGAGGATGTTCGGCTTCCACTCGCCGGCCTTCCGCGAGTAATCGAGGTAGAGCATCGAGGCCACGGCGTCGACGCGCAGGCCGTCGACGTGGAACTCCTCCAGCCAGTAGCGGGCATTGCCGATCAGGAAGTTCCGCACCTCGGAGCGGCCGAAGTCGAAGATGAACGTGCCCCAGTCGGGGTGCGCACCCCGGATCGGGTCCGGATCCTCGTAGAGCGGGGTGCCATCGAAGCGCGCGAGCGCATGCTCGTCGGGCGCGAAGTGGGCGGGGACCCAATCGAGGAAGACGCCGATTCCCGCCCGGTGCAGGTGGTCGATCATGCCCCGCAGCTGATCCGGTGTCCCGTATCGAGCGCTCGGCGCATAGAAGCCGGTGACCTGGTATCCCCACGACCCCCGAAAGGGAGCCTCGGCGATCGGCAGCAGCTCGAGGTGCGTGAATCCGTGGCGCGCGCAGTGCTCGGCCAGCAGGGGGCCGAGCTGCGCGTAGGTGAGGTACTCGCCGGATGGCCCGCGGCGCCAGGAGCCCAGGTGGACCTCGTAGATACGCATCGGCGCGCGTTGCGGATCACGATCGCCACGCCCGGCCAGCCAGGCCGCATCCGACCAGGCGAAGCTGGAGGGCTCCAGCACGTGGGTCGCAGTCCCCGGCGGCTCATCCATCCAGCGGCCATACGGGTCGGCCTTGTGGCGGATCCGACCGTCGGCCCCGTGCACCACGTACCGGTACCGCCGGCCCGCTCCGATGCCCGGCACGAAGCGCTGCCAGATCCCCGTCTCATCGATCAGGGTCATCGGCATGGCGGAGTCATGCCAGTTGCTGAAGTCCCCGGTCAGGTCGACGCTACGGGCATTCGGCGCCCAGACCGTGAAGGCCACTCCATCGGTCCCGTCGACCTTCTGCGGATGGGCCCCGAATACCTGCCAAGGTCGCGGATGCGATCCGTCGGCGAGCAGGCGCAGATCGTCATCGGCCATCACTCACCACCATAGCGAACCGCCGCCGCCGACGACTTCGCATTGCCCGCGGCTGGCCGATCCGTCACTATTCGGGGAGCGCCAGCCGCCCAGCTGGAGTCCCAATCGGCACGTCATCATCGTCCCAGCTGGAGGCACCTTGGGCATCTTCGACGGCCTGCTCGGGCTCCTCTCGCACGACGTGGGGATCGACCTCGGCACAGCCAACACCCTGGTCACGGTCCGTCATCGGGGGATTGTCATCTCCGAGCCGAGTGTGGTCGCCATGGATACGCGCACGAAGCGGGTGCTGGCCATCGGCGCCGAGGCGAAGCGGATGGTTGGCCGCACGCCGGCCAATATCGTGGCGATCCGCCCCCTGCGCGACGGGGTGATCAGCGACTTCGACGTCACCGAGCAGATGATCAGGTACTTCATCCAGAAGGTGCACGACCGATACGCCCGCATCCCACGACCCCGGGTCCTGGTCGGCATTCCGTCCGGCGTGACCGAGGTCGAGAAGCGCGCCGTCCGAGATGCGACCCTCAACGCCGGCGCGCGCTGGGCCCGCCTGATCGAGGAGCCGATGGCGGCCGCCATCGGCGCGGGCCTGCCGGTCAGCGAGCCGACCGGATCGCTGATCGTGGACATCGGCGGCGGCACGACCGAGGTGGCGGTGATCAGCCTCGGCGGGATCGTGGTGAGCCGCTCGATCCGCATCGGCGGCGACGAGATGGACATGGACATCGTCGGCTTCGCGCGGCGCGAATACAACCTGCTGATGGGCGAGCGCACGGCGGAGGAGATCAAGATCGCCGTCGGATCGGCCTACCCGATGCCGAACCCGCGCACCGTCACCTTCCGGGGGCGGGACCTGCTGACCGGCCTGCCGCGTGGTGTGGAAGTGGGGAGCGACCAGATCCGCGAGGCACTGGAGACGTCGGTGGCGCAGATCATCGACGCCATCAAGGAGACGATCGAGGAGACCCCGCCCGAGCTGGTGGCCGACATCATGGACCAGGGGATCGTGCTGGCGGGGGGCGGGGCGCTGCTGATCGGGCTCGACAAGCGCGTCGCCGAGGCGACGCAGATGCCGGTCCACGTCGCCGACGACCCGCTCACCTGCGTCGTGCGCGGCTGCGGCAAGGTGCTCGAGGAGCTCGACACCCTTGAGCGCGTGATGGTCAGCGAGCAGTACACCCGCGCGCCGCGCTAGGCGCGGGGCACGTCCGACATCATGCTCGACGGCAGCCCGCACCGCCGTTCCCGCGCCGGGCTCTGGTTCGCGGCCAGCACCGTGGTCTCCCTGCTCCTGCTTCTGACGTCGCGCACCTCCCCGGCGCTGACCGTGCAGGAGGTGACCGCGCGGGCATTGGACCCGGTTCGAAGCGCGATCGCCGGGGTTGGGGCGGGGATCTCAGGGGTCTTCACAGCCATCGGCGAGATCGACCGACTCCGAACCGAGAACGACAGGCTGCGCGGCGAGCTCGCGGCTTCCCAAGCGCGCCTTGCCGAGCTGCGCGAAGCGGCCGCCGAGAACGCCGAGCTGCGTGGCCTGCTCGGCCTCACCACCTCGCTCCAGATGGACCTCCTGCCGGTCAGGATCCTCGGCCGCGATCCGAGCAACTTCACCTGGGAGGTGGGGATCGATGCAGGAACCAACCAGGGGGTGCAGGTCGGCATGCCGGTGGTGGCCGCCGCGGCCGGGGCGGGCGCCCTGGCGGGCAGCGTGGTGGCCGCGGGATCGGACTCGGCCACGGTGCGCCTTGTGGTCGATGCGCGCTCCAGCGTGGTGGCGATCGACCAGCAGACACGCGCCCTGGGCTTGGCACAGGGGCAGCTGGGCGGGCAACTGGTGATGGTCCAGGTCCGCGCCACCGACCAACTGGCCGTCGGCGATACGGTGGTCAGCGCCGGCCTGACCCTGACCGATGCGGGCGGCGCGGCGGTCGGGCGCAGCCCGTACCCGAAGGGGTTGCTGCTCGGAAGGATCCAGGCCCTGGAGCTCGACCCCGATGCGCTCACCCAGACCGCCTTCGTCAGCCCGGCGGTGGACTTCACGACCCTCGATCGGCTCCTGGTGGTCCGCCGCTTCACACAGGACTAGCGCGGGGTCCGTGTCCCGCGGGGTTGCGTCGGCGCACATGGCCCCATCGCCTCCCCCGGTGCTGACCAACGGGGCATGGGCTTGAGCGGTTGCGGCCGGTAGCGTGGTCTTCAGAGCACAAAAGCCGATCAGCACGCGGTCGGCAATTCACCAGGAGAGTCCATTGCCGATCCGCATTCGAGCCGCACTTGTCGCCGCGCTGACCCTCGTCTCATCGCAGCTGGTGGTCGCGCACGTTGGCGCCGTCGTGGCTCCGCAGAAGGTGGTCATCATCGTCGGCCCAACCGGGAGCCTGACCGCAAACTATCGCTCCAAGGGAGATGACATCTACGCCGCTGCAGTCGCCGCCGGCGCGGTGGCCGTCAAGGTCTACTCGCCGAATGCGACCTGGGCCAACGTCAAGGCGGCCGTCAACGGGGCCAATATCGTCGTCTACCTCGGCCATGGCAACGGATATCCGAACCCGTACGGCAGCACCGAGCTCACTGATCGGACGAACGGTTGGGGGCTGAATCGCACGGACAACGGAGGCGACTCGGACAACTGGTCGACGACGATGGTCTACTGCGGCGAGAAGGCGCT